>CAZERE010000011.1:0-17081 GCA_964515365.1 uncultured Phenylobacterium sp. | reverse complement strand
GGCCGCCAACCAGGGCCTCTATAACGGTTTCCTCGCTGCCGGACTGGTCTGGGGCCTCGTCCACGGCAATCCCGCCTTCGCGTTCCAGATCAAGGTCTTCTTCCTGCTTTGCGTGATCGTGGCCGGCGCCTATGGCCAGAGCCGGCTGCGGGAATGGGTATTCGGCGGGGTGACCCGCACGCTGCTGGACGAGCCCAGCCGCTATCTCCTGCTCAGCCACTGAAGACGACTGAGCCGGGCCTCAGGCCTGGTTGACGATATTGCCCTTCACGGCCGCGCGGCCGTCCGGGGCGAGGTCGGTGCGGGTCTGCGGCAGGGAGAGCGGCCCCGCGAGGTCGGCGTTCACCGCGTCCAGGCCTGCAGGTCCATGCCCGCGGGCCAGGAGATAGCGCAGGGAGATCCGCTCGTGATCGGCGGCGTCGGGCTGGGTGCCGTGCAGGGTGCAGGCGTGCCAGATGGCGGCGAAGCCCGCCGGCCCGGTGAGCAGGCGCTGACGCGTTTCCACCTTGCCCCCGCGGCCATCGCGATAGGTCCAGGCCTCTGGGCCGTCCCGCTGAAGATCGTGGGGAAACACCGTCCCCCCCAGGCGATGGCTGCCGGTCAGCAGGAACAGGGGCGCGTCCTGCCGGCCCACCGGATGGAGATAGACATAGAGGGTCAGGAAGTCGGCCGGGCGGTCGCGGTAGTCGATCAGGTCCTGGTGGAAGTCGATGCCGTAGAAATAGGTCACGTCGCGATAGTCCGGCCGCACATAGGCGCCGAGATTGTTCACCGGATTGCCGAGGATCCGCTGGCGCAGCCAATCGGGCACGGCGGCCTGGGGCACGCCGCAGACCACCTTGCGGTTCAGCAGTTCATAGCCCTCGCCCAGCAGGGCCTGCAGGGCCGAGGCGATATGAGGCGCCTCCTCGACGAAGCCCAGCCGGTCCTCGAACCGCTCCAGAAGGTTGCGGCCCGGGCGGGGATTGACCCCCACATACTGCGGGTCGGCGTCGAACTCCGCCTCGGTGAGAAACAGTCTGTGGTCGAAGGGACGGGTCGCGCGGATGTCGGCCAGGAGGGCGGCCGCCGCGGCGGGATCCACGAGATCGTCGAAGACGTGGGCGCCGTCCCGGGCGAAATCATCGACGGCCGGGTGGCGGAGAACTGGGGTCGGAGCGCGGACGGCGGTCATGGGGCCTCCCAGAATGCCTAAAATCCTCGCCCGGCGGCCCTGAAGATAGCGTTAACTATAGCTTGGGAGCCCCTCACCGGGGCGCGAGACTGCGCCACCCCCACGCCAGGATGAGGATCAGCGCCGCCTCCAGCACCATGGGCGGGAGCGACATCAGGTCCCAGCCGCCGGCCAGCAGGCTGACGATCCGGCCCGCCAGGGCCAGGCTCAGCAGCACCAGGGCCGGAACCAGCCAACGCCGCTCGGCGCGCACCGCCGCCGCCAGGACGAACAGTCCGCCGCCGGCGAAGAAGGCGCCCATATCGGCGCGCAGGGTGGCCAGGCCAAGCGGGCTCTGGGCGGCGAGGCCCAGGGTGGCGGCCATGGCCTCGGGCCGCGTCCAGATGCGCAGGGCGATGGCCACGAAGAGCAGGCCCACCGCCCCCAACAGGCCTCGCATGGCCAGCCGGCCCAGACGCGCCGCCCGCTCCGGCTGACGGCGGCCATAGCGACGGGCGCCCAGCACCGCCGCGGCGACGACGAGCAGGATCAGACCCAGGCCCACCAAAAGCGGGATGCGGAAGTCCGCGAGGATGTGCAGCCCCAGGTTCGCCGCCACCTGGCGGTCGGCGGAAAAGCCCTCCGGGATCTCGGCCGCGCCCACGGCGCTGGCATAGGCCTCGTAGTCGGCCAGCATCTCGGCCACCCGGGCCGGCTGTTCGGCGGCAAGGTCGCGGGTCTCGCCCGGATCGCGGACGATGTCATAGAGCCGCCAGGCCGGCTCGCCCCAGGCGCCGGCGTTGCGGGTCAGCTTGTAGTCCCCCTTGAACAGCGCCGCCTCGCCCGCCGCCTCCAGCCCCACCGGGTCCTGCGGCCCATAGACGGCGCCGGCCTGCCCGCGAAGGACCGGACCCAGGCTGCGGCCGTGCATGGGCGGCCCGGTGTCGGCGACTCCCGCCAGATCCAGCACGGTGGGCGCGATGTCGGAGATCAGGGTGAAGGCGCGCTCGGTCTGGCCCTGCGGCAGGCCGGGACCGGCCAGGATCAGCGGCACGCGCAAGCCCCCTTCGCCGGCATAGAATTTGTAGAGGGCGCCGGGCGCGGCCGCCGCGCTCGCCCAGCCGGGACCGATGGCGCCATAGGTCCCGGGCCCGCCCAGGGTCTCGACCTCCTGGCTGTAGCCCTGTCGCCGCATCCAGGCGCGGAACAGGGGATGGACGGTCGGGTCGCCGGCCTCGGGTCCGTTGTCCGACAGCACCACGAACAGGGTGTTGTCGTACTGGCCGCGGGCCTTCAGATGGGCCACCAGCCGGCCCAGGTGATGGTCCATGGCCTCCAGCATGCCGGCGTTCACCGCCATGGTCTTGGCGGCCAGGGCCTGTTCGTCGGCCGTCAGAGCGTTCCAGTCGGCCACGCTGCCGGGCGCCGGCCCCATGGGCGTGTCGGCGGCGATCAGGCCTGAGCGTATCGCCCCCTCCCGACGCCGGGCGCGTTGCGCGGCCCAGCCCTCCAGATAGGTCGCCTCATACTTGCGGACGAAGGCCTCCGGCGCCTGGACCGGAATGTGGATGGCCAGAAACGGCAGATAGGCGAAGAAGGGACGCGCCGCCTCTCCCCCTTGGGCGCTGTCGATATAGGCGATCATCCGATCGACGAGGAAGGCGGACGAATAGAAGTCCTTGGGCAGGGTCGCCGGCTCGCCGTCCTCGAACCAGGGCGCCCGCTCATAGAGGGGGAAGTAGGACCGCTGGTCCCAGTTGTCGGCGCCTGTGGCGTCCATGGCGAAGGCGCGGTCGAAGCCATGGGCGTCGGGCAGGTCGCCGGGTCCGTGACCCAGGTGCCACTTGCCGGCCATGTAGGTCCGATAGCCGCCGCGCTTCAGCCGGGTGGCGATGGTCTCCACGCCCGGCGCCAGACGCCCCTGATAGGCGGGCAGATCCCGGTGCGCCCTGGGCGTGGTTTCCGGCAGGTTGGCGACGCCGGCGGTGTGGCTGTCGACGCCGGTCATCAGCATGGCCCGCGACGGCGCGCACATGGGGGTGGCGTGGAAGTTGGAAAAGCGCACGCCCCGGGCGGCCAGGGCGTCGATGGTCGGGGTGGCGATCTCGCTCCCATAGGCGCCGAAGTCGGTATAGCCGGCGTCGTCCACCAGGATCAGGACGATGTTGGGGCGCGCCGCCGCCACAGGCTGGGCCTGGGCCGGGCTGGCGGCCAGCACGGCGCAGACGAGGCTGGCGGCCCCGTATCGGAGCCAGTGATGGGCCTTGGCCATGCGCCCCAGGATCGCGCCGATCAACATCCGAGCCCCCGACTTATTGCATACGGTCTGCCATAATATGCCCAGACGGCGGCCAACGTCCATGGCGACTTGCGCCCAGGCGCGGCCCAGGGAAAGCGCTTGAGCTATCCACACATTGGCGTGTAGCGTGCCAATATAAATGAAGCCTGGGGAGGGCGACGATGGCGCGGAAAATCTGGCTCGGCCTCGCGGCGGCGCTCGTCGTCGTGGTCGCCCTCGGGGCGGCCAACTACAAGTCCATCCTGCTCTTCCTGGTCGGCAATCTGGGCAAGCAGGAGATCGCTGCGAACCAGGAGATCGTCTGGGATCGCGGCCCGGCCCAGGCGGTGGGCGGGGATCGCCCGCCGAACGTGATCGTCATTCTCGCCGACGACCTGGGGATCAACGACATCAGCACCTTCGGCGGCGGGATCGCCGGCGGCCTGGTGCAGACGCCGAATATCGACGCCCTGGCCGCCCGGGGCGCCAACCTGACCCAGGCCTATGCCGGCCAGGCCACCTGCGCCCCGTCCCGGGCCATGATCATGACCGGACGCTACGCCACCCGGCACGGGTTCGAGTTCACCCCGACCCCTGACGGCATGACCCGCATTCTCCCGCTGTTCTACAATGACGGCTCGCGGCCCCATCCCATGCTGCGGGACGCCGAGCGGGCCCGCGAGATGCCGCCCATGGCCGAGCAGGGCCTGCCGGGCAGCGAGATCACCCTGGCCGAGGTGCTCAAGGCCCGCGGCTACCACACCGTCCATATCGGCAAATGGCACCTGGGGGACACCGAGGAGTTCAGCGCCAACGCCCAGGGATTCGACGAGAGCCTGCTGATGGCCAGCGGCCTCTATCTGCCCGAGGACGATCCCAATGTGGTCAACGCCAAGGTGGACTTCGACCCCATCGACAAGTTCCTCTGGGCGCGGATGCAGGCGGCGGCCAAGTTCAACGGCGGGCCGATGTTCGCGCCGCGGGGCTATCTCACCGACTACTACACCGAGGAGTCGGTGAAGGTGATCGAGGCCAACCGCAACCGCCCCTTCCTGCTCTATCTGGCGCACTGGGGGATCCACACGCCCCTGCAGGCCACCCGCGCCGACTATGACGCCCTGCCCCAGATCAAGGACCACCGGCTGCGGGTCTATGGCGCCATGATGCTGGCCCTGGACCGCAGCGTCGGCAAGATCATGGCCGCCCTCGAGGCCCAGGGCCTGGCGGACAACACCATCGTGGTCTTCACCAGCGACAATGGGGGCGCGGGCTATATCGGCCTGCCCGAGGTCAACCAGCCCTATCGGGGATGGAAGATGACCTTCTTCGAGGGCGGGCTGCGCACGCCGATGTTCATCTCCTGGCCGGGCCGGATTCCCGCGGGCTCGCAGCTGAGCGATCCGGTGGCCCATATCGACCTGATGCCGACCCTGGCTTCGGCGGCCGGCGCCCAGACGCCGAGCGACCGGGTGATCGATGGCGTGGACCTGACGCCCTGGCTGATGGGCGCAGGCCCCGGCCGGGCGCCGCACGACACCCTCTTCTGGCAGAGCGGCTATTACCGCGCCGTCCTGCACAAGGGCTGGAAGCTGCAGACCTCGGACCTGCCGAAGAAGGACTGGCTCTACCATCTGGCCGCCGACCCCACCGAGCAGACCAATCTGGCGGCGTCCAATCCTGAGAAGGTGGCCGAGCTGAAGGCCCTGCTGGCGGCCCACCAGGCGGCCGGTCGCGGGCCCTTGTTCCCCAATGTCGGTTCGGTGCCGGTGATGGTCGACAAGACCCTGGGCGATCCCGCCACCGAGGCCGACGAATTCGTCTACTGGCCCGGATGATGACCCGCGCCCCAGAGCTCCAGACCACCGCCGACGGCGTCGCCTATCTGCGCACGCCCGAGGCGGCCTTCGCCGGACTGACCGACTTCCCCTATGCGCCACGCTACGCCAGCTTCCAGGGCCTGCGGATGCACTATGTGGACGAAGGTCCGCGGGACGGCCCAGTCGCGTTGCTGATGCACGGCATGCCCACCTGGTCCTATCTGAACCGGCACCTGATCCGGCGCCTGACCGCAGCCGGCTACCGCTGCATCGCCGCCGACCACATAGGCTTTGGCCGGTCCGACAAGGTCGTGGACGACGGATGGTATTCCATCGACCGCCATGTCCAGGCGCATCGGGCCCTGATCGAGAAACTCGACCTGCGGAACATCACCCTGTTCTGCCAGGACTGGGGTGGGCCCATAAGCCTGGCGCAGGTCGCCCGCGAGCCCGAGCGGTTCGAGCGCCTGGTGATCATGAACACCTGGCTGCATCACGCAGCCTATGCGTACACGCCGCGGCTCGTTCAATGGAACGCCCAATGGAAGCCGGACGGGCTGTTCGGCGCCAATGTGCCCGAGCGCCTCTCGCTGGGCTGGTTCATGGCGCTCGCCCTGGGGCATATGGGTCCGGCCGACCTGTTCGCCCTGATCCAGACCGGAGCCAAGCCGGAGCTCAGCCCGGCCGGGGAGACGGCCAGGCGGGGCTATGACGCGCCGTTTGAGGGCCTCGGACGCGCGGGCCATGCCGGCCCCCGGCGCTTCCCCCTAAGCCTGCCCTTCGACAACCCCGAAGGCGGCGCAGCCCATGCCCAGATCGACTGGCACGCGGCGGTTTCGACCTGGACCGGACCGATCCACTTCATCTGGGGCGGCGCCGACGAGGTCTTTACCGAAGCCTGGGGCCGGACCTGGGCGGGGAGCTTCCCCCAGGCGAGCTTCGACCTGATCCCTGAAGCCGGCCACTTTCTGCAGGACACCCACGGCGACCAGATCGCCGATCTCTTCCTGCAGCGGTTGGGGAGGGCCTAACCGCCCTCTCCTGCCTCAGGCCAGGCTGGCGATGAGGCCGACCGTGGGCGGCGTGCGGCCGGCGACGAGATCGCTCATCGCCGTGCGGACGGCGTCCGGGCCGGAAACGTGGCGCAGGGCCAGACTGCCCTTCAGCTCCTCGACCATCCGCAGGGTTTCGGTCTGGGTGCGACGCTGGATGACGCCAGGCCCCAGATCGCCGTCACGCTTGGCGATGTGGGCGGGGATGAAGATGAAGTCGTGCGAGGGCGCGCCCTCCACCTTACCGGTGGCGCGGGGCTGGTCCCAATGGGTGGCGCCCACCGCGCAGCTCAGCTTCAACTGGGCGCCGAACCGGCGGTGGATGGCCCCGATCACCGCCCCGTCTCCGGCCATGTCGACGAAGGCCGAGGCGACCGCCCCGTCGAGGCCGTCAATGTCGCCATAGGCGATCACCTGGTCGCAGAGGCCGAGCCCCTCGACGAAGGCCATGTTCCCCGGGGACGTCAGGCCGACCACCCGGGGCCGGGGCGCTGGATGGCGCGCCAGCATGTTGAGCAGGCCGATGGCCGTCTTGGACGAAGCGCTGCCCACCAGCACCTGTTCGGCGCCGAAGAAGCCGTTGTCGACCAGATAGTCATAGAGCAGGTAGCCGGTGCCCAGCAGGGGCAGAAGCAGGCACCGCTCGTCCTCCAGGGCCTGCATGGCCTCGGGCTCGCCGGTTGTCCGCTGATAGTGGTTGTAAAAGGCCGGCAGCTCCGAGCGATGGGGCGCGGCGTCGACAAAGCCCCGGGGCCCCACCGCGTCTGGCGCCAGGACGACGTGAGACGCGGTGGGAAAGAAGCCATAGATCCGCTCGCCCACGGGCAGGTCAGGATGGCGTGAGGCCACGACATCGGCGAACCCCCAGACTGGAACGAGGCCCCAGGGCTCGGGCGCTGGGAAGTATCCCCAATAGCCGATGGTGGCGCCCGACAGGGCGTAGCTGACATTGTTGGCGGTCAGGGCGAACCGGTCGATGGCCAGCAGCGCCTCGCCCTGCGCCAGTTCGGGCTCGGGCAGCTCCACAAGGCGGCTCTCGGTCAGGGCGTCGCGGCGCAGCTGGAGTTGGGTGATCATGGCGTCACAACCTTTCGCGGGCGCAGGAAGAGAAGCAGAAAGACCACGGCGAGGGCGGCCTGGGAACCCACAGGGAGGCCGCAGGCCGGCCAGATGCAGCCTAGCTGACCGCGAGGAAGGCCGTGACAGCGGCCACCAGTTGGTCCGGGGCGTCTTCCTGGATGAAGTGGCCAGCCCCCGGGATGATCTGGTGCTTTTGGCCCAAGGCGCCGGGGATGCTCGCCTGGGCGCGAACCTCCCAACCCTTGGCCACGGGGTCCAGTTCGCCAAACAGGGTGAGAAAGGGCTTGTCGAAGCGGCAGAGCTTCTCCCAGGCGGCCTTGTTCAGGGGTACGCCGGGATTGTCCGGCTGAACGGCGATCAGCAGGGGGAAGGAGATCAGGCCCCACTCATAGTCCGACGAGGGGAAGGGGGCGAGATAGGCGGCCCGCTCGGCATCGCTCAGCTTATTCTCCATGCCCTGGTCGAGCATGGGCCAGGGAAAGGCCGTGGCGGCGTTCATCATGCCGACCCACATCTTCATGAAGTCGCTCTCGCCCTCGCCGATGGGCAGGCCGGTATTGGCCGCCACCACCCGGTCGAACCGCTCAGGGTTCTCGGCCACCAGATAGAGGCCGATGGTGCCGCCCCAGTCCTGGCAGAAGAGGGTGATGTGGCGCAGGTCCATGGCGGTGAGCCACTTGCCCATCCAGTCATAGTGACGGGCCAGCGTGTAGTCCTCCTTGGCGGCCGGCTTGTCCGACCGGCCGCAGCCCACCAGGTCCACGGCGATCACCCGCCGTCCCGTGGCCAGCAGGCCCGGGATCATCTTGCGATAGAGATAGGCCCAGGTGGGATTGCCATGCATCAGCAGGATCGGCTCGGCGTCGCGCGGACCCTCGTCCACATAGTGGATGCGGATATCGGTCCCATCGTCATCCTGGATGGTGAGGTAGTGCGGCGCCCACGGGAAGTTGGGCAGGCCTTCGAAGCGCTCGTCGGGGGTGCGCAGGACGTTCATGGCGGTCTCCAGGAGCCGGCCGGCCTCAGCCGGCCAGGATCGGGGTCGAGTTCAGTTGGGCGTGAAGGAGGGCGATGTGGCCGAGCGCCGCGGCCAGGGCGAGCGCCAGGGCGACCCAGATCCTGGGGCCGGCCAGGGTCATGATCTGGGGCTTTGTCGGGAAGGAATAGGTCTGCGGCATGGCCGCGAACTTGAACTCGTGGGCGCCCGCGAACCGGGGATCGACCACCAGGGCGGCCAGGTCGCGGCGGCTGCGGTAGCGCATATAGCCGATGATCGACCACCCGGGATCGGCCTCCACCCCCCAGGCGTCGAAATAGCCGCCGACCTTGCGCGCCGCGATGGCCGGATGACCGCCCCTCGCAAACAGGGCCGGCAGGAACATGCGGGTATAGCCCTCCATGACCTGCCGGGCCGGCTTGGGCGCTCCGCTCTCGGGGTCTGGAATGTCGCCAGGGGCGAACCGCACCAGGTTGAGCATGAAGAATTCGCGGCCGTCGTCGGCCTCGAGGAAGGCCCGCAGGGTCGCCAGGTCGTTGCGCCCGTCCATCTCCAGCCCCGTGGCGACGAGATCGGCCAGGGCCGACTGGATCTCGGCCTTGGACAGGGGGCCGCGCCAGTTGACGTACCAGGCCAGGAACAGGGCGTAAGCCAGGAGGGCGAGGCCCCAGGGCAGAATCCAGATCGCCATCACACCGCCTCGCGCGCCTCTTATGACACTAATCGTGTCATTATATTCGCAAGCCTGGCCTTGGCAACCGCCTCGCCGCCGGCGCGGCTCAGCGCTGGGCGCTCATTCGCCGGCTGGCGCGCACCTCGTCGCTTCCCGCCGGCAGGGAGATCAGGTCCCCGTCGCGGCCGACCTGCAGCGGGCCGGAGAACTGGCGGCGGGCCTCGCCCAGGAAAGGACCTTCCAGGACCCGGATCGGCAGGGGGGGCACGATGTGGTTGAGCAGCAGGAATTTCACGCCGGCCCGCTCGGCCAACTGCGCGGCCTGTTCCGGGGTGGTGTGATAGTCGGTGATGTCTCCGAAGATCCGGGCGAGGTTGGTCCGGCCCGCCGCCTCGGCCGCCGCACGCTGGCGGTTCACCAGATCGATGGACAGGGCCTCGTGCACCAACAGGTCGGCGCCCCTGGCCTGGGCCTCGACCACGGCCGAGGGGGTGGTGTCGCCGCTCAGCACCGCGCTGCGCCCCTTGTAGTCGAACCGGTAGCCGACAGCCGGGTCGATGGGGTTGTGGTCGACCCGGAAGGCGGTGATCTTCAGATCGGGCTCGTTGAGGATCACCAGACTCGTCTCGCCCTCGGGGATGGCGAAGGGGCGCGCCGTCGCGCCATAGCCGGCCGGCGGGGTGACCTCCGGCCCATGGTGGGCGATCCGGTAGCCGCGATCGAGGCTGTAGGCCTGGGCGAAGCCGGCCAGCACGGTCTCGACGCCCGGCGGGCCATGGACCGGGGTCGGGGCGGCGGCCGAGCTCGTCGCCCACCGCTGCATGAGAAGCTCTCCCAACCCGTCCATGTGGTCGGAATGGAAGTGGGTCAACAGGATCGCCTCGACCCGGGCGGGCGGCAGGCTCATCAGGGTCAGATTGCGGCTGGCGCCGGACCCTGCGTCGACGATGAACAGCCTCTGACCCGCCACCACCGCTGTGCACGGTCCGCCCCGGGCGACATCAGGCATGGGCGAGCCGGCGCCGCACAGGGCCACATGCAGTCCGTCGGGCAGGTCGGCCAGGGGATCGGCCGCCATGTTCCGCGCCATCACCCGGTCCATCAGGGCCAGGGCCAGGGGACCGCGGGCGATCCACAGCCCTCCCCCCGCGACCAGGACGAGGGCGAGGAGGATAAGGGCAAGCTTGGCAGGCCAGCGCATGGCGAGGCTCCGGGTCTGGGTTCTTGAGCGAGGGTCAGCCGGGCTCCGGCGCGGCCGGAACCCGCAGGACCGTGCGGAAGCCGATATGGGCGGCGCCGCCGTCATGGGGTCCCGGCGCGCGGGCCGCGGGCCGGTAGCGGAAACAGAAGTTGTCGGCGCAGAGGAAGGAGCCGCCCTTGATGACGTGCTTGGGCTGGCCGGGCTCGTCGGGATCCCGCGACATGGCCCGCGGCGGTCCCCCCTGGGCCATCACCGAGGCGGGCGCCAGGCCGGGGCGATACCAGTCGGAGGTCCACTCCCAGACATTGCCGGTGATGTCATGGAGGCCATGGCCGTTGGCCTCGAAACAGCCGACGGGGGCGGCGCGGGCCTTGTGGCCGTCAGCGCCGGAATCGACCACGGGGAACACGCCCTGCCAGGTATTGGCCTTGGGATCGCCTGCCGGCGCCGGATCGTCCCCCCAGGCGTAGCGGGCGCCCTCCAGTCCGCCCCGGGCGGCATATTCCCACTCCGCCTCGGTGGGCAGGTCGCGACCCAGCCAGCGGGCATAGGCGTTGGCGTCCTCCCAGGCCACATGCACCACCGGCCAGGCGTCCTTGCCGTCGATAGTGCTGCCCGGCCCCTCGGGATGACGCCAGTCGGCGCCAGGGACGATCCGCCACCAGGCGGCGGGATCGCCGCCGGCGGCGCCGGCGCCGACGAAGACCAGGGAGGCCGGCTGGCGCTGGTCCGGGGTCAGGCCCGGATAGGCGACAGGGTCCAGGGGACGTTCGGCCAAGGTCACATAGCCGGTGGCCGCCACGAAGCGGGCGAAGGCGGCGTTGGTCACCTCGGTGCGGTCGATCCAGAAGTCGCCCACCCGCACCTGCCGGGGCGGCCCCTCCTCGGGATGTTCGGGCGCGGCGCCCATGGCGAAGACGCCGCCGGCCAGACGCACCATGCCGGCGGTGGGGCTCGCCGGGTCAGGAAGGGTCAGGTCCGTCAGGCAGGCCGTGGGCGCCTCGGCGCTCCGGCTGCAACCGCCCAGGACGCCGAGAACCACCAGGCTGAGGCCAAGGGCCAGGGAACGCCCCCCGCCCCGTCCTGTCCGCCCGCCGCCCCGCCTCACCCGCGTCTCCCTCAAGCCTTGCCTTGGGCGAAACTATTGGCATAGTTCGTGCTGAAATCAAGCGGAGCTGATCGATGCCCGACCGCCAGCCCATCGCCCTCTCCGGCTCGCCCGGATCGCCCTACACCCGCAAGATGCTGGCCCTGTTGCGGTATCGGCGCATCCCCTACCGCTATCTGATGGCCAACAGCGGCGCGGTCGCCGACCTGCCTCAACCCAAGGTGAGGCTGCTGCCGACCTTCTACCTGCCCGACGAGGCCGGGGTCATGCAGGCCGTGGTGGACTCCACGCCGCTGATCCGCCGCCTGGAGCGCGAGGCGGAGGGCCGCTCGGTGATCCCGGACGACCCGGCGCTGGCCTTTCTCGATGAGCTGATCGAGGACTATGCGGATGAGTGGCTGACCAAGGCCATGTTCCATTACCGCTGGGCCTATGCCGAGGATATCGACCGGGCGGCCCGCATCCTGCCGGCCTGGTCGGGGCTGTCGATCCCGGACGAGGCGCTCGCCCAGCGGGGCGAGATGTTCAGCCGTCGGCAGATCGACCGGCTCTATGTGGTCGGCTCCAATCCCGTCACGGGGCCGGTGATCGAGGCCAGCTACCGACGATTCCTGGAGGCCTTCGAGGCCCATCTGACCCGCCAGCCCTATCTGCTGGGGCGCCGGCCCGGGGCCAGCGACTTCGCGGTTTTCGGTCAGCTGACCCAGCTGGCCCAGTTCGACCCCACGCCCATGGCCCTGACCCTGAAGATCGCGCCCAGGGTGTTCGCCTGGGTCAGCCTGATGGAGGACGCGTCCGGCCTGGAGCCGCAGCCCGGCGACTGGACGCCCCTGGCCGATCAGCCCCACACCCTGGCCGCCCTGTTGGCCGAGATGGGGCGGGTCTATGTCCCTGTGATGCTGGCGAATGCGCAGGCCCTGGCGGACGGCGCGGCCGAGGTTCGCACGGAGGTGGACGGCCTGGCCTGGACCCAGTCGCCCTTCCCCTATCAGGGCAAGTGCCTGCAATGGCTGCGCGCTTCCTATGCGGAGCTCGCCCCCGACGCCCGCAGCGCCGTCGATCCGCTGCTGCGGCAGGGCGGTCTGGCGGCGATTTTCACCTGACCTCTGGCGCCCGCCCCCACTGCGTTCTAAGCAGCCTCTTATGACTGGGCAGAGCCTCCAAGCGTGAACGCGCCCCGCGCCATCAAGGTCGAGGTTTCGACCCCTGCGCCCGCCGCGCCTGACGCGGATGGCCGGCGTCGCCGCTCCCAGGACAGCCGCGCCCGCATCGTCCAGGCGATGCTGGAGCTGGTGCGCGCCGGAGAGACCTCGCCCCCGGCCGAGCTGGTGGCCGACCGGGCCAAGGTCGGCCTGCGCACCGTCTTCCGCCACTTCAGCGACATGGACAGCCTCTATCGCGAGATGTCGGCGGTGATCGGCGCGGAGCTGCAGGACGTCATCGCCCAGCCCTTCAAGGCGCAGGACTGGCGCGGCCGGGTGCGCGAGCTGGTCCAGCGCCGGGCCGCGGCCTATGAGCGGATCGCCCCCTTCCGCCGGGCCGCCGACGTCCACCGCCTGCGCTCGCGGGTGCTGGAGGCCGACCACGCCCGGTTCGCCGCCCTGGCCCGGGAGATCCTGCGGCGGGAGCTGCCGGCCGAGGCCGCCGGCGACAAGGCCCGCTTCGAGGCCCTCGACATGCTGCTGAGCTTCGAGGCCTGGGCCCGGTTGCGCCGGGACCAGGGCCTTTCGGCCAAACGCACGATCGAGGCCCTGGAACTGGCGGTCGCCGCCCTGATCGACGGCGTCGAGGCGGCCTGAGCCCCGGCGCGATGTGATTGAAGGCGAGGCTGCACGCGACATATGGCCACAGGCGCCAGACTGCGTTTCCCGGCGACGCTCCGAGGAAACCTCGCAGGGACAAGACGATAGGGCCGCCGCTCGCGCGGGCGCTCGCTGGATGATCGCCCGACCCCAGCGGTATTGACCGCCTGTTTACCCTCTCAGCCCCAAGCCCGGACTCTGATGTTCGCAAAAGGGGGCCTCTGCGTGCGATCGATCAAGCTCAACACGATTTCGGCCAAGCTCATGCTGGCGGCAGGTCTCACCATTGGGCTGTTGTTGCTGATCGCAGCGGCCGTTCTTTCCCAGCGTGTCCATACGACGACATCGGGCCTGTCGTCCGACTATGCCCGGGCCGTGGGCGAGAACGCTGTCGGTGACGTGGCGGCCGACCTGGACACCATCCAGGCGACGGCCTCAGCCATGGCCAGCGCCATCGGCGCGCTGCACGAGGGCGGCGTTCGCGACCGCGCGGTGGTCACCCAGATCGCCCGCGACAACGCTGACGCCTCCCCGCTGGTGATGGGCAGCTGGTTCTTCGCCGCGCCTGACGCCTGGGACGGGCGCGACGCAGAGTTCGCCGGCCTGACCGACACCGGCTCCAACGCCCAGGGACGGCTGGAGCCCTACTGGGCCAATGTGGACGGCAAACTCATCCTGGAGCCCCCGGCGGATGAGCTGGTCTTCGGCGAACCCTTCTTCCGCCTGTCGGCCGACACCGGCAAGGCCGCCATCACCGAGCCTTATACCTATCCCGTGAACGGCAAGGACGTCCTGATGACGTCCATCACCGCGCCGGTCTTCTCCAATGGCCAGATCATCGGCGTCGCCGGCCTGGACATCGCCCTGGACACCTTCTCCAGCGAACTCTCCGCGCTTCGGCCCCTTGGCGACGGCACGGTCACCCTGCTGTCGTCCAACGCCGCCTGGGTGGCGCATCCCGACGCCAGCCTGCTGATGACGCCGTTTTCGGGCGCGGGCCAGGCCCAGGTCGAAAGCGTCCTGAAGGACGGCGCGCCGGCCAGCCTGCCAGGCGCCGAGGTCGCGGGCGTGAAGACCAACCGCCTGATCCTGCCCGTGGACCTCACCGCCTCTAATGCGCGCTGGGCCGTCGTCGTCGATGTGCCGCAGGCCACAATCGCCGCCCCCGCCCGGGAGCTGGTGATCGGCCTGCTGATCGGCGGACTGGTGCTGACCGCGCTCGTCCTGGCCGGCCTGTGGTTCGCCGCCACCCGCATCGTGGCCAACCCCCTGGGCCGCCTGACCCGGAACGTCGCCCGGTTGCGGGAAGGCCAGTACGACCTCGCGGTGGACGGCGTGGCGGGCAAGGATGAGGTGGGCGAGATCGCCCGCGCCCTGGACGCCTTCCGCCACGACCTGGCCGGCGGCCTGGTCGCCCGCCGTGAGCAGGAAGAGCTCCGCCTGCAGGCCGAAACCGAGCGCCGCCAGAATGAGCAGGGCCAGCAACGCGCCGCCGCCGAGCAGGCGGTGGTGGTGGAGGCCCTGGAAAGCGCGCTGTCGCGCCTGTCCGACGGCGACCTGACGGCGCGGGTCGAGGCGAGCTTCGCGCCGGACTACGAGAAGCTGAAGGTCGATTTCAACGCCGCCATGGGCAAGCTTCAGGGCGCCATGCAAGGCGTGGTGGCCAACACCTCGGCGATCACCTCGGGCGCCCAGGAGATCAGCCAGGCGGCCGACGACCTGTCGCGGCGCACCGAACAGCAGGCCGCGAGCCTGGAGGAAACCGCAGCCGCCCTGGACGAGATCACCGCCACCGTGCGCAAGACGGCCGCCGGCGCCCACCATGCCAGCACCGTTGTGGGTCAGGCGCGCAGCGACGCCCAGCAGAGCGGCCTGATCGTCAGCGACGCCGTGGGCGCCATGAGCGAGATCGAGCAATCGTCCAAGCAGATCGGCCAGATCATCGGGGTGATCGACGAGATCGCCTTCCAGACCAACCTGCTGGCCCTGAACGCCGGGGTCGAGGCCGCCCGGGCCGGCGACGCCGGCCGCGGCTTCGCCGTGGTCGCCTCGGAGGTGCGGGCCCTGGCCCAGCGCTCAGCCGAAGCCGCCAAGGAGATCAAGACCCTGATCAGCGCCTCGACCAGCCAGGTGGCCGGCGGGGTCGAGCTGGTGGGGCGCACCGGCGAAGCCTTGCAGCGGATCGTCGCCCAGGTGGCCGAGATCACCCAGATCGTCGACGAGATCGCCGCCTCGTCCAACGAGCAGGCGACCGGCCTGGCCGAGGTGAACACCGCCGTCAACCAGATGGACCAGGTCACCCAGCAGAACGCCGCCATGGTCGAGCAGTCCACCGCCGCGAGCCACGCCCTGGCCCGCGAGGCGGCCGAGCTGGCGCGGCTGATGGCCCAGTTCCGCACCGGCGCCGCCGAAGCGCCCGCCACCGGGGCCCGCGCCCAGCAGGCCCGCCTGGCCCAGGCCATGGGCGAGCGCCGCCGCGCCTGAAGCGTCAGGGACGATGGGGCGCGCGCGCCTCGCCCGCCCCATCGCGCCCCATTGGCCTTCGCCCGGCCTTAAGGCGCCGTCGCTGCGGCGTGGACCGCGTCCAGGAAGGCCGAGCGGGCCGCCGACAGGTCCGGTCCCGTGGCCCGGGGCCAGGCGGAGTTGATCACGATGACCAGGCCGTCGTCGCGATAGGTGGTGATCGACTGGCCGAAGATGCCCGAGGCCTGGTAGGCGCCGCTCGGATTCATCCACCAGAAATAGCCATAGCCCGCCGCACCGTTGTCGATCTGGCTCGAGGTCGCTTGGCTCACCCAGCCGGCCGGCAGCACCGCCTGGTCGCCGGCCTGGCCGCCCTCCAGCATGAACTGGCCCACCCGGCCGTAGTCGCGGAGCGTCATGGAGATGCAGCAGCCGCCCCGCTCCTGGCCCGAGGTGTCCACCATCCAGATGGCGTCGCGCTCCATGCCATAGGGCTTCCAGATCTTGGCCGAGGCGTAGTCCGACAGGCTCATGCCGACAGCGTTGGCCACGAGGATGCCCACCAGGTCGGTCTCGCCGGTGTTGTAGTTGAACGTCGTGCCCGGCGGGTTTTCCCGCGGCAGCTTGCGCATATAGCCGACGATGGGGTTGAGGCCGGCCTCCACTGGGGCGGCGCCGGCCCGGGCCACGTCGGAATTGGGGTCGGTATAGTCCTCGTTCCACTTCACGCCCGAGCTCATCATCAGCAGCTGGCGCACCGTGACCCCATCATAGCCCGAGCCCGCCAGCTCGGGGATGTAGTCGGTGACCGGGGCGTTCAGGCCGGCGATCTTGCCGTCCTGGATGGCCGCCCCAACCAGGGTCGAGGTCAGCGACTTGGCCACCGAGAACGAGGTCCAGCGGTCGGCCGGCTGGCGGCCCATCCCATAGCGCTCCAGCAGGATCTGCCCATCCTTGAGCACCAGCACGCCCGAGACGTTGAACGCCTCCATGTAGGACTGAACGGTCCAGTCCTTGCCGTCGTGGGTGAAGGTGGGATCGATCTGGCGCGGCGCCATGACCAGGGGACGGACCTGCTCGCCGCGGGCGATGGTGTTGACCTTGTAGAAGTCCTCGATGGTCCGGTAGCCGAGGCTCTGCTGCTGCGGCGACCAGGCCAGGATGCTGGGGGTGTCGGGCTTGAGCGCATCCTGCGCCAGGGCGCCGCCGCCCGCGCCCAAGGCCAGCACCGCCGCCAGGCCGATGATCGTCTTCATGTTGGTTTCCCGCCCTATGTTTGTTTTGCGGTGACGCTAGAGCACGACGCCGATCCTGGCGAGGGGCCGGGCCGAAGTGCTATGTCGGGGTCAGATCAGGGCCGCCGCCCACGCTGGCGTGCGCCGCACAACAAGGGGGAAGACGCCATGGGCCACAAACGCCTGGGCCGCAGCGCCATCGTCGTTTCGGACATCTGCATG
>CAZERE010000010.1:2234-43668 GCA_964515365.1 uncultured Phenylobacterium sp. | reverse complement strand
TCTCGGTGGTCGCCGTATCATTAAAAAACCGCTTGCGCACCGCATCCAGGCCCTTCAGGACCTTGATGGATTCCGCGCCATATTCGGCCTGGCCGTTGCTCGTCGGCGTTTCGCCGGCGCCTTGGGTCTCGTCGCTCATGAGGTTCTTCTTACGCGTCCAGTAGGGCCAGGCCCGAAGCGTCCACCCGGACGCCCTGGGCTCGGCCGCGAAGGTCTTCGAACAGGTGCTCGTCGGTCCCGGTCAGGAAGGCCTGCAGGCCGAGCGCCTCGATTTCGTCGAACAACGCCCCCCGCCGACGGCGGTCCAGGTGTGCAGCGACTTCATCCAGTAACAATATAGGGTTTGGGGCTGATTCTGCACGCGAAAGTCTCGCCGCCTGGGCCAGGACCAGGTTCAGGATGAGCGCCTTCTGCTCGCCGGTGGAGCATTCGGCCGCCGGGCGGTCCTTCTCCAGATGGATGACGGCCAGGTCCCCCCGGTGCGGGCCGGTCAGGGCGCGGCCGGCGTTGGCGTCCCGGTCCCGGGCTGCGGCCAGGGCGGCGACCAGTCTCGCCTCGATCTCGCCGGTCTCGACCCCGTCCTTGGCCATCTGCTCCCATTCCCCGGTCAGGGTCAGCCGCGCCTGGGGGAAGGGGCGCTCGCCGCGGCTGTCGATCTCGGCCTGCAGGTCGGCGAGGCTGGCGGCCCGGGCGCTGGCCATCTGGGCCCCGGCAAGGCCCATCCGCGCCTCCAGGGCGGCGAGCCAGGCGGGATCGTTCGGCCCGTCGGTCAGCAGGCGCATGCGCTCGCGCTGGGCCTTCTCATAGGCGCTGGCCTGGGCGGCGTGGCCGGGCCGGGCGGCATAGACCAGGCGGTCGAAGAACCGGCGACGTTCGGCCGCGCCCTCCAGGAACAGGCGGTCCTGGGCCGGGGTCAGCCAGACCTGGCGCTGCAGGTCCGACAGGCGGCCGGGCGTGACGGTCTCGCCCTCCAGCCGCACGGTGCGCCGGGCCGCGCCGGGCGCCTCCACCCCGGTGCCGACCTTCAGGGTCTCATCGCCCAGCTGGATTTCGGCGGCCACGGCCCAGGCCCGTCCCCGGGCCTCGCCGGGCAGGCGTCGGCCGATCTCGGCCATGGGCGCGCCGCGCAGGCCGCGGCCGGCGGTCAGCAGGGAGACCGCCTCCAGCAGGTTGGTTTTGCCCGCCCCATTGGGTCCGGCCAGGACGACCGGACGTCCGTCCAGCGCAAGCTCGGCGCGGACATAGGAGCGGAAGTCGGTGAGGGTCAGGCGGGTGAGGACAGCGCGGGTCACGCACGGCTCATAGCCGGTTTCGAGGTCGGGCGCGAAGTCTCCAGGCGGCTGCGGCGCATAACCGCATAAGGATATCTTTATGTGCCCCTTGACGCAGGTTCCGTCCTCGGCTTAGGTGGCGAGGTCGCGGTTCTGCGGGCCTTCGGGCCCGGAGCTAAGAGGGAATCCGGTGAGGGTCTTGCCATGCCCCGACTCCGGAGCTGTCCCCGCAACTGTAAGCGGCGAGCGGCTGTCGATCGTGTCACTGACGGAAACCCCGTTGGGAAGGCCAGACAGCCGCTTCGACCCGCGAGCCAGGAGACCTGCCGCGTCAGATAACGTCCTCGGGCGGGGGGTCCCGGCGGGTCGCATCGTGCGCACGCCCGGACTCTCGTCTCGCGGCGACCCTGCGCCCGTCCGCGCCTGCCGCAAAGCCTCCGTCCTGTCCTTGACCTGAACGGGAGGCCGCCATGGCGCCTTCGCCAGAGCCGAAGCTGATCCCGCCCCCGCGCCGAATGCGATGGGGCCGTCGGCGCCCTTAAGCCGCCGGCCCGCGCTCCCCCAGACCCATTTCCAGATCCCAGCCCTCAAATCCCGCCTGCGCGCGCCTGCGCCGGCGAAGGAGATCCCATGCCCGCCGCCCAGCCCGTCCTGGTCGCCAATCTCGGCTTCCCCCGCATCGGCCCCCGCCGCCAGCTCAAGACGGCCCTCGAACGCTTCTGGTCCGGTCGCCTGGACCAGACCGGCCTGCTGCAGACCGCCGCCGACCTCCGCCGCGAGGGCTGGGCCCGCCAGGCCGAGCTGGGGGTCGACATCCTGCCCAGCAACGACTTCTCGCTCTACGACCAGGTGCTCGACGCCACCCTGATGGTCGGCGCGGTCCCGCCGCGCTTCGCCGGCGCCCAGGGGCTCGAGCTCTATTTCGCCATGGCCCGCGGGGCCCGGTCGGGCGAGCAGGAGACCGGCTGCTGCGGCCAGGACGCCACGGCCTGCGAAATGACCAAGTGGTTCGACACCAACTATCACTACCTGGCCCCCGAGGTGGTCGCCGGCCAGACCTTCGCGCTCGCCTCGACCAAGCCGGTGGATGAGTTCCTTGAGGCCCGCGCCCAGGGCCGTCACACCCGGCCGGTGCTGATCGGTCCGGTGACCTGGCTGAAGCTGGCCAAGGCCCGGGACGGCTCGGATCCTCGCGACCTGCTGGACGGTCTGCTGCCGGTCTATGGCGAGATCCTGCGGCGGCTGGCGGCGGCGGGCGCCGACTGGGTGCAGATGGACGAGCCGGCCCTGGCGCTGGACCTCGACGACAAGGACCGGGCCGCCTTCGCCCGCGCCTATGCGGCCCTGGATGAGGCCGCGCCGGGGCTGAAGCTGATGCTCACCCCCTATTTCGCCGCCCTCGACGACAATCTCGACCTGGCCCTGTCCCTGCCCATGGCGGGGCTGCACCTCGACCTGGTGCGGGGGCCTGGCGATCTGGATCAGGCGCTCGCCAGGGCCCGCCCCGACCTCGTCCTGTCCCTGGGTGTGGTGGACGGGCGCAATGTCTGGCGGGCCGACCTCACCGCCCTGCTGGATCGGCTGGAGCCGGTGGTCGCCAGCGGCCGAAGGGTCCTGCTGGCGCCCTCCTGCGCCCTGCTGCACGCCCCCATCGACCTTTCCGCCGAGACCAGGCTCGATCCCGAGGTGGCCAGCTGGCTGGCCTTTGGGGTTCAGAAGCTGGAGGAGTTGGCCCTACTGGCCCGCGCCCTGAACGAGGGCCGCGGCGCCGTGGCCGAGGCCCTGGCGGCGTCGGCGGCCGCCCAGGCCGCCCGCCGGGCCTCGCCCAAGGTCCGCGACCTGGCGGTCCAGGCCCGGATGGCGGCGGTGACGCCGCAGATGGCCGAGCGCGCCGCGCCAGTGGCCGAACGCCTGGCCCTGCAGGCGAAGGTTCTGAACCTGCCGGCCTATCCCACCACCACCATCGGCTCCTTCCCCCAGACCCAGGCGGTGCGCAAGGCTCGCGCCGACCAGGCCAGGGGGCGGCTGGAACCTGGCGCCTACCAGGCCTTCCTGGAGGACGAGACCCGCATGGCCATCCGCTGGCAGGAGAGCGTCGGCCTCGACGTGCTGGTGCACGGGGAGTTCGAGCGCAACGACATGGTGCAGTATTTCGGCGAGCAGCTGTCGGGCTTCGCCTTCACCGAACATGCCTGGGTGCAGTCCTATGGCTCGCGCTGCGTGCGCCCGCCGATCATCTATGGGGATGTGGCGAGGCCGCAGCCGATGACCGTGGATTGGTGGCGCTACGCCCAGTCCCTGACCACGCGGCCGGTGAAGGGGATGCTGACCGGGCCGGTGACCATCCTGCAGTGGTCCTTCGTCCGCGACGACATCCCGCGCCAGGGGACCTGCCGCCAGATCGCGCTCGCCATCCGCGACGAGGTGGCCGACCTGGAGGCGGCGGGCGCGGCGATCATCCAGATCGATGAGGCGGCCCTGCGCGAGGGCCTGCCGCTGCGCCGGGCGGCGCAGGCCGAGCATCTGGACTGGACGGTGGCGTGCTTCCGGCTCAGCGCCGCGGTGGCGGGGCCTGCGACCCAGGTCCACACCCACATGTGCTATTCGGAGTTCAACGAGATCATCGACGCCATCGGCCAGATGGACGCCGACGTCATCTCCATCGAGACGGCGCGCTCACAGATGGAGCTGCTGGAGGCCTTCGCCGACTACCGCTATCTCGCCCAGATCGGGCCTGGCCTCTACGACATCCACTCGCCCCGCGTGCCGTCGGCAGGCGAGATGGCCGATCTGCTGCGTCTGGCCGGCCAGCGCCTTTCGGCCGAGCAGCTGTGGGTCAATCCCGACTGTGGCCTGAAGACCCGCGGCTGGGCCGAGGTGAAGCCCGCCGTGGCCGCCATGGTCGAGGCGGCCCGGCGTCTTCGAGAGGAGACCGCCGCCTAGACCCGCAGGGGCATCAGCACATACTGGACGTCGCCGTCGCTCGGATCGAGCACCAGGGCCGGATCGTTGGGGCCGCCGAAGCGGAACTCGGCCTCCGGCGCGGTGATCTGGTCGGTGACGTCCAGGATGTAGCGGGCGTTGAAGGACAGCTCGAAGGACTCGCCCGAATAGTCGGCCTCGATCTCTTCGACGGCCTGACCGGCCTCCATGTTGCGGACGGTCAGGATGATGCGGCCGGGCTCGATGGCCATGCGCACCGAGCGGCTCTTCTCGGCCGAGATGGTGGCCACCCGGTCGACGGCCTTGGCGAACAGCTTGTTGTCCACCCGCAGGATGCGGTCGTTGTCCTTGGGGATCACCCGCCCATAGTCGGGGAAGGAGCCGTCGATGACCTTGGAGGTCAGCGCCGTGGCGCCCAGCTCGAAGCGCACCTTCTGGGGCGAGAGCTGCAAGTCGATCTGCTCGCCGGCGTCGTCCAGCAGGCGACGCGCCTCGCCGATGGTCTTGCGCGGCACGATTACGCCCGGCGCGCCCACCGAGCCTTCCGGGGCGGGCATTTCGGCGAGCGCCAGGCGGTGGCCGTCAGTGGCCACGGCGCGCAGCTTCTGGATGCCGCCGTCATTGACCACGTGCAGATAGAGCCCGTTGAGATAGTAGCGGGTCTCCTCGGTGGAGATGGCGAAGCGGGTCTTGTCGATCAGGCGGATGAGTTCGTTCACATCCACGCCGATGCGGGCCGACAGGCCCTCGGCCGACATGACCGGGAAGTCGCCGGCCGGCAGGACCGGCAGGTTGAAGCGCGAGCGCCCGGCCTGGACCGTCAGGCGGGGATCCTCGCCGGTGAAGCTCAGGGAGACGTCGGCGCCCTCGGGCAGCTTGCGGACGATCTCATAGAGGGTGTGGGCCGGCGCGGTGATCTGGCCGGGCTGATCGACCTGGGCCAGGGCCTCGTCGATGATCTCCAGGTCCAGGTCCGTGGCCGAGAAGCTCAGCCGATCGCCCTCGGCCGAGAGCAGCACATTGGACAGGATCGGGATGGTGTTGCGGCGCTCGACGGCGCTCTGCACGTGACCCAGCGCCTTCAGGAGCGCCGCCCGTTCGATGGTAAGCTTCATGTTGCGGTCCGAACCTCCATGCGCCGGAAGGGCGATTCCCCGGCGCCCCCCGATGGAAGGGACTTGGGACTTTACTCATTTGCGGGGCAGGCGAAAGCCCCTGGCGTCTGACCAGGGGCTTATCCGGTCAGGCCTTGGTGTCGACCGAACCGCCGGCCTCGCCGCTGTCGCCGGCCGCATAGGGATTGCCGCCCGCGCCATCGGCCTGCGGGGCGCTGGTCTCGGGACCCGAGCCCTTGGCCGCCACCACCACCATGGCCGGGCGCACGATGCGGCCGAACAGCTCATAGCCGGTCTGCAGCACCTGCAGGACGCCGCCGGCGCCGATGTCTTCAGCGGCCTGCTCCATCATCGCCTGGTGCTTGTGGGGGTCGAACTTCTCGCCGCGGGGCGGATCGATCTTCTTCAGGCCGTTGCCCTCGAAGGCGGTCTGCAGGGCCTTTTCGGTCATCTCGACCCCGAGCACGAAATTCTTCACCGCCGGGTCGTCGAGATCGGCCGGCGCCGCGGCGGTGGCCCGCGACAGGCTGTCGGCGGCGCTCAGCAGATCGCGGGCGAACTTCTGGATGGCGTAGGCCCGCGCGTCATTGGCCTCGCGCTCGGCCCGGCGCTTGGTGTTCTCGGCCTCGGCGGCGAAGCGGAGCACCTGCTCCTTGAGGGAGGCGTTCTCGGCCTTCAGGGCCTCCATCATCTCGATGGCGGCGTCGGCGACGGCTTCAGTTTCGGCCGGCGTGTGATCGTCGGACATGCTTCTTTTCCTTACGCGTTCATCACCTGGCCCAGAACCTTGGCGGTGTAGTCCACCAACGGAATGATCCGGGCGTAGTTCAGGCGGGTCGGGCCGATCACCCCGATCGCGCCCAGAACCTTCTGTCGGCCCGTCATATAGGGTGCGGCGATGACGGAGGAACCCGAAAGCGAGAAGAGTCGTGTTTCGGCGCCGATGAAAATGCGCACCCCTTGCGCCTCGCGCACCCCGTCCAGCAGGCCGATCAGCTGTTCCTTCTGCTCCAGATCGTCGAACAGCATGCGGACCCGCTCCAGGTCCTCGAGCGCCTCGCGGTCGCCCAGCAGATTGGCCCGGCCCCGCACGATCAGGGCGCGGTCGGAGCCCTCGCCCCCGCCCCAGGCGGCCAGGCCGTCCTCGACCAGGCGGGCGGCCTTGGTGTCCAGCTCCTGGCGGGAGCGGTCCAGGTCGAGGCTGACCTCGCTGCGGGCGTCGTCCAGCGTCTTGCCTCGCAGCTTGGTGTTGAGGAAGTTCGAGGCCTCCTGCAGGGAGGAGGGCGTCACGCCGGCGCCCAGCGCCATCAGGCGGTTCTCGACAACCCCGTCCTCGAAGACCATGACCGCCAGGGCCTGGTCGCCGCCGAGCGCCACGAACTCCACATGCTTGACCTCGGCGTCGCGCACCGGGGTCACCACCACGCCGGCCCCGCCGGCCAGGCCCGACAGCAGGGAGGAGGCCTCGTTCAGGGCCTCTTCGAAGCTGCGGCCCTGCACCCGCAGGCGCGTCTCGATCAGCCGCCGCTCATCCTCCCCCACATCGCCGACCTCCAGCAGGCCGTCGACGAAAAGGCGCAGGCCCGCATGGGTTGGCAACCGCCCGGCGCTGATGTGCGGCGCGCCCAGCAGGCCGAGCTGGGTCAGGTCCTGCATGGTGTTGCGGATGGAGGCGGGCGAGAGGGAGACCCCGCCGCGGGACAGGGTGCGCGAGCCCACCGGCTCGCCGGTCTCCAGATAGCTCTCGACTATGCGGCGGAAGATGTCGCGCGCCCGCTCGTCCAGTTCGGCGAGCGAAGGCCCGCGGGAGAGCAGTGGTGTGTTCACGATCGGCGGCCAGGGCCTTGTGTGATGCGAGCGAGTTGCGGCGGCCCATGGACGGGCCGGTCTGTTTTTAGGATAAGCGCGCGCCACGTCCGTGCAAGTCACGCCGCGCCCGTGCGGCCTCGATACCACGTCCGATACGACCTCAGGAAAGGTTCTCGCCATGCGCCCCTCGCAACGCGCCCCCGACATGCTGCGCGCCGTCACCCTGGAGACCGGGGTGAACCGCTATGCCGAAGGCTCCTGCCTGGTCAGCTTCGGCCACACCAAGGTGTTGGTCACCGCCAGCCTGGAGGAGGGCGTGCCCCCCTTCCTGCGCGGTCGCGGCCAGGGCTGGGTGACGGCGGAGTACGGCATGCTGCCGCGGGCCACCCACACCCGGGGCCGCCGTGAGGCCGCCCAGGGCAAGCAGTCGGGCCGCACCCAGGAGATCCAGCGCCTCATCGGCCGCTCCCTCCGGGCCATCACCGACATGAAGGCGCTGGGCGAGCGGCAGATTTCCATCGACTGCGACGTGATCCAGGCCGATGGCGGCACCCGCACCGCCTCGATCACCGGCGCCTGGGTCGCCCTGCGTCTGGCCACCCGCTACCTGATGGACGAAGGTGTGATCACCGCCGATCCGATCCTGGACCAGGTGGCGGCCGTCAGCTGCGGCGTCCACCAGGACCTGCCGGTGCTGGACCTCGACTATGAAGAGGATTCCGACGCCGAGGCCGACGCCAACTTCGTGCTGACCGGGGCCGGCGACATCGTCGAGATTCAGGCCACCGGCGAGAAGCGCGGCTTCACCCAGGGCGAGTTCGACGCCCTGTTCGGCCTGGCCCGCAAGGGCATGGGCGAACTGTTCGAAATGCAGCGGGCCGCCGTCGCCCGCTGAGGCGCAGGTCCGGGGCTGGGCTCAGCCCCCTGAAACGCAGAACGGCCGGATGCGGGATGCGCATCCGGCCGTTCTTCTATCTTGGGTCGTCCGTGGGCTCTGGAGAGAGCGCCTGGCTTAGAAGCCGATCAGCAGGTTCCGCTGAGCGGTGGCCGGGATGCGGGCCAGTTCGTGGGCCAGCGGAGCCATGAAGCGGGCGATCAGGCGTTGAATCTTGGCGAACATGTTCTGCCCCTTTCAGTGTGCAGTGCAACAATGTTGCATCGCATATAGGACCAGAACCCTAGCCCCGCAACGGCGGGCGGCAAATTTCTGACAGCTGTGACGCAATATCACGGGAACGTGTTGTGGCGACGCAACACGAGCCGGGGCTCAGGTCTCTTCGTCGTCCTCAAAGCCCTCGTCGGCGGGGCCAGGTTCGTAGTGCAGGATGTCGCCTGGCTGGCAGTCGAGCTCGCGGCAAAGGGCCGCCAGGGTGGAGAAACGCACGGCCCGGGCCTTGCCGGTCTTGAGGATCGACAGGTTGGCGATGGTCACCCCCACCCGGTCGGCCAGTTCGGTGAGCGACATGCGTCGCTCCAGCAGCACGCGGTCGAGAAGCACTCGGATCGGCACGGTCGGCTCCTCAGATGGTCAGTTCGGCTTCGCGGCGCAGGCGGGCGCCTTCGCGAAACACCTCGGCCAGCACGAAGACCACCAGCACCGAGAACCAGGCGGTCAGGCTCAGGGTCGGCTCGACGGCCTCGGACGCCGGCAGGATCCAGGTCGACAGCGCCCAGAAGGCGTAGCGGCCGAGCTCCAGCCCCGCCAGGATCAGGCCCACCACCCGCAGGCGCCGGACATTGTCCGGGTGGAAGGGATCGCCGGCGGTCAGGGTGGCGAAGATGCGCCGCAACTGGGCGACGATCACCAGCACCCCGCCCATATAGACGGCCGCCGCCATCAGGCCCACGGCCACCACCGGGCCGCGATTGACCACCTCCTCGCCCCCGGCCGTGACCGAGATGTCGGCCAGCAGGTCGGGATTGAACGAGAAGAGCAGGGCCGCCAGCATCAGGACGCCGGCGACGCTGACCCCGATCCAGAGGGCCACGAAGACCACGTCGAGGATGATTTTCAGAAAGCTCGAAACCGAGCCTGGCCCCAGCGCCCGCATGGCTACGCCCCCCCTTGGATTGGCCCGACGGCGTCAGACTAGAGGATCGAGGCGCCGGCCACCACGGTCAGGATCGGCAGGGCGGCGAGGCAGACGGCGCAGGCCAGGGCGAAGCGGTCGAAGGCGTTCGAGGCGCGGAAGGTGTTCATGAGGAAGCTCCAGGTTCCGTGTGTCGCCTTGCGGCGGGGAAAGTGCGGCGGAGCGCCTTGGCTCCATGTCGGTATTCGATATGGGCATGCCGTTTTTCGATCAAGGATATTATCGAAAAACGATATTAAATCGGCGTAACGAAGTAACCGATCGTTCATGTGGAGGCGCGCCCCGCGGTGACGGCCGCCGGGGTTTGCCGGCGCGCGGACGGGCGCCTATGCTCCGCGGCCTCATTCGAAAGGACGGCCATGGCCCTGAAGCTCGACCCCGGCGCCCGGCTGGTGGTCGCCACCCACAATCCCGGCAAGGCGCGGGAGCTGGCGGCGATCCTGGAAAACCGCTTCGACCTGGTCACCGCCGGCGAGCTTGGCCTGCCCGAGCCCGAGGAGACCGAGACCACCTTTGTCGGCAACGCCCTGCTGAAGGCCCGCGCCGCGGCGCAGGGCTCGGGCCTGATCGCGCTGGCCGATGATTCCGGGCTGAGCGTGCGCGCCCTGGACGGCGCGCCCGGCGTCTATTCCGCGCGCTGGGCCGGTCCGGGCAAGGACTTCAGCCTGGCCATGGCCAAGGTCGAAGAGCGCCTGCAGGCCGCGGGGCTCGAGGACCGCGCCGCCTGGTTCACCTGTGCGCTGGCCGTGGCCTGGCCCGACGATGGGCCGGCCCTGGTGGTCGAGGGGCGGGTGGACGGCCAGCTCACCTTCCCCGGGCGCGGCCTGCGGGGGTTCGGCTATGACCCGATCTTCACCCCGGACGGCGGCGCCCTGACCTTTGGCGAGATGGAGCCCGCGGCCAAGGACGCCATGAGCCACCGGGCGCGGGCCTTCGAGAAGCTCAAGGCCGCCCTGCTTTGACCCCGCCCGGGCCACCGCCCCTGGGGGTCTATGTCCACTGGCCCTATTGCGCGCGGATCTGCCCCTATTGCGACTTCAACGTCTATCGCGACCGCGGGCGGAGCGCCGAACAGGCCGCCCTGGTCGAGGCCATCGTCCAGGACCTGACCACCCAGGCGGCGCTGACCGGGCCGCGCAGCCTGGTCTCGGTCTTCTTCGGCGGGGGGACGCCCTCGCTGATGGATCCGGACGCCGTGGCCCTGATCCTGGAGACGGCCCGGCGCCTGTGGACGCCGGCGGCGGACCTGGAGGTCAGCCTGGAGGCCAACCCCACCGATGGCGAGACCCAGAGGTTCTCAGCCCTGGCCCAGGCCGGGGTGGGGCGGCTGTCCCTCGGCGTCCAGGCCCTCGACGACGACGCCCTTCGGTTCCTCGGTCGCGATCATGATGCGGCCACCGCCCGCCGGGCCCTGGAGGTCGCGTCTCAGGCGTTTGGCCGGGTGTCCCTGGACCTGATCTATGCCCGCCCCGGCCAGACCCCGCAGGCCTGGGCGGCCGAGCTTGAGGACGCCCTGGGCTACGGCGCCGAGCACATCTCGCCCTACCAGCTGACCATCGAGGCTGGCACAGCCTTCGACCGGGCGGTGCGCCGCGGCCAGCTCATCCCGCCCGACGAGGAGACCGCCGCCCAACTCTTCGAGACCACCCAGTCGGTGCTCACCGCCGCGGGCTTCGAGGCCTATGAGGTCTCCAACCACGCCCGGGGAGAGGCGGCGCGGTCGCGGCACAATCTCGTCTATTGGCGGGGTTGGGACTATGTCGGCGTCGGCCCGGGCGCGCATGGGCGTATCACCCTGGCGGGGCGTCGCCACGCCACAGAGGCCCACGCGCGGCCCGCCGCCTATCTCGAAGCGGTGGCCGAATCAGGTCGCGGCTTTCCCGTCCTTGAGCCGCTTTCGGCCGAGTCGGCGGCCGAGGAGCGGGTGCTGAGCGGGCTGCGGATCGAAGCCGGTGTTCCCTATTCTGAGTTGGTCGCCCTGGGCCTCTCGCCGACCCACGACCGGGTCAAAACCCTTGTGGCGGAGGGATTATTGCGCGATGACAACTACAAGTTGTGCGTCACCCCAGGCGGACGGCTGGTCCTTGACCACGTGACCCGACGGCTGCTGGTCTGACGGCGACGCTTGCCTTGCTGCTTCCGACCGGCGAACCCTCCCCCCATGGCTCACCCCGTCGCTCCGCCGCCCCTGTCCGACCAGCCCCTGTCGCCGGGGCTCTACATCGTGGCGACGCCGATCGGGAACCTTCGGGACATCACCCTGCGCGCCCTGGACGTGCTGTCGGCCGCCGACCTGATCCTGGCCGAAGACACCCGGGTGACCGGCAAGCTGCTGGCGGCCTTCAAGATTTCCGGGCGTATGGAGCGCCATGACGAGCACGCCGCCGAGCGGGCGCGGCCCAAGGCCCTGGCGGTGCTGGAACAGGGGGGCCGGGTGGCCCTGGTCTCGGACGCCGGCACGCCGCTGATCTCCGACCCCGGCTACCGGCTGGTGCGAGAGGTCGCCGCAGCCGGGTTCCCCATCCATCCCATTCCCGGCGCCTCGGCCCTGCTGGCCGGACTGTCGGTGGCGGGCCTGCCCTCGGACCGGGTCCTGTTTGCAGGTTTTCCGCCGCCCAAGACCGCCGGCCGCCGCGCCTTCCTTCAGGAGGTGGCCGGCATCCGCGCCACCCTGGTCTTCTTCGAAGGCGCCTCGCGCCTGGGGGACAGCCTGGCCGACATGGCGCAGGTGTTCGGCCCGCGGGAGGCGGTGGTCTGCCGCGAGCTCACCAAGCTCTATGAGACGGTGGTGCGCGGCCCCCTGGACGTGCTGGCCGCCGATCCCTCGCTGGCCTCGCCCAAGGGCGAGATCGTGATCCTCGTGGGGCCTGGCCGGGAGGAAGAGGCCACGGCCGACGACGCCGACCGGGCGCTCACCGAGGCCCTCTCACGGCTGAAGCCGGCGGAGGCGGCCGGCGAGGTCGCCCGGGCCCTGGGCCTGTCGCGGCGGGACCTCTATCGCCGCGCCCTGGAACTGAAGTCGGAGCAGGCGGAGTGACGGCGCCGGAGCCGTCGACCCACACGGCCGCGCGGCAGGTTCGCGGCGCCCTGGCCCGGCGTGCGGGGCGCAGGGCCGAGGCTTGGGCCGCCCTTTTGCTGATGGCCAAGGGCTACCGCATCCTGGGCTTTCGCGGGCGCACCCGCCTGGGGCAGACCGATCAGCTGGCCCAGAAGGGGCGGGTTCTGGCCGTGGTCGAGGTCAAGAGCCGCACCACCCTGGAGGCCGCCCTCGCGGCCGTGACGCCGGAGCAGCGCGACCGCCTGCGCCGGGCCGGCCAGGCCGCCGCCGGCGCCCGCCCGCGCCTCAAGAACCTGGCCGTGCGCCTGGACCTGATCGCCCTGGCGCCGGGGCGCCTGCCGCGCCACCGGCCCGACGCCTGGAACGGCGCCTGATGAGTCAGCGGCGATGATGCGGGGCGAGGCCGAAGCGATCCTGGCCCAGGCCGGGGCCACGGCGGACGAGAACGCCTTTCCCCTCCTGGAGGCGGCCATCGCCTGCGCTTTGCACGAGGATCCGACCCGGGATCCCCAGGCGGTGCGGGACCTGGCGGCCGCAGGGGTCGAGCGCCTGGCCGCGCGACTGCGCTGGGAAAGCCCGGAGGAGGCCCTGGCCGAGGCCATGTCGGGGGATTTGCGCCTGTCGGGCGACCTGTTCACCTATGAACACCCGGACAACACCGACGTCATCGCCCTCGCCCAGCGGCGCAAGGGCATGCCCGTCTCCCTGGGCATCTTCTACCTGCATGTGGCCAAGCAGGGCGGGCTGAACGTCAAGGGCGTCGACTTCCCCGGACACTTCCTGTTGCGGATCGAGACCCGCGAGGGGCCGCTGGCCCTGGACCCTTTCAGCGAGGGGCGCGTGGTCCTGCCGTCCGAGCTGACCCGCCGCGCCCTCCATGCCGGTCTGACGCCCAATGTCGCCGATCGTCTGGATGTCCTCATGACGCCGGCCAGCGATCGGGAGGTGCTGATCCGCCTGCAGAACAACATTTTCGCCGCCGCCGCCGCCATGGGCGACTTTCCCCGGGCCGAACGCTCGGCCCTGCGGCGGGCCCTGCTGGACCCCAAGGATCATCGGCCCTGGCTGGACGTCGCCGCCGCCCGCGAGGGCCAGGGCGCCCTGGCCGGGGCGATGGAGGCGCTCGCCCGGGCCAGCGAGCTGGATCACGGGGCGGCCCTGGCGGCGCGGGCGCAGCGGGAACGGGTCCGGCTGAAGATCAACTGAGGCCGCCATCTCACATCGGCGTCTGGCGTTCAGCCCCTGGCCCGCCTATGTCCGAAGGCAGGTCGCCCAAGGCCAGAACTCATAAACGGGAGCCCGCCATGGCCTTGAAGGTCGCCGTCCAGATGGACCCGCTCGAATCGATCAACATCGAGGGGGACACGACCTTCCTGATGATGCTCAGCGCCCAGGCGCGGGGCCACAGCCTGTGGGTCTACACCCCCGACAGACTGTCCCTGCAGGACGGCCGGGTCACGGCACGCGGGCGCCCGGTTCGGGTGCAGGACGTCAAGGGCGACCATGCCGCATTCGGGGACTGGGAGCTTCGGGACCTGGCCGAGATGGACGTGGTCCTGCTGCGGCAGGACCCGCCCTTCGACATGGCCTACATCACCACGACCCACATTCTCGACGCCATCCACCCGAAGACCCTGGTGGTCAACAATCCCACCGAGGTGCGCAATGCGCCGGAAAAGCTGTTTGTCACCACCTTCCCAGGCGTGCAGCCGCCGACCCTGATCAGCTCGGATATCGAGGCCATCAACGCCTTTCGGGCCGAGCACGGGGACATGGTCCTGAAACCCCTGCACGGGCACGGCGGCTCGGGCGTGGCCCGCCTGCTGGCCGATGATCCCAATCTGGACGCGCTCCTGGAGCTGCACGCCGCGATCGGCCGCGAGCCGGTCATTCTCCAGAAGTTCGTGCCCGACGTCACCAAGGGCGACAAGCGCATCCTGCTGGTGGACGGCGAGCCCGTGGGGGCCATCAACCGGGTGCCGGGCGCCGGTCAGATCCGCTCCAACCTGCGGGTCGGCGGCAGGGCCGAGGCTGTGGAGCTGACCGCCCGGGACCGGGAACTGTGCGACATCATCGGGCCGCAGCTGAAGGCCCGCGGCCTGCTGTTTGTCGGCATCGACGTGATCGGCGACTATCTCACCGAGATCAACGTCACCTCCCCCACCGGCGCCCGCTCGCTGCAGAAGTTCACCGGGATCGACGCCACCGAGCGGATGTGGGAGCGTGTGGAAGCGATCCGTGCTCAGGCATAGTCTAGCTGCTTTGGGGTGAGGTTGCGTTTGTTCATTGCCTCGCCTTCCCTTTGCGTTCTATCTTCGTTCCCGATATGAGCCTCGCCCTGCGACGCTCTGTGGATAGATTCGCCCCAAATTGAGGCCGTGGCCCTGGGGCGATGCGGACGGGGAGACGCGCCGTGGCGGGGGTGGTGACGGTAGCCTTCGAGGGGGTTGAGGCCCGGCGGGTGGATGTCGAAGTCCAGCTCACCGGCGGGGCCGTGGCCTTCGTGGTGGGGGGCCTGGGCGACAAGGCGGTGGCCGAAAGCCGCGAGCGGGTCCGCGCCGCCTTTGCAGGCCTGGGCCTGGCCCTTCCCGCCCGACGGATCATCGTCAACCTGGCGCCGGCCGACCTGCCCAAGGAGGGCAGCCATTACGACCTGCCCATCGCGCTGGCGGTCATGTCGGCCATGGGCATCATTCCCCCCGACGCCCTGAACGGCTGGGCCGCGGTGGGCGAGCTGTCCCTGGACGGGCGCATCGTCCAGGTGGCAGGGGCCCTGCCCGCCGCCGTCGCCGCCGGCGGCATGGAGCTGGGTCTGATCTGTCCCGAAGCCTGCGGGGCCGAGGCCGCCTGGTCGGGCGAGACCCGCATCCTGGCCGCGCCTTCCCTGATCGCCCTGGTCAACCACTTCCGCGGGACCCAGATGCTGGCCCCACCCAGCGCCGGCCCGGTGGTGGAGGGCGAGCGCGCGCCGGACCTGCGCGACGTGAAGGGGCAGGAGAACGCCAAGCGCGCCCTGGAGATCGCCGCGGCCGGGGGCCACAACCTGCTGTTCATGGGGCCGCCGGGCTCGGGCAAGTCGATGATGGCCGCCCGCCTGCCGGGCCTGCTGCCGCCGCTGTCGCCGGCCGAGCTCCTGGAAACCTCGATGATCCATTCGGTGGCTGGCCTGATCGCCAAGGGCGAGCTGACCCGCCAGCGGCCGTTCCGCACCCCGCACCACTCGGCCAGCATGGCCGCCCTGACCGGCGGCGGCCTGAAGGCCAAGCCGGGCGAGGTCTCCCTGGCCCACAACGGCGTCCTGTTCCTCGATGAGCTGCCGGAGTTCTCCGGCATTGGGTAGCAAAGCCACCCAGGATCATTTTCTGCTTGAGAATACGGCTTCAGTCGCTTAGCGCCGACGCTCGATGAAGGACGTATGGCTTCGAGACGCGCTGAAGCGTCACTACGGTAAACTCGTTGGCGAGCTGTCGCGGTTGGAAAAGCCGCCGAAATACGAAACACGGCTCATTGCTGATCGAGAGCGCCACGCGGCCGAGGAAGCCGGGCGTGTGCGACGCATGCAGGAGATTCGGGAGAACCTGCCTCACCTGGCATACGTAGTCCGGATGTTTGATCCCGATTGGCAAGAGGCAGATCAGAAACCCATCCGGCCTAATGCAGGCAGGCGAGGACTGCTGCCATCCAACACTTACGCCGGAGCAGCAATGGACATCCTTCGAGACTCGGACGACAGCCACACGATCGGCGAACTGGTGGAGCAAATAGCCGCCCGATATGACATCGACATCGGCAGTTCAGACGCCTACCAGAAGGCTCATACTGCCGTGAACAACGGACTTAAGGCGAGATACAGAAGCTACGTCGTCTCTCTGGGTGGGAGGCCTGAGCGATTTGTCCACGTGGATAGAGCCAAGGTCGTCTAACGGCGCTGACGGTAGTGATTCCCGTTGTCTGGCGCGCTCCACCTGGAAGTCACCGTGTCCCGAAACGCCTTCCGCAGCACCTTCAAGTGTCGCGAATAGCCCGTCTGAACATCTCGCATCACGTTCAGGGGGCTTGCGGTAAAGGCTAGTATGTCCCGCTCATAGTCGCGGATGTGTGCACTGTGTTTGAAGCCGATGAGCGCGTTCGCCAGTAGCCACTCCGTTAGAGCGTCCTCGGCTCCCTTACGATCGAGTCCCTCAGCTATCGCGCCGATTTTACGCTTCCGATCCCAATCAAGGGCGAGCAGCGTCTCCCGGAGATTCGATCCACCGATGGTCCCGGTCAGGTGCTCTCGGAGCCTAGATCGTAAACCATAAGTCTCGCCGGTGTAGACATGTTCATATCCGTCGGACCGCCACATCGGCGGCGCTTCGGGATCCGGCTGCCAGCCTGCAAGCGAACCGATAGGAAGGCACACGACGTAGACCCCCGGTAAATCCTGAACCGTTTGCCAGGCTCCCGCCAGATCGGAGGCCTTCACGAAGGAGAAACCGTGGCTCCAGTTGTTCGGCGTGCGCCGCGGACGATACGGACCAGCGATGGGCGACTTGCCCCGGGCGATGCGCTTCGCGTCGCGCTCGGCGCGCGTCGGCGGTCGCCAGGTTGCCGGCTTGCCGAAAGCGTCAATGATTTGGCAGAGTCGCTTCTTTCCCTGGAAGTACCCCACCAGCGCAGAACGCCCCGGAGTCGCCATAGACACCGCCAGAGTCTCGAGCCGCTCCCCTTTGCGCTGCTTGTTGTGAGTCACGCGCCAGCCAGCCTCACCAGCGTATAGGTCGAGGTAATTCTGAGCAATGTGCCGGTGAACGTCTTCGGCTGCACGCAGTGATCTGATGGCGCTTTCAGCGCTGTTGGTGCACGCTTCAGGCGTCGAATACGCCATGTTATGATTTACTTGGATCAGCCGGTGTCGCCCACGAAACTCGTTCCACGAGGGAGCGCTATCCGTGAATAGGACGGCCGCTGGGGCAAGCACGTTTTCAATTTGCTTCCTGGGATGTCCCTCTCTTTTCGCGACCCACGCCCGAACGGATCCATTACGTTCAACGGCAAACGTGACCATCATCTCGCGCTCGGGATCACGATAGGGAACGGTCCGCAGATCACGCCGCTCCTTTTTCACATTCTTCGGGCGGATCGTACCGCCGAAATGGCCGCCGTCGATCTCAACTTCGCTGCCGAGAGTCGCCCGGTTCATGAATTCCGTGACCTCGAGCCGAAATTTGTGCAGCCAGAGAAAGGCGGTTTTGTATTGAACTTCAATGTCCTCTCGTAAGTCATTAGCGCTGACTGCGTCAGGTGCATGGCAAAATCGCGCCATCATATAAAGCAGCTCAAAGTACGGGACCTTCTTATAGGCCCATCGCGTGCCCGACGTAGGTGAGAACCGCTTATCGCATGCCTTGCATTTGAACTCGTCGCGGCACTTATATTCGTAGAGAACATCTGAGCCGCACCGCGGGCAAAATGGCACTCCGTCGTTCTCTGCAAACCGTAGTTTCAGAAACAGCGCACGCGCTTTCGCGGGGTCCTGAGGGACCTGCGAGGGCTTCAAGGCTACCGCCTGGCCAATATGGAGAGCCGCTGTAGGCAACCGCCAAGCCCGATGCAAACGTATCGTTTTTGGCGATATATGCACCCGCGCGAGCGGTCAAGATAAAAGTATCATTTTTGGCGATAATCGTACCATCGCGTGCGCCCCGTATGAGCGGACGTCGCCGCCAATTTCGATACGAAACGGCGTGTGGGTGGTTACATCTGCTTGCCGGAGGCCCCGCTAGGCCTTAACTGGGAGGCCACGGAGGTGCCCCTTGGAACCACAGCAGGAAGCTACCGAGCCGAACTGGTCCGAAGAGGCCAAAGGCCTTCTAAAGGCCGAGCTAAAGCGCCGGAATATTACTTACGCGGGGCTAGTAGACGCCCTCGCCCACCACGGGGTAAAGGAAACCGAGGCTAATCTCCGCAACAAGATTAGTCGGGGAAATTTCTCTGCGGCGTTTATGCTACAGGCTCTCAACGCGATCGGTTGTGGTGTACTCTATCTCAACACCGATGGCGTTATGGTCGATCGCGCAAACATCAGCGAAGCCTCGCGCCGTCGCTTTCGGGAGGCGAAGGCGCGATTTGGAGCGGCCGACGATTGAGCATTTCTTACTAAGATAAATGCCCTAATGGAGCGCATCACCTCAGCGGAGGTGGTCCAAGAACTCCCGCCACTGTTCCATCGACGTATTGTTCTTTGCGAGGTTTCAGCCGAGGTGGGGCAGGTGAAGATTATGTGCCTAGTAATTCTTCTCAACAAGTTGCGAGCCATGCAGCGTTTGCGAGCGAGCGGCTAACAGCCTCGCCAATGGCAGCCGTCGCAATCAGTGCTCCTAACCGAAGCTAGGAATGTCGGCTTTGCGGCGGCGCTACCCGCCAGCGTCGGCGATGGCGGGCGGGCGGGCGGGCGCATTTTTTACAATCGCCCGTTTAGTGAAGGCTAACACACGCGACAAGCGGGAGTTGATCAACCCAATCTGGTAGAGCGCGAGCCGCGGGGGTGTAGGGTGGCAGTTGGAGGGGGGCCGCCCATGGAACCTGCCAAACCTATCCGGGCTGCGCAGTATGTCCGGATGTCCACCGAGCATCAGCGCTATTCAATTGATTATCAGATCGCCGCGATGGCGACCTACGCTCTCGAGCGCGGCATCCTGATCGAGCGAACCTACGCAGACTCCGGCATCAGCGGCCTGAAGTTCGAGAACCGAGCCGGGCTCAAGGCGCTCCTGGGCGACGTGGTCTCAGGCGAGTTCGGGCTCGATCTGATCCTCGTCTACGACGTCAGCCGCTGGGGCCGTTTCCAGGACCCAGACCAGAGCGCCCACTACGAATTCCTCTGTCGGCAGGCGGGGATTGGCGTCGAGTATTGCGCCGAAGCCTTCGACAACGATGGCTCGCCGATGGCCGCCATCCTGAAGGGCCTCAAGCGGGTGATGGCCGCTGAGTATAGCCGCGACCTGAGCCTTAAGGTTCAACAGGCGCTGCTCCGCGTGGCCGCCGACGGCTATCACGCCGGCGGAGCGGCAGGCTATGCGCTGCGCCGTGTGATTGTCGACAAGGAGGGCGCGGTGCTGGCGACGCTTCGCGCCGGTGAGCGCAAGATGATCGTCGACCATCGGGTGCGGCTTGTGTGGGGACCCGCCGAGGAAGTCGAGACCGTGCGCCGGATCTTCAGGCTCTTCACCATCACTGGGATGACCCAGGTCGCCATTTCCCACCTCCTCAATGCAGAAGGCCTCCTGACAGATCGAGGCACGCCCTGGACGCCGCGTTGGGTTCGCGGCGTGCTGATGAACCCGAGATACGCAGGCGTGGTCCGCTATAATTACCGCGATAGGACGTTGGGCAGCCGGGAGACCTATCGTGCGCCAGAGGAGCGCCTCCTGGTGACCGGCGTGCTCGATCCGATGGTTGCGTGGGAGTTCTTCGAGCGGGCGCAGAGCATTATCGCTAACCGATATTGCCGTCTAACCGATGCAGAGCTCTTGGAGCGCCTGGGCGCTCTGGTCAAAAAGGGGCTAACTCTCAGCGTCGCCGTCATCAACGATGCGCCTGACCTCCCAAATGCGGAAGTGATCAGCCGCAGGCTCGGGGGACTGAAGAGAGTCTACGGCCTCATCGGCTACGACCGCGAGAGGTCGTTGCGGGAGCGCTCTCCTCACCTCAGCGATGAGGAGATGCTGGAGCTTCTTCGAGAGCTACTCGAGCAGAAGGGACGGCTAGGTTACGCCCTCATAGAGAGCCAGAACCACATGCCGAGCGCCTACACCTACCGCAATCGCTTCGGTAGCCTCTGGCGCGCTTATGAGCTGATCGGCTACACGCCACCTAAGCCGCCAGCGAAGCCACGACCTGAAAAGTACCAGGAGGAGGTGATGCTCGAGCAGCTCGCGCACATCCTCCTGCACCGTGGTCGAGTGGATGGAATGGTGCTGCGCCGGAGCCCCGGGACGCCGTCCAAAGAGACCTATCGGCGGCGGTTCGGATCGCTCGACGCCGCGGTCGCCAGGGCTGAAGCGATGTTGAGGGAGCGTGGTGAACGCAAGCCCTCGTCTTCCTCTACGCCGCCGCAGAGCGGATGATGCGTCGGGCCTGGTAGGGCGGAACAATCGCGGTGATATGGGCCGCCCACCGAACCTTGCAGTCGTGCCGCACGGGGCCAACAACACTCTCCAAGTCGTAGCGCCCCTTGCGTGAGCCGCGAAGGAGGCGTTTGACCAGAACCTCTTCGGTGTCGATCTCCACGACCACCACATGGCCCAGCATGTCTTCGCTAGGCGGGGTGCGCTGATCCTCGAAATAGATCAGTCCACCATTGTCCGCGAGCCCGGTCATAGAGTGACCAACGACCTGCAGAGCGACGGCGCGTGAGGTGCCCCCGGGTGGGATCGGCACCAGGTCTCCGGCGGCCTGGCCCGTTGCAAGGAGCACTACGCCTTCCGGATCGGCGCCCACTCGACCAACGATCGGTACAAGGCGCTCTGCGGCCTCTGTCGATGCCTCTGCCACGTCCGATTCTGGCGTTCCTAGGCCCTCATATAGCCAGGCGGCGCTGACGCCGAAGGCTTCGCCGTAACGCCGCGCACTTCGGAAGGAGTAGGGCGCATTGCCGTTTTCATTTGAGGCGTAGGTGTTGCGGTTCCAGCCAAACGCCTCTGCGGCCTCCGCAGCGCTCGCATAACCGCGAGCCACACGCGCATCCTTCAAGCGATGCGCAGCTTCCAAGCGCCCGTTCTTCATCCAGTATATATGATACATTTTTCGCTAGGCGACAATGTGTATTTTATATACGCTCTTCGTATGAAAGATCCACCTTCTTCCGAGCCGCCAAAGAACTCTCTGTCCGTCGAGCTAGGGGGGTGGTTCAAGGCGCACGCCACAGGCCTGGGCGTGATCGCGATCCCGCTGATCGTTTTCGCCCTGGCCGCCGCCGCCCTCCTTGGCGGCGCCTGAGGTGTCACATTTTCGGGCACCATTCGGCCTTTCGCCCCTGCCAGACCTGCGCCAAGCCCTCCTCTACCAGGATCGCGCCGGCGTCCTGACCGTCCACCAGCACATCGCGCAGGAGCCGGCCGTACCGGTCAGCGTCGCGCTCGCCTGGCGGCCGGCGCAGCATCACCTCGTCGGCGTTGCGGATGAGCTCCTGGAGCCGGGCCTTGGCGTCTAGGGCCAGCTTCACCTCCCGGTCGCAGGCCGCCCGGGGCGGCATTTCGGCCGTATCGATGCCGGCCAGGCGCACCCGGTCACCGGTGGGTAGCCGGATGGTGTCGCCGTCGGTGATGTAGATCCGGGCGCCGTCCACGACTTCAGCCGAAGCAGGCGCGCAGGCGGTGAGGGCCAACAAGGCGAGGAGCGTGCGCATCAGGAATCCTTCGGGCCGTCGGTGGACCATACAGTCTTGGGTCCATACGGTGTCGGGCCGGTAACCGTAACCGTCCCGCTTACGGCCTTGCACCGGCGACACCGGAAGGCGCCTCGCGACACAGCTTCGGCAATCGTGTCGTCCTTCAGCTCGGTCGGTACGCGAGACCAAACCACCGCGACCCACCTCCGGCAAGACCGGCACAGCGGCACGAGAGTCAGTTCCTCCGCTTCACAAGTCGCCAGGGTCCACTTGGAGATTTCCGCCCGGAAGAAGGTCATCCCGCAGGAGGAGAAGGTCGAACCGAATTCATGGGGCGAGTGTGAACATATGCGGAACATTCTGGTCAATCAGCGGCCCCGATCCACCTGTTGAAAAGGCGTGACCGTCCTGGGATTGTGGCTCCGGGGTTTAACGAGGGGCGGCATGCGCGTTGGAGCTGGGTTGATCGCCGCTGCGCTGGCGCTGATCGGGCTGAGCAGCCCGTCGGCGCAGGTGGCTGCACCTGGGGGGTGGGAGACTGTCGAAAGTTCGTCCGTCTGTGGCGCGTCGAGATGGCCGGTGGCGATCGGTTCGCCGGGGCCGGGCCAATACGCTCTGGTGGTCGCCAACGCGGCTCCCTCGGCGGCCGGTGCTCAGCACGTTCGTGTCGACGGCCAGCCTCTCTTGCTCGTCTTCCGCGCTCTGCCAAATGGAGTCGGCGCGGATCTCGACTCCGCAGCCCTCGGGCTCCTGAGCGCGGGAGAGCGCCTGACGGCCGATTGGCCAGGGTCTGCACCGCTCGACGTGCCGCTGGCTGGGATTGGTCCGGCCATAGCCAGCTTGGTGATGTGCGGCGACAAGCTCGCCGAAGCCAGGCAGGCTGCTGCGGCGCAGGCCCAAGCTGAGGCGGCAAAGGCGGCGGCTCAAAAGGCCAACCGGGTGAACCAAGGCCTTCGGGCCCTTGGGGCAGGCCTTGCGGCGTTCGCTGAAGGCGCTGCTAGCGTAGAGCCCGCGGCGGGTAGTTCATCGGCGAGCTTTGGCAGCCGACCGATGATGATGCACTGCATGAAGCGAAGTGAGGTCCGGTCAGGCTTGGATCGCCACTGCATCTACAGTTGCACAGGGCGCGAGCGCGTTATGTCGATCGGGTCCGCCGAGCTGTGCCCGCTTATGGCCGAGTTTCCATACTGACCTAAGCCTCGCCGGCCGAAGATCTGGTTCCGGAGCGATGCCAGTGATTGCAACGGGCTCATAGGCGACATTCGGAACGTCAGCTTGCGGGAGCCGACCCAGCTTAGCCTTAGCGTGCCCGCAGCGGGCTCTTAGCCGACTTTCCGAACTTCCAATTGTCAGTCGCAATGTCTGGGAGAAACAGGACCGTACGTGTGGCCGAGAAGGGGGCTGATCCGCGCGCTCACTAGTGACAACGCGCTTCACAGGCAAGGCGATGCTTGTTCTGGTGTCGGCTGGAGTCTCTGCACGAGATTCGCACGCTCTTTTCCGACGAGGTCCCGGTGTGAACCCGCCGCCGCTCACGAAACGCAGGCTCGATGGGGCGGTCTATACGCGGCCCGCTGAAGTCGAAGCCGCACTCCGTCGAACCCTCGACCTCCCACGAGACGACGTGAGGGAGGCGCTCTCCATCCGTGACCGTACCGATCCACGGTACCTGCCCTCGGAGTGCATTATGCACCTCATCCGGCGCACCCGAATGGACAACCGCGACACGTATTTCCAGGAGCTCTACAAGGCGCTTATGGCTCGGGTGGACCGGGCGCTTCCTCGGTTTGAATACGAGATTGGGGACGACACCGGCCTGGATTTGAGCCGCGCTCGCATTCGCGACGAAGTCCGAGACCGGCTCGCTGAAATGATTATTGAAGATCGCAATGCCGCCGGGACCCGGTTGGATTTCTTCGAAGTGCGGTTTGCCGCTGGTGTCGCGAAGCTACGCAAGACCGCGCAAGCCAAAATTTGGCGCGATGACGGTCGGCACCGGCCGCTCGAAACTACAGAAGAAACTGGCGAGCTAAGCATCGAGGTCGAGCGCGCCGCAGGCAGCATGGATTTGCCGTCGTCTGAGAAATGGGACGATCCGTTTTACCGGTCTCGGCTTCAGGCCGCGATAGACGCCCTGCCACCTGAACAAAGCAGGATCATCGAGATGCTACAAAAGGGAATTCCAATCGAGTCGCAGGATCCAGATGCGCCTTCGATTTGCAAAATCGAGGGCTGCGTCGAGAAGACCGTTCGCAATCGCCGCGATGCTGCCATACGGGCAATACGCCAGGCGTTAGACGTCGGGGATAAGCAGTGATGCCACGCAGTATCGGCCTAGACGGTGTGCTGGAGGCTTTCGCGCTCGAACCTCGGCAGGACGGCGATGTCCTGATGGAGTATCTGCGCCGGTATCCTGAGCATGCCTCAGCAATTGTCGAATACGCCCGCCAACTCACCTTGGCAGAAGAGGCCGATGCAGAAGACGTAGAGCCAGATGACGCTTGGCTGGAAGCGTCGTGGCAGCGCTTTTCCGGTGCGGCACAAACCGCGACTTCGATCACGGACCCGTTCGAGGCACTAACGCCGAAGAAGTGGTCTGAGGTCCGGAAGGCAACCGGCCTGCCTTCGAGTGTCGCGACTGCCTTTCGAGACCGCGCCGTCGACATGAGAACCGTTCCTGATTGGGTCGTCGATCGCTTCGCTACGTTGCTCAACGTCGCAAACGACAACTTCCGTGCCTTCGAGGACTTGCCGCGCCGCAAGGCCGGCGGCCTGCAATACAAGGCTGACGCTGCCCCAACCGTCTCCACTGAGAAGGTGAGCTTCGAAGCTCTCCTCGAACAGGCGCTGCTTTCGCCTGAGGAGCGCGCTCGGCTGATGCAAGGGCCGGCCTAATGGATGCTTATGAAGTCGCGCGCCAAACCGCTGCGGCTTTGCACGAGAATGCCGTGCAGGTTGGTGTCGATCCCTACAATAGTTACGCTTTGGCCAGATGGGTGGCAGAAGACATCGGCCTCGACGTCGAGGTAGTGGCGCCTGAGGCTGAGGCGCTGAACGGAGGTAAGGCTCTCTTCGACCCCTCCAGCCGGCTGATCCTCCACGAACAGACCGGCAGCCACTTCCTCAACGCGTTCATGATCGGCCACGAGCTTGGTCACGCAACACTCGGCGACGACCATGAACGCGTTGTTGTGCCAAAGGTCGATCCCGCGACCTCAGCGGAGTCAGCTCCCGTTGGCGAAGATCGAGTCGTCGACTACAGCCGCAGACAGCGCCGCGAAGTCCAAATGGATCTGTTTGGTCGCGAGCTGCTCATGCCACGGCCGTGGCTTCGCGAATTGCACCTGAAGGGAATGTCCGCCTCCGACATCGCGGGAAAGCTCGGTGCGCCATTCAATGCGGTTGCGCAGCAGTTACTCGACGCGCTGTTGCTGCCACCTATCACCCTTGAGGATGCGGCGGAAAAGCCCGAGAAGCCGCTAAACCCTGAGCAGAAGGACGCTGCGGAGCATGTCGGCGCTCCCTACCTGCTCGAAGCGGGACCTGGCACGGGAAAGACCCAAACTCTGGTGGGGCGAGTTCGCTATCTCGTGGAAGTGTGTAAGGCCGACCCCCGCGAAATTCTCGTTCTAACCTTCTCTAACAAAGCAGCCGCAGAGCTCTCCGACCGGATCGCAGCGCATCAGCCAGAAGCGGCCAGCGCAATGTGGATCGGGACGTTCCACGCCTTTGGCTTGGATTTGGTTCAGCGGTTTCACAAGGAGCTAAAGTTCGCCAAAGAGCCAAGGATGATGGATCGCCCTGCAGCGATCGATCTCCTGGAGGCTGAGTTCACTCGCTTAGGCATCAGCCACTACCGAAATCTGTGGGATCCGAGTGAAGTTCTCCGCGATCTCCTGAACGCGTTTTCCCGCGCGAAAGACGAGGTTGTCGGCCCCGTCGAGTACGCCGGTCTCGCAGACGCCATGAGAAGCCGCGCGGAATCCATGGAGGACAGCGTTGAGGCGACCAAGGCGGTCGATGCTGCCGCCGCGGCTGCCGAGGTCGCCAAGGTCTATGAGGCATATGAGCGGTTGAAGCACGCTGCGGGTGCGGTCGACTTCGGTGATCTGGTGTCGATGCCGGCGCGATTGCTCCAGGAAAACGCCGGCGTCGCAGGCCAGCTGCGCGAGCGCTACAAGCATGTGCTCGTCGATGAATACCAAGACGTAAACCGCGCGAGTGTGAAACTGCTTCAATGCCTAACTGGCGGAGGCGAAAACCTTTGGGCAGTCGGTGATGCGCGGCAGTCGATCTACCGCTTCCGCGGCGCGTCTTCTTTCAACATGGTTCGCTTCAAGAATGAGGATTTTCCAGGTGGCGTCAGTGGGCGCCTCGTAGCGAACTATCGATCAACGGAAGAGATCGTTTCGGCCTACTCGAATTTCGCGCGCGATATGGTCGCGGGGAACGGTCCGGCAGACCTTCATGCCGAGCGCGGCACGAGTTCCGAACGTCCGCAGCATCTGCAGTTCCCCACCAATGACTTCGAAGGCGCAGCGCTCGCAGACGCGATCCGGGCGCAGCACGCCCAGGGCCGCGCATGGCGGGACCAGGCGGTACTCTGCAAGGGCAACGATCGATTAGCGCGACTGGGCGCTGAGCTCGAACGTAGTGGCGTGCCTGTCCTATTCCTCGGCAGCCTGTTTGAGCGACCCGAGATCAAGGATTTGCTCTCGATCCTTTCCTTGCTGGTGGATCGTCGGGCGATGGCGCTTGCTCGGCGGACTGGCCTCACGGCTTCGCCAGTACCGCTCGCCGACGTCGCAGTGATGCTCAGCAATCTCAAAAGCAGCGAGATTAAGCCACTCGCTTGGTTGGAGGCTGAGTTCGCTGAGGGGCTCAGTCGAGATGGAGCTCTCGCTCTGACCAAAATGGCCGAGCTACTGGCTGGCTTTTCGAGCGACGATCAGCCCTGGGATGTACTGGCAAAGATCCTGTTGGATCGCACGCGGCTCGCCGCGGAAATTGCGGCCGCGGATGACATCTCCAATCGAAGCCGCGGACTGGCTGTTTGGCAGTTTATGAACTTCGTTCGCGCGTCCCCGGCTCAACAGGGTCGGCCCATCACGCGCCTCCTCGATCGCATCCGTCGCCTCGTGCTGCTCGCCGATGAACGGGACCTTCGTCAGCTGCCACTCGCGGCCCAGTCGGTCGACGCCGTGAGACTTATGACAATCCACGGAAGCAAAGGCCTTGAGTTCGACGTCGTCCACCTACTTGGCTTGAACGCGCAAGCCTTCCCGTGGAAGGGCGCGGGCCCAAAGTGCCCTCCCCCCGATGGCATGATCGAAGGAGCTGAGGGGACCTCTCAGGAAGCAATCGCTGCTAGCGAAGCAGAGGAACAGGAGTGCCTCTTTTATGTCGCGCTCTCACGAGCGCGAGACCGCCTCCTCCTCTACTCTGCGCAGTCGACGACGAACGGGCGACCGCGGCAGCCGTCACCTTACCTAGGCCGTCTTGGAGAACTCGACGCTCGTCCGGTCACGCCGGCATTGGGAAGCGACGTAGACGACGACGCCGCACCGATTGGCGTGAAATTTCCAGCTGGGATGCGATTCACGGAAAACCAGCTTGAACTCTATGATCGATGCCCCCGGCGCTTCTTCTACACACACATCCTTGAGGTCGGTGGGCGGCGCACGGGCACCGCGTTCATGGACATGCATGACCTTGTCCAATCCGTCGTCCAGACGCTGTCGCAGCGTCCTCCGGAAGAGGCCAATGACGCAGTCGTCGCTGACGTGTTCGCGAGCGCTTTCGACGACCATGAGATCGCAAGCCACGGCTACGCGCCCGACTTCCGCCGCATCGCAGGCGAGTTGATCAGCTTTTTCGCTCAGAGCCGGCGGGGGAAGACGTTGGGCGAGGTGACACCCATCCGTCTAACGCTGCCAGGCGGAGAAATTGTCATTACGCCAGACGAGGTATTGCACGACGAGCAAGGACAGGTTTTCCGGCGTGTCCGGAGCGGCCACAAGTCGTCGAAGGCGGAAGAGAGCCTAGCGGCCGCCGCATTCCACCTAGCCGCGCTGGACGCGTTCCCAGGCGCCCGGGTCGAACTTGTTTACTTGGCGGACGCAAAGGCGACGCCGGTGAACTTCACGGCGAAGGTTCGCGAAAATCGACGCGTGAAGGTTGCCGAAGCGCTCGGCAGGATCGCGTCGGGGCAGTTCCCGACAGAGGTCTCAGCGTTCACCTGCCCTAGATGCCCGGCCTTTTTCATCTGTGGGCCAGTGGGTGAAGGGATCTTCGAAAAAATCTTCTGACCAGCGTTACCGGACCGGGAAAGTCGCACCGATCAGTCATGTGAGCCCCGGACAATTTCGCGAGGGGCCGACATGACGGTTCCTCCCCAATGACCAAACCCGATATCCCTCCCGACGACGTTGCCCTCATCGACCGTGAGACCGACGGCTACGTTGTGCATCTCGCTGAGGCCGGCGTCGATTTCCGCCCGCTGAAGCTTGCCGACCCGATGCCTCTCGGTCGCCAGATCTTAGCGGCCGCGAAATTAGGCGATCTGGACGCCTACAGCCTCTTCGCGATCCTGCCCTCAGGCGATTTCGAGGATATCCGCCTCGACGAGCCCTACGACCTTCGGGGCAAGGGTGTCGAGCGCCTGATCTTCTTCCAAGCTGATCGTGTGTTCCGCTTCAAGCTGAACGAAAGCCAGATCGCCTGGGGTCAGTCCACGGTGTCCGAACAGGTCCTCCGCAGTCTTGCGGGCATCGGCGAAGACGAGGGCGTCTACCTCGAGGTCCGCGGTGGCGAAGATCGACTGCTTGAGCCTGGCGCGGTCGAAAGCCTCGATGGCCCCGGCGTGGAGCGTTTCATCACGGCGGCGGTCCAACAGACGTACGAGATCACGGTCAACTCGCGGGCTCGAGACGTCCACCACGCCATCGTCAGCTACGAGGAGATCGTTCAGCTGGCCTTCCCCGGCCAGCACGATCCTAACGTCTCGTTCTCGATGACTTTCCGCAAGGCGGCCTCAGTCCCGCACGCGGGTGAACTCGGGGCCGGCGGCACTGTCACCGTCAAGAAGAAGGGCACGATCTTCAATGTCACGCGCACTGTTCAGTCGTAACGCCGACCTCAAGCGTCTGCGGGACGAAGGCTACTTCGTGCAGAACGTGGGGGGCCTCCTGCTTATGCGGGAGGTTCCCTACGTCGATGGCGAAAAGCGCGTCCGCTTTGGCACCCTGATATCCAGCCTTACCCTGGCCGGCGATCAGACCCGCACCCCCGACACCCACGTCATGTACTTCGACGGTGACCCGCCGTGCGACGCTGAGGGTAATCGGCTGACTGCCATCGCGCACCAGATGAACATCACCCAGAACATGGGACATGGCCTGGTTGCGCGACAGTCCTTCTCCAGCAAACCGGCTGGCGGCTACCCGGACTTTTTCGAAAAGATGACAACCTACGCGGCCATCATTTCGGGACCGGCAGCAGTCGTCCAACCCGGCGTCACGGCAAAGGTGTTCAAGGAGCCCGAGGACGAAGACGACAGCGTCTTCAACTACACGGAGAATGCGTCAGACCGGGTCGGCATCGGGGCGTTGTCCGAGCGCCTCGTGGGTGAGCGTGTCGCGATCATCGGGCTCGGGGGTACTGGATCTTACATCCTGGACTTCGTGGCTAAAACACCCGTTGCTGAGATCCGCATTTTCGATGCGGATGAGTTCCTGCAGCACAACGCATTTCGCGCACCTGGCGCGCCAAGCCTCGAAGAACTTCGGGAAGCGCCGCTCAAGGTTGCCTACCTGAACGGCATCTACAGCCGCATGCATCGGGGGATCGTTCCTCACGCGGTGGCGCTAGACGCCTCGAATGTCGATCTGCTCGACGGCGTGACCTTCGCCTTCTTGTCCATGGACGCCGGTGAGGAAAAGCTCGCAGTCGTCCGCAAGCTCGAAGCGCTGAACGTTCCTTTCGTCGATGTGGGAATGGGCTTCGAGCTGGTTGATGGCGCACTCGGCGGGATCCTTCGCGTCACCACCAGCACGCCGCAGAAGCGGAGCCATGTGCACGAGGGGCGCATCTCCTTCTTTGGTGGAGGCGCTGACGACATCTACGCCTCGAACATCCAGGTCGCCGACCTCAACTGCCTCAACGCCGTCCTCGCGGTCATCAAGTGGAAGAAAATTCGCAACTTCTACTCAGACCTCGAACGGGAACATCACTCAACGTTCACGACGGACGGCAACCTGCTGCTCAACGGAGACCAGGATGATGAGGCATAGCCACCTCGAACACGAGTTCGTGGAGCGGCTGCCGGAGCAGCTCGCCCCAGGCATCCTGTATGTGTCCATGGCCTACGGGACCGTCGCCCATCGTTGCTGCTGCGGTTGCGGCGAAGAAGTCGTCACACCGCTGGGTCCGACAGATTGGCGGATGGTCTACGACGGAGACTCCGTGTCGTTGCTCCCATCGATTGGCAATTGGTCCCTGCCGTGCAGATCCCACTATGTGATCGACCGTGGCCGGGTCATTGAAGCCGGTACCTGGACTGAGGAGCAGGTTGCCGAAGAACGCGCACGCGATCGCGCGGCGAAGGCGCAGTTCTACGGTCGGAAAGCGGTGTCTTCACCGGCTCAGCCTACCGTTCAGCCGCCGACGTCGGTCCCACTACAGACTGGGTTCTGGCGCCGCATGTGGCGAGCAATTTCGGGAGGGTAGATAGATGCGACCCTGGATCACCGTCCAAATCCAGGGTCGCTCTCGTTTTGCGAGCTCTGACGAGGGCATCGTTGGCTTGAAGGTCCCGTTCACGGCGTTAGGCCAATGCCCGCTTCTGGCGCGCTTGGGACTAGGAAAGCCTACTGCCCAAGCCACGCCCAGAATGACATGGATGACCAGCCACCTGCCGGAGCGGCAGGGCGAGCAGGTCGAGCGGGCCTCGCGGGGCGGGCGGGCCGAGCAGGCCGAGCAGGCCTGGCTGGACGCGCCGGTCTTGCTGGTCGTGCCGTGCCGGAGACCTGCTCTTTCGGGTTCCAAGCGACGGGACGTCCCGATTGGTCCCTGAGAAGCAGGCCGGCGGCGGAACCTAGCCAGTTACCGCTCTCTGCGGACCAGGCATTGCCGCCGCTAATGTAAGCTACCCAATCCATGTCGGCATTGAAGACGTGCCGCCCAGGCTCGATCCAACCGACTAGCTCGCAGTCACTATCAAACAGTGCGTGCACTTCGCCCTCCGCGCTTTACGCGGAAGAACGCCAGGATTGTGCAGGCGCGTCAACTCCACCTAGCTGATAAGTCTGCTTTGGTCGGCTGAGGCAGATTCTGCTCCTGGCGCGAGGCCGCTGTATGAGATCTCGGCGCCGGAAAGCGGTCACCTAAACGCGACCATTTCGTCGTGGCTCGGCGGGCGGTAGAGCTCGCTGCGGTTGGCTCGTCCCACGCCTCCGCTTCCGCCCGGTACAATGCGTTCTGACGTAGACCTGAGATTACCGCTTAATCCTGCGGGTCGGCTTTCCTCGGCAGGAGCAGTAGCGTCGCGGGCTGTTCTCCCAAAGCCTCGGCGATTCTTGCAAGATACCTGAGCGAAGGGTTCTCCTCCCCCCGCTCCATGCCGGCCACGTACCGCATCGCCATACCTGCTTCGTGAGCAAGTTGCTCTTGGGTTAGGCCCTTAGCCTTCCTGAGCCGGCGAATGTTCGCCCCGACGATCGCCTCCCACTCCATCGCCATGATGAAGCGCGGATCGGAAAGATAGCTCTAGGAGCCATATTGCCTATTTCGTTTACCCGGCACAGGCAAGATAGACCCCATCAGCTTTGGGAGTCGGACATGGCAAGGAAGGTCGATTGCAATGAGCGTGTCTCAGCTCTTCGACGAAGCGCGATAGGCGCTCTAATCTTCATTGGTGCGGTTTCGATTGGCCTGATCGCGCAGGCTCAAGACACGACGCGTATCTACCGATTTGAGCAGCCCTATGGAGCGCACGTCACTTGCATCGTCAGCCAACGGGGCAGTGTTGAGGACCGTAGCGTCACAATCTCCAACGGGGCGTCATCAAATACAAGCCGAGCACCATCGTTTCAGGAGTGGGAAGCGTCTGGTTGCGCCGAGCGTATTCGTCGAGAGAGCCGTCCCATCTCTGCTGAAGAGCAGGCACTAAGATTAGAAGCGATCCGGAAGCCGCCCGTCTACGAAGGCCCAGGCGGCTTGCGTGAACGCTTGGTGGATTTGATGTGCGCTGACACTAGGAACGCAAATAGCCTGGAGTGTTTGGCACGATAGGCGCTTGGATCAACGCCCTCGCAACACCCACACGGTCTGCGGCGCGCGCCACCACCCGTCCGTCGCAAAGGCCCAGGTAGCCCTCCTCATTTGCCGCATAGGTCGGTGTGATGATGTAGGCTCGCCCACCACGGGTGAACCGCATGGGCTCGCGATATCTGGGAGAATTCATCGAACCGACTCCCAGCCCTTGTGGCGGTGCTTGGTTGGATATCTCTTGACCAGGCTGCGGCCGGCGCGGGTGATCTTGTGGAGTTTTGTGCCGTGGAACTTCACTAACGCGGCGAGTTCGGCGCGCCTGTAGTGAAGGCCCGAGATGGCGTTTGGTCGCTCTGGCTTAGCTTCCATGCGGGACGACGGCGCAGTTTCGTAGATATGGCGACCGCGCCAGAGATGCCGCGAATCAGACATCAGCAATCTCCCATCCTTGGAGATTTCCAACGGACGCGACCGATCGGATGAGCCCCCTTCTGCGGTGAACTCGAAGGCACGCGCAAACGCGCTTTACCATGATCGATGCCAGGGCGCGGTCGCCGGAATCCAGTCCACGCTCTTCCATGAGGCGCAGCGCGATATCGCGGGAGGTGACCGGGCCGGCTGCCTCTCGCAGCGTATCGAGAACGAGCCGAGTGACCTCGCCCTTGAACGCTGCATGGCGAGGCGGAACAGGCTTCGGCCTTATGGAGCCAATGTCGATGTTCGGGTTGAAGATGCGAATGGCTGCGTCGATGTGGTCGATTTCAACGACGAGTTGCCGGAGGCGAAGCTGATTATGCTCAATCTGGCCGGCGATCTCAGCACGCTTTCGAGTGAGGGCGTGCAGAACATTGGGCTGGTCCGCTCCCGGCGGGATAGTCTCGTTCGGCTTCGACATTAAGCGCTCGGCTGACCACCGGGCACCGATCACCCGCTGGATGCTACTACAAAGGCTGCTGTCGCCTGGTCAGGCTTCGATCGGCAAGCATGACCGGTTAGAAGCCTAGCGATATTAGTGACATAAGCGCAGATGGAGCTAGGTGGGTTTGCTACCCAATGCCGGAGTTCTCGGCCCAGGCCCTGGACAGCCTGCGCCAGCCCCTGGAGACCGGTGAGGTGGTGGTGGCCCGGGCCAACGCCCATGTCCGCTATCCGGCGAGGTTCCAGCTGGTGGCGGCGATGAATCCCTGCCGCTGCGGGGTTGGCGGACCGGGCCGCGGCGCCTGCGGCCGGGCGCCCCGCTGCCAGAGCGACTATCAGCGCAAGATCTCCGGGCCGATGATGGACCGCATGGACCTGGTGGTGGAGGTCCCGCCGGTCACCGCCGCCGACATGGCCCTGCCGCCGCCAGCCCAAGGGACGCCCGAAGCCGCCGCCCGGGTGGCCCGGGCCCGGCAGGTCCAGCTGGTCCGCGCCGCCGAGGCCGGCGAGAGCGCCGCGCCGCTGAACGCCCAGGCCTCCGGCGACCGGCTGGACGCCATCGCCAATCTGGACGCCCCGGCCCGGGCCCTGCTGTCCAAGGCCGCCGAGGCCGCCGGCCTCACCGCCCGGGGCTGGACGCGGACCCTGCGCCTGGCCCGCACCATCGCCGACCTGGAGGGCGCCGACGACGTCCGCCGGGTCCATCTGGCCGAGGCGCTGATCTATCGTCGGGTGGGGCTGGAGACGGCCTCGGCCCTGAGCGGCTGACGTCGGTGGACCAGGGTCCCCACCCCCAGGGCGGCCAGGACCAGATAGCTCCAGATCACCAGGCCCCAGCGATAGGGCAGGGCCGGCACGCCGCTGTCGGCGACCATGGCCAGATGGGTGAGGATGCCCAGCAGCTGGAAGGCGGTGGCGAACAGCAGCCAGAGCCGGTTGGTGGTCAGGGCCAGCCACAAGAGATAGCCGAGGAAGAGGGCGTCGACCCCGAGCACCCCCCACTGGAGGCCGGCGGCGTCGGCGTCATAGGTCAGCGGGGTGAGGAACCAGGCGGCCAGATTGGCCACGGCGGCCTGCTTCTCCGGCGCGCCGCCACGCCACAGGGCCGCGCCGGACACCAGGACCATGGCCACGAACCAGATCTGCTGAGGCAGGACGGCGAAGTACAATCGAAGGTCCCCTGGCGACGGCGGTCGCGCCAGGGTGGCAGAGGCCGGCGCCTTGGGAAAGGCGCCGGCCCCAGGTCGCTGGTTCGGACGCGGCCGGTCAGGCGGCCCGACTAGGCGGCGTTGACGTCGCCCACCGCCCGCAGGCTCGGGGCGCGGGCCGGCTCGTGCGGCTTGGGCGCGCCATCGCCGTACATCACCGCGCCGAGGCCGATCTGCTTCTGGGCCAGGCTGAGCTCCTTGTGGGCCTCGATCACCGCCCGCCGGGCCTCGGCCAGGGCGGTGATGGAGCGGCTGGTCCATTCGACGGCTTCCTGGCCGATCAGGGCCGAGAGGCCGGCCTGGGCGCGCAGGCCCGGCATGACGCCGGCCAGGGCGGCGGTCTTGGCCAGGGCCGCGTCGATGGCGGTTTCGGCCTCGAACAGGCTGGCGGCGACCTGATCGGCGTATTGGCGACGTTGCTTGAGCATGAGGGATCTCCTTCCCGCGCGCGCAGGCGCCGCGGGTCTGATGGGTCTCGGGATGGGGTCTATGGGTCGGGGTGGTCGGCCGCCGGCGAAGGGCGGCCCGGCTTCAGATCAGCGTGCTCAGGGCCTGAAGTCCCGCCAGGACGCCCCCGAAGGCGAGGGCCGAACCGATGGCGATGGCGAGGATCAGGCCGATCCGCGCAGCCGGTCCTAGGCCATCTGTTCGTCCGCTTCGCCAGGGTGGAAGTTCTCGTCCAGCAGCACCCAGGTGATGCAGAGGATTTCCCTCATCACCATTTCCGGCGGCTTGAAGGCCGCCAGCTTGCGGGTGGCCGAGATCAGGTGCGTGACCATGTCCGCCTGGGTCGGCGAGGCCGCCAGGTCGGTCAGCTGGCGCTCGAGCTGGGTCCAGCAGAAGCCTGGCATCGACGCCCCCCGCGGCGAGGGTGTCGGCCACCTTGTCTCGAAGGCCTCGATTTCGCGTCTCAGATGGATGGCCCGGTTCACCGCCGCGCGGTTCGCCGCGGTTTGCTCGTCCTCTGGCCGTCCGTCCTGGCCGTTCCAGTGTTTCATGGGTCTCGCCTCCTGATGAGGCCAGATCCGACCATGGGCTGTCGGCGGCGTCTGTCCTGACTGCGTCCTGTCCTGACGTGATCAGGACAGGATCGCGTCCCATCTGGGACGCCCGCTCATGGTCGGCCAGCAGGCGGGCGGCATGGTAGCGGTCGCCGACCCCCAGCTTGGCGCGGGCGCGATCGCAATAGGTGTCCACCGAGGTCTTGGACATGCCGAGCTCGCGGGCGATCTGCTTGGAGCTGAAATGCCGGTCCACCAGGCGCAGGCACTCCCGCTCCCGCCCGGTCAAAAGTTCCACCTGTCCCGTCATGCCGTCCGTTCCCATAGATCGGAAATACTACACGCCAAGGTTTGGTCTGCGTCCACCGTGCTTTGGTGTCCGTATAGCGACAGGAGAGGATCGCTCAGAGGTTGAGCGGCAATATGGAGCCGAATATGGGTTTGCGTGAGGCCGAGCTTGTGGACACCGCCGATCGGGCGATCGGCGCCCGGGTACGGGCGCGTCGCCGGTCCCTGGCGCTCAGCCAGTCCGACCTCGCCGATCACCTCGGCGTGTCCTTCCAGCAGGTCCAGAAGTACGAGCGCGGCGCCAACCGTATCTCCGGCTCGACCCTGGTGGCCGCAGCCCGCGCCCTGCAGACCACGGTAAGCTGGCTGGTGGGCGAGGAGCCCGGCGGCGAAAGCCCCTCCGACGAGGCGTTTTCGGCCCTGATGACCCCCGGCGCCATGGAGCTGCTGGAAGCCTATCGCGCCATCCCCCGGCCCCGGGCCCGGCAGGCTCTGCTGGCCCTGGCCCGCGAGATGGGCCGGGACGAGGCCGAGAACGGCTAGCCCCCCGCCTTTTGACGGGCCGTTAAAGGCTCCGGCCGCAAGGTGGAGGCCATGAGCCAAGCCACCGACCCCACAGCCGTCGATCCTGTCGGCGAGCAGATCAGCACAGAGCAACTGGCCGCCCTGAGCCACGAGTTCCGAACGCCGCTCAGCGGCGTCCTGGGGATGGCGCGGCTCCTGGAGGGGACGCGGCTCTCCGCCGAGCAGCGGGCCTATGTCAGCGCCATGCGCGACTCCGGCGAGCACCTGCTGGGCCTGGTCAACGAACTCCTCGACTTCGCCCGCCTGGGCGCCGGCAAGATCGAGCTGCGCGAGGCGCCGGTGGAGATCGAGGCCCTGCTGCGGGCGGTGTGCGAACTGCTCAGCCCGCGGGCGCACGAAAAGGGCCTGGAGATCGCCTGGGCCTCGCCGGCGGCCGGCGCCGTGGTGATGGCCGACGAGAGCCGCCTGCGTCAGATCCTGCTGAACTTCGCCGGCAACGCCGTGAAATTCACGGCCGGCGGCGGCGTCTTGCTGGACGCCGCCCCGGTCGGTGAGGGCCGCTGGCGCTTCACCGTCGCCGACACCGGACCTGGGGTCAGCGACGCCGCCAGGGAGCTGATCTTCGAAGCCTTCGCCCAGTCCGAGGCCAGCCACCAGCTCACCGGTTCGGGCCTGGGCCTGGCCATCGCCCGACGCCTGGCCCTGGCCATGGGCGGCGAGGTGGGGGTCGAGGCCGGCGTCGAGGGCGGCGCGGTCTTCTGGTTCGAGGCGCCCCTGGAGACCCAGGCCCCCCGCGCCCGCGGGCCAGCCCCCCTGGCGGGCCTGCAGGTGGGGGTCGCCTCGCCCAATCCGATCATCCGCCAGGCCGCCGCCCGCCAGATCGAGGCCTGCGGCGCCGTGGCCGTCACCGCCGCCGATGTGGAGGACCTGCTGCCCCTGACCGGTCCGCAGGACGTGCTGCTGCTCGACCATGCCCTGGGCCGCGGCGGGCGCAAGGTGCGCCGGCCCTTCGACCGGCCGGCCATCATCCTGCTGGCGCCGGAGGAACGCGATCGCATCGCCCGCTATCGCGCCTCGGGTTTCGGCGGCTATCTGATCAAGCCCCTGCGCCGCGCCTCCCTGGCCGAGCGGGTGCTGGCCGCCCTGCAGGCCGCCCCCGACCAGAGCCACGGGCCGGAGGACGACCGGGTGGCGCCGGCCGCAGCCCCAGGCGCCCGGGTGCTGCTGGTGGAGGACAACCCCGTCAACGCGCTGCTCGCCCGCACCCTGCTGACCCGGGAAGGTTGCAGCGTCGACCACGCCATGACCGGCCAGGAGGCCCTGGCCGCCCTGAAGGTCGGCGCCTATGACCTGGTGCTGATGGACATGCGCCTGCCCGATATTCCGGGCGAGGAGACCACCCGGCGCCTGCGGGCCGCCGGGATCGAGACCCCGGTGGTGGCCCTGACCGCCAACGCCTTCCAGGAAGATCGGGAGGCCTGCATGGCGGCCGGCATGAACGATTTCCTGGTCAAGCCCCTGGCCGCCGACGCCCTGCGCCAGGCCCTTTCCCGCTGGGCGCGCAAGGCCATCGACGGCGCGGTCTGGACGGAACCCGCCGGGCGCGCCAAGTTCGGCTGACTCGGCGGGGCGTCCCGCCGCTCGGGGGAGACGCCATGAGCCAGCCAGACGCCGAGCCAAAGCTCGCGCCCCAGCCCAGCCTGTGGTCGGCCCTGACCGTCTATGGCGAACGCCGGGCCCTGATCATGCTGGCCCTGGGTTTCGCCTCGGGCCTGCCCAACCTGTTGATCTTCGACACCCTGTCGGCCTGGCTGCGGGAATCGGGCCTGTCGCTGCAGGTGATCAGCATCTTCTCCCTGGCCACCCTGGCCTATTCCATGAAGCTGCTCTGGGCGCCCCTCGTGGACCGCACCAGAATCCCCTGGCTGACCGACCGGCTGGGCCATCGCCGGTCCTGGATGCTGGTCTCGCAGGTGGCGATCATGATCGGCCTCTGGCTGGTGGCCGGGGGCGATCCGGTCCGTAACCTCGGCATGATGGCCCTGCTGGCGGTGCTGGTGGCCTTTTCCGGCGCCACCCAGGACATCGTCATCGACGCCTGGCGCATCGAGGCGGCCGGCGAGACCCGCCAGGGCGCCCTGGCGGCGGCCTATCAGTGGGGCTACCGGATCGCCATCATCGTCGCCGGCGCCGTGCCGCTGATCCTGGCCCAGCAGTACAGCTGGAACGTCTCCTATCTGGTGATGGCCGCCCTGATGCTGGTGGGCGTGGCCGGCGTGCTCGGCGCCCCGCGGGAGGCCCAGCACATCATCCGGCCCATCAATCTGGAGGGCGTGCCGGCCCGCCCGGGCCTGGAGCTGCCGGAGTGGCTGGCGCGGCTCAGCCTAGTGGTGGTCGGCGCGATCATCCTGGGCTCAGGCCTGGCCGGCTCGGCCGACCTTTTGGCCGGCGCCCTGACCAGCCTCGGCCAGGCCCAGGCCGCGGAGTCCCTCTCCACCGCCTGGACGACCCGGCCCTGGAACGCCTTCTTGCAGGTGGGCGCCGTCCTGGCGGGCGGCGGGCTGATCGTGCTGGCGGCCTTTCCGCTGCCGGGCCTGCGGACGCGGCCGGGCGTCTATCTGTCGGCCGCCCTGTTCGATCCGTTCATCGACTTCTTCGACCGCTATCGGGGCAGCGCGGCCCTGATCCTGGCGCTGATCTGCCTCTATCGGCTGGCCGACTTCGTCCTCAACATCATGACGCCCTTCTATCTGGACCTGGGCTTCACCCTCACCGAGATCGCTGAGGTGCGGAAGGTGTTCGGGGTGGCCATGTCCATGCTGGGCGTCTTCCTGGGGGGCCTGGCCGTGGCGCGGCTGGGGCTGATCCGGGCCATGCTGATCGGGGCCTTCGCCGGCCCCTTGAGCAACCTCGTCTTCGCCTGGCTGGCCATCAAGGGCGCCTGGCTGCCGGCCCTGTTCGTGGCCATCGGGGTGGATAATGTGGCCGGCGGCTTCGCCGGCACCTGCCTGATCGCCTACATGTCCAGCCTGACGGGCTATGGCTTCACCGCCACCCAGTATGCGGTGTTTTCGTCCTTCTATTCCCTGCCGGGCAAGCTGCTGGCCTCGCAGTCGGGGCGCATCGTCGAGGGCTCGGCGGCGGCGGCCGAGGCCGGCGGGCTGCTCGCGCCGCTCAAGGGCCTGTTCGCGGGCCTGCCGGCCGAGGCCTATGCCGCGGCGGTGGAGAAGTCCGGGGCGAGCGCCGCGGCGCTCGGGGCCGGCTATGTGCTCTTCTTCGTCTATTCGGCCCTGATCGGGGTGGTGGGGATCGTCCTGGCCTTCATGGTCGCGGCCCGTCAGCCGCGTCCGCCGGAAAGCGCCGAGCCCGAGGCTCAGTCGGCCGGCGAGGCGACGCCAGGCTGATCTTCGCCGGGCTGATCTTCGCTGGCCGGTTCCGCGGGGGGCTCCGGCGCCGTCTTGGGCTGCGGCATGCCGACGGGGGACGGGTCGGGCGCCGGCGTTGCGCGCCCGTCATCGGTCTCCAGGCAGATCACCTGCGCCACCCGCAGGTCCCGGCGCAGGTCGTCGGCCACCCGGCCGTAGTTCTCGGGCGTGACCGGCTCGCCCACGGCGAAGTTGGCCGCCCGGTGGCCAGACGCGGTGAGGGCGGTGAGGACGGTCTCCGGCGAGGTGGTGTAGATGCGGCCCCGCCGGGGCGCCTCGGCCACGGTCACGCCGATGACCCGGCCGGCGCTGTCCAGGGCCGGGGCGCCGGACAGGCCCGCCAGGGTGCCGGTGAGGCCGTCAGTGCGCCCGGTCTCGGCCCAGACCAGCACGGATTCGGTGCGCGCGCCGCGGCCGCGGACCACCAGGTTCTCGCGGCCCAGCAGGCGCGAGGTGGCCTCGCCGGCGCGGCCCTGCGGATAGCCGGGGTGGAAGGCGCGGTCCCCCCGGCGCAGGGTGCGGTCCAGGCCGAGCGGCAGGGCCGGGGCCCCGCCCTCGGTGATCAGGATGGCGGCTTCGCCCCGAGGGTCGATGAACACCTGGGCGTCCACGCCCCGACCGTCAGCCACCATGATGGCCGCCTGCCGACAGCCTTCGACCACATGACGGGCGGTCATCCAGATCCCGTCGTCGGACACGGCGAAGGCGGTGCCGGCGCCGGGCTCGGCGGTCTGCGGCACATCGACCACCACGGCCGGATCGAAGGGCGAGGCCGGACCCAGCGGCAGGCCTTCCTCCCCCGGCACCGGCGGCGGCGGCGGCGGGGCGGCGGCGTCCTCCTGCCGCCCGACCGCCGAGATCAGCAGGGCCAGGACGACGGCGGCATAGACGAGCCAGTCCGGAAGGCGGGGAAAGTGCATCAGGCGGTCAGGTCGCCACGGCCGCGGCGAGGATCAGGGCGGTGGCCAGCTTGGCGCCCACCAGCAGGGCCGCGGCGGCCACCTCGCCTTCCTGAATCCGCTGGGGCAGGCCCCGGAGCAGCAGGTCCACCAGCCGGAAGACCAGCAGCTGGACCATCACCGTGGAGATCCCCCAGATGACGATCTCGATCAGCGAGGTCGAGGAGTTCAGCGACAGGGCCAGCGGCGCGGCCAGCCCCACCAGCACCCCGCCCAGGGAGACGGCGGCCGCGGCGTTGCCGTCGCGGATCAGGGCCACCTCCTTGTGGGGGGTCAGCAGGATGTAGAGGGCTGCGGCCAGGAACAGGATCAGCACCGCCACCGCGGCGTGCAGCAGGGTGGTGGGAAAGCCGATGGCGAAGGCCTGGATTTCCGGAGACTGAAGGTCAGGGGGCATGCGGGCTCACCTCGGCTGCGGCGGGAGCGGCATCGTTAGCACGAGCGCCCGCCCGGCAAGCAAGCCGTTCAGGCGACAGGGGCGTCCTTCGCCTGCTGGGCGAGCGCCTCCTTGTCCAGACGCCGCCGCTCGCTGGCGCGCATCTTCTCGCTCTCCGACTTCAGCTGGCCGCAGGCGGCCAGGATGTCCCGGCCCCGGGGGGTGCGGATCGGCGAGGCGTAGCCGGCCCGGTTCAGCACCGCGGCGAAGGCCTCGATGGTCTTCCAGTCCGAGCAGGCATAGGGCGAGCCCGGCCACGGATTGAACGGGATCAGATTGATCTTGGCCGGAATGCCCTTGATCAGGTTCAGCAGGGCCTTGGCCTCGGCCGGGCTGTCGTTGACGCCCTTGAGCATGACGTATTCGAAGGTCACCCGCCTTGCGTTGGACAGGCCCGGATAGGCGCGGATGCCTGCCATCAGCTGGTCCAGCGGGTACTTCCGGTTCAGGGGCACCAGCTCGTCGCGCAGCGTATCGTTGGTGGCGTGCAGAGAGATGGCCAGCATGGCCTGGGTCTGGTCGCCCAGGGGGATCAACTCCGGGACCACGCCTGAGGTTGAGACGGTGATCCGCCGGCGCGAGATGGCGATGCCCTCGTTGTCGGCGATGATGTCGATGGCCGCGGCCACATGGGGCAGATTGTAGAGCGGCTCGCCCATGCCCATGAAGACGATGTTGGACAGCCGGCGGTCCTCCTTGGGGCTCGGCCATTCCTCCAGGTCGTCCCGGGCCACCTGCACCTGGGCGAC
>CAZERE010000010.1:0-2224 GCA_964515365.1 uncultured Phenylobacterium sp. | reverse complement strand
CGGCCGTCAGGTTGCGCACCAGGGCCTGGGTGCCGGTGTGGCAGAAGGTGCAGTTGAGCGTGCAGCCCACCTGGCTGGAGACGCACAGGGCGCCCGAGCGGCCCACATCGGGGATGTAGACGGTCTCGACCTCGATGCCCGGCGCCATGCGGATCAGCCACTTGCGGGTGCCGTCGCGGCTGACCTGGCGCTCGACCACCTCGGGCCGCGCCAGGGTGAAGGCGGCCTCCAGGTCCGCGCGGGTCTCCTTGGCCACGTCGGTCATGGCCGCGAAGTCGGTCAGGCCATAGTGGTGGATCCAGCGCCACAGCTGGGTGGCCCGCATCTTGGCCTTTTCCGGCCGCACGACGCCGGCCTCGACCAGGGCGGCGGCCAGCTGCGGCCGGGTCAGGCCCGACAGGTTCGGCCGGGTCGGCGCGGCGGCGGGCGCCGCGCGCGAAAGATCGAGGGTGACGCCCAAGGGTCTGAAACTCGCTGTCTGGAAGGTCCACCAATATAGGCGAGGCCGCGCCCGCGTCCAACTCGGGCGAGATGACGCTGGGGAAGGGTCGGCCTCCGACCGGTCTCAAACAAATGTTCGTCTGCGACCTTCCGCCGCCGTCGGGGCTGGGTTAGCGTCCGCGCCAATCGCGAAAACCGGACGTGGGAGAACGACATGAAGGCTGTGCTGAGCAAGGTGACGGGTGGGCCAGAGACCCTGGTGGTGGAGGACATCCCCGCCCCGGAGGCCAAGCCCGGCCAGGCGGTGATCTCGGTCAAGGCGGTCGGCGTCAACTTCCCCGACGTGCTGATGATCGAGGACAAGTACCAGTCGCGGCCCCCGCGTCCCTTCTCGCCCGGCGGTGAGCTGTCGGGCGTCATCAAGGCCGTGGGCGAGGGCGTCACCAATGTGAAGGTCGGCGACCGGGTCCTGGCCAATACGGGCTGGGGCGGCATGGCCGAGGAGGTGGCCCTGCCGGCCAACCGCCTGTGGCACATCCCCGACAGCATGCCCCATGACGAGGCCGCGGCCTTCATCCTGACCTATGGCACCTCCTATCACGCGCTCAAGGACCGTGGACGGGTGAAGGCCGGCGAGAGCCTGCTGGTCCTGGGCGCCGCCGGCGGCGTCGGTCTGGCCGCCGTCGAGCTGGGCAAGGCCATGGGCATGCGGGTCGTGGCCGCCTGCTCCAGCCAGGAAAAGGTGGACCTCGCCATCAAGCACGGCGCCGACGAGGGCGTCGTCTATGGCCGGGGTCCCTTCGACCGTGACGGCCAGAAGAAGCTGTCGGAGCTGTTCAAGTCCAAGGCGGGCGAGGGCGGCTTCGACGTCATCTATGACGCGGTCGGCGGCGACTATGCCGAGCCCGCCCTGCGCACCATCGCCTGGGAAGGCCGCTATCTGGTCATCGGCTTTGCGGCCGGCGAAATCCCCAAGATCCCACTGAACCTGACCCTGCTGAAGGGCTGCGAGATCGTCGGCGTCTTCTGGGGCACCTGGGCGGCCAAGGACCCCGAGGCCTTCGCCCAGAGCGTCAAGGAGCTGCTCGACCTCTACGCGGCCGGCAAGATCAAGCCCCACGTCTCCGAGCGCTTCCCCCTGGACAAGGGCGCCGACGCCATCGCCCACCTGGCCAGCCGCAAGGCCATGGGCAAGGTGGTCGTCACCGTCGACTGAGCCTGGTCGCGGCGGCAGGGGGCGAAGCCTCTTCCCCTGCCGCCCGCCGCGCTTTAGTGATCGTCGATCACATAGATGAGGCGCCGACGCCTGTTCGCGCGCCCACAAGGGGAGACGGGACATGGCCGGAAGTCTGGCGGGCAAGGTTGCGGTGATCACCGGCGGATGCTCCGGCATCGGCCTCGGGACCGTGGAGCTGTTCCTCGCCGAGGGGGCCCAGGTGGTGGCCGCCGACATCCAGGACGACAAGGGCGCCATGCTGGAGGCCCGCTTCGGCGAGCAGGTCCGTTACGCCCATTGCGATGTCACCTCTGAGGCCGACATCGTCGCCGCCCTGAAGCTCGCCGAGCAGGCCTTCGGCGGCCTCGACATCCTGTTCAACAACGCCGGCATTTCCGACCGCATGGGGGCGATCACCGAGGTCACCGCCGAGGGCTGGGACTGGATCTTCTCGGTGCTGGTCCGCGGGCCGGCTCTGGGCATGAAGCACGCCGCCCCGATGATGATCGCCCGCGGCGGCGGCTCGATCATCAACACCGCCTCGATCGCGGGCCTGCAGGCGGGCTT
>CAZERE010000009.1:1487-44624 GCA_964515365.1 uncultured Phenylobacterium sp. | reverse complement strand
GATGATCACCGGCGACAATCCGGTCACCGCCGCGGCCATCGCCTCGGAGGCCGGCGTCGACGATTTCCTCGCCGAGGCGACGCCGGAGGACAAGCTGCGCCTGATCCGCGCCGAACAGGCCAAGGGGCGGCTGGTGGCCATGTGCGGCGACGGCGCCAACGACGCCCCGGCCCTGGCCCAGGCCGATGTGGGCGTGGCCATGCAGACCGGCGCCCAGGCCGCCCGCGAGGCCGGCAACATGGTCGATCTCGACTCCGACCCGACCAAGGTCATCGAGATCGTCGAGGTGGGCAAACAGATGCTGATCACCCGCGGCGCCCTGACCACCTTCTCCATCGCCAACGACGTGGCCAAGTATTTCGCGATCATCCCGGCCATGTTCGTCACCGCCCTGCCGGCCCTGGGGGCGCTGAACATCATGGGGCTTTCGAGCCCGCAGAGCGCGATCCTCTCGGCGGTGATCTTCAACGCCCTGATCATCGTGCTGCTGATCCCGCTGGCCCTGCGGGGCGTCCGCTACCGGGCGCTGGGGGCCGCCAAGCTCCTGTCGCGCAACCTGACCATCTACGGCCTGGGTGGGCTGATCGCCCCCTTCATCGGCATCAAGCTGATCGACCTGGCCCTGTCAGCCCTGGGCCTGGCCTGATGGATCGCTCGTTCCGCCCCGCCCTTCCCGCCGTGGCTCCCACAACCCTGAACGTGAGTAACCCGATGCTCTCCCTCCTCCGCCCGGCCCTCGTCTCGGTGGGCCTGTTCACCCTGCTCCTGGGTCTGGCCTATCCGCTGGCGATCACCGGCGTGGCCCAGGTGGCCTTTCCGGCCCAGGCCGACGGAAGCCTCGTCAGAAGGGAGGGAAACGTCGTCGGCTCGGCCCTGGTCGGCCAGGCCTTCGTCTCGGCGCGCTATCTGCAAGGCCGGCCCTCCGCCGTCGGCTATGACGCCACGGGCTCCGGCGCCTCGAACCTTGGGCCGCTGAACGCCGCGTTGATCGCCGAGACGTCTGACCGCGCCGCCGCCTGGCGGACTGCGAACAACAGCGCCGACGTTCCCGCCGACGCCGTCACCGCCTCGGCCTCGGGCCTGGATCCGCATGTCTCGCCGGCCAACGCCCTGGCCCAGGCCCCGCGGATCGCCGAGGCCCGTGGGGCCGACGTCGAGCGGGTGCAGGCGGTTATCGCCCAGCGTGTGGAAGGCCGGACCTTCGGCGTCCTGGGGCAGCCGCGGGTCAATGTCCTGCAGACCAACCTGGCCCTCGACGCCGCCTTCGGGCCGGAGCAACCTGCGCCGCAATGACCCCCGACACGCCCCGCCGGCCCGATCCCGACGCCCTGCTCGCGGCCACGCGGGCGGGGCGCGGCCGGCTGAAGGTGTTCCTGGGCATGTCGCCGGGGGTCGGCAAGACCTATGAGATGCTGCGGGCCGCACGTCGCCGGAAGGCCGAGGGCCAGGACGTGGTGGTCGGCGTGGTCGAGACCCACGGGCGCAAGGAGACCCAGGCCCTGCTGCGGGGACTGGAGGTGCTGCCCCGGGCGCCGATGGCCCATCGCGGGGCGACCCTTCTGGAGTTCGACCTGGACGGCGCCCTGGCGCGGCGGCCCGCCCTGCTGCTGGTCGACGAATACGCCCACTCCAACGCCCCCGGGTCGCGGCACGCCAAGCGCTGGCAGGACGTGGACGAACTCCTGGCCGCCGGCATCGACGTCTGGACGACGCTGAACATCCAGCACCTGGAAAGCCTGGTGGACGTGGTCTGGAAGATCACCGGCGTGCGCCAGCGCGAGACCGTTCCGGACGTGGCGCTGGACCAGGCCGACGAGATCGAGCTGATCGACATCACGCCCGCCGAACTGCGCGAGCGGATGAGCGAGGGGAAGGTCTATGTGCCGGACACTGCTCGCCTGGCCGCGGACCGGTTCTTCAAGATCGAGAACCTGACCGCCCTGCGGGAGCTCTCCCTGCGCCGCGCGGCCCAGGCCGTGGACGACCAGCTGATGGGCGCCATGAAGCGCGCCGGCGTCGAGGGGCCGTGGGCGGCCGGCGAGCGCATCCTGGTCCTGATCGGACCCGATTCCATGGCCGGATCCCTAGTGCGCGCCGGCCGGCGCCTGGCCGACATGATGATGGACGCCCCCTGGAGCGTCGCCCATGTGGAGCGGCCCAATCGCGCCGGAATCTCGGCCGACGCCGCACAGCGGCTTCGCGAGGCGGTCAAGCTGGCCGAACAGCTGGGCGCCTCCACCATCACCCTGACCGGCGACGACATCGTCGGCTCGGTCCTCGACTATGCCCGGCGCAACAACGTCACCCAGATCGTCATCGGCAAGAGCCGGGACCGGCGTCCATTCCGGCCGAGCCTGGCCGAAGCCCTGCTGGCCCGCACCCAGGGCGCCGCCCTGCACGTGGTGACCGAGGGCTCTGAGCCGGCGGCGCCCAAGCCCCCGGCCCCGCCCCGGCCAACTGGTCTGGCCTGGCGGCCACAGGCCGGCGCCATGGCCCTGGTGGCCGCCGGGTTCGCCATCGCGCACGGCCTGGATCGATACGTGGAGAGCGTGAACCTCGCCATGGTGTTCATGCTCAGCGTCCTGGTCGCAGGGTTAGCCTACGGCCTCTGGCCGGCGATCGCCGCGGCGGCGGCGTCGGCCTTTCTCTACAACTTCTTCTTTCTCCAGCCGCGGCTGACCGTCTGGATCGGCCATCCCGCCGATGTGCTCACCTTTGCGGTCTTCTTCGCCGTCGCCCTCACCACGGGCTGGCTGACCGGCCGCGTCCGGGACCAGGCCCGGCTTGTGGCTCGCCGCGCCTCGGCCATCTCCGCGGTGCTGGCCTCCACCCGCCGGTTGTCGTCGGCGCCGGACGCCGGCGGCGCGGCCCTCGCCTTGGCCGAACAGCTGGCGGCGGCCACCGGCGGCGACGCCGTGGTTTTGACGCCGAGCGGCGATGACCTGCAGCTCCGCGCCGCCTCCCCGGGCGCGGCGCCCCTGAGCGCCGGCGACATGGCCGCAGCCCGCTGGGCCTGGGCGCGGGGGGAGCCGGCCGGCGCGGGCACCGGCACCATGCCCAACCTCCCCTGGGTCTTCCGTCCGCTGCAGGGGGTGAAGGCCCGGGCCGGCGTGGCCGGCGTCAGCGCCTCGGCGGTCGCTTCCGAGGATGGGGAACGGTTCGTGGCCGCGCTGCTCGACCAGGGGGCGGTGGCCCTGGAGCGGGCCGAGTTCGCCGCCACGGCCGCCGACGCCGAGGCCCTGCGGCGCACGGACCGCCTGCGGGCGGCCCTGCTCAACTCGGTCAGCCATGATCTGCGCACGCCGCTCGCCACCGTGCTGGGCTCGGTCACCACCCTCATCGACTACGGGGGCGGGCTGTCGGCGGCGGTGCGGGACGACCTCCTGCAGTCCATCCGCGAAGAGGCCGAGCGGCTGAGCCGCTATGTGGGCGACCTGCTGGACATGACCCGGCTGGAGGGCGGCGCCCTGGTAGCCCGGCGCGACTGGCTGGACGCCCGCGACGTGCTGCGCGCCGCCGTCGAGCGCGTGAAGCGCCGGATGGGCGGCCGGAAGGTCGAGTGGGACTTTCCCGACAAGGTCACCCTGGTCATGGCCGATCCGACCCTGCTGGAACAGGCCCTGGTCAACATCCTGGAAAACGCCGTCGCCTACAGTCCTGACGACAGCACGATCGAGGTCGCCTGCTATGAGGACCACCGGAACGTGGTCATCAGCATCGAGGACGAGGGGCGCGGCATCCCGACGCCCGACCTGGAACGGGTGTTCGAGAAGTTCCGCCGGCTGGACGAGGCCAGCGACCGCGGCAAGGGATCGGGCCTGGGCCTGGCCATCGCCAAGGGCTTCATCGAGGTGATGGACGGCCGCATCGCCGCGGCCTCGCCGATCCACGAGGGCCGTGGCACACGTATCCTGATCAGCCTGCCCAAGTCGCGGGCCACCCCGGAAGGACTCCTTTGAGCGGCTCCCGTCCCCGTATCCTCGTCATCGACGACGAGCCGCAGATCCACCGGTTTCTCGGCCCAGCCCTCGATGCGGCCGGGTACGAGCCCGTGCGCGCCGACACGGCCGAGGCGGGCCTGCGCGAGCTGGCGCGGCGAGCCCCCGACGCCGTGGTGCTCGACCTCGGCCTGCCCGACCTGGACGGCAAGGACGTGCTGGCCAAGGCGCGGGCCTTCTATGCCGGGCCCATCCTGATCCTGTCGGCGCGGGACCGGGAGACCGAGAAGATCGACGCCCTGGACCTGGGGGCGGACGACTATGTGGAGAAGCCGTTCGGCGTCGGCGAGCTCCTGGCCCGCCTGCGGGTCGCCCTGCGCCACGCTGCCACCCGGCAAGGCGCCAAGCCGGTGATCGTCGCGGGCGACCTGTCCATCGACCTGGTCAAGCGCCTGGTCACCCGGGCCGGCGAGGCCGTTCGCCTGTCGCCGCGGGAATACGACCTGCTGGCCCAACTGGTCCAGGGCGCCGGCAAGGTGGTCACCCACCGCCAGCTGCTGACGGCCGTCTGGGGCCCCGCCCATGAGACCGACGTCCAGTATCTGCGCGTCTTCATCGGCCAGTTGCGCCAGAAGATCGAACCGGATCCCGCCGCGCCGAGTCTGATCCTCACCGAGCCGGGCGTCGGCTATAGATGGATGGGCGAATAGCGCATCCGAACCTCACAGGACGGGTTCGGTCCGTCGATGAGATCGCCCGGACGGCCATCGGGCGGGCCTGGTGTAGCCAGACGCCGGAGCCAGGCTCGATCCCGCGGGGCTGTCCGCCAGATGTCACATGCCTCTGCTAGGGCCGCGCCATGGGATCGGTGACGAGGCAGCGGGCCGTCTGGCTCGCGGAGCGGATCTTGCCGCATGAGCCGGCCCTGCGGGTCTGGCTCTCCCGTCGGGCCGCGGCCGGGCTGGATGTCGATGACATCGTCCAGGAAACCTACGCCATTCTGGCTGGGCTTGAGGCGGTGGACCATATCCGCAACCCACGCACCTATATGTTCGAGGTCGCCAAGTCCGTCATTCTCCAGAGCCTGCGCCGCTCGCAGGTGGTCACCTTCGAGGCTCTGGCCGAGTTCGACGGCCTGCAGACGCCATCGGAAGATCCGTCCCCAGAAACCGCGACGGCCGACCGCCAGGAACTGGGGCGGGTCGCCGCCCTCATCGCCGCCCTGCCGCCAAGGCCGCGGGAAGTCTTCATCCTCCGCAGGATCCACGGCCTGTCGCAAAAGGAGATCGCTTCGCGCCTCAACCTGGCCGAAAGCACCGTCGAGAAGCATGTGGGCAAGGCGCTCGCCATGCTGACAGCGAAAATCGGACGTGGCGGAATTCGGCGCCTGGAGTCATCTAACCATCGTGAGCCCGACCAAGATTCATCGAAGCGCCCGCCGGGAGAGCGCCGCGGACATTGAGGCGGCCGCCTTCGCCTGGGCGGCCCGCGCCGACCGCGGGCCGCTCTCGGCCGAAGACCAAGGGGCCCTGGACTCCTGGATCGCCGCCGACAGCCGGCGAGCGGGCGCCTATGCGCGCGCCCTGGCCGCCGACGCCTATCTCGACCGCGCCGCCGCCCTGGGCCCCCACTATCAGCCCGCCCGTCATGCGCCCCCCGTGTGGACGAGGCGCCACCTCCTCGCCGGAGCCGGGGGAGCCATCGCCGCCGGCCTGGTCGCCGCCGTCGGCCTGAACGCGGCCTGGACCCGCAATCGGATCGTCACGCCCAAGGGCGATGTCCGCCGGGTGTCCCTGCCCGAAGGCTCGGCCATCACCCTGAACACCGACACCGTGGTCCGTCAGGCCTTCGTGGAGGACGAGCGGCGGATCGATCTTCTGCGCGGGGAGGCGCTGTTCGATGTCGCCCACGACCCGGCCCGGCCGTTCCGGGTGTTCGCCGACGATGTTCGGGTCGAGGCGATCGGAACCAGCTTCACCGTCCGCCGTCACGAGAATGGCGATGTCGAGGTGGTCGTTCGCGAGGGTCTCGTCGATGTCCGCCGGGTCGGATCCTCTCAGGGTGTCCAACTCGCCGCCGCCACGACGTCCCGCGTCAGCGGCGAAGGGCCCATTCGTCCTCAGGCCCTGACGCCTGACGCGGTGGACAAGTCGCTGGCCTGGCGAGAGGGCCGACTGGACCTGACGGGCCTGACCCTGGCTGAGGCGGCCGCCGAGTTCGCCCGCTACTCCGACTATCAGATCGCGTTCGCGACCACCGACATCGGCCGGCTGGAGGTTTCCGGCGTCTATTCCATCAGCGATCCGGAGGGCTTTGCGAAGGCCGCCGCGCTCAGCCTTGGCCTCGTCGCCCGGCAAGGTCCCGAGGGGGCGACACTCGCGGCGCCGGCGGCGTCATAGAAACTTCACGCGCCCCTCATGGCGGAAGGCCAAGGTCGCAGCATCTAGGTCAGTAAGGCTGGCGTAGGGCCGGCATACGGGGGCCAAGACGTGAACTGGAAAACCATGCTGGGCTGCGGCGTCGCCGTAGCCGTGATCTCTGCGACGGCGCCGGCCATGGCGCAGGTGCGAACCTTCGACATTCCAGCCCAGGGCGTCGATGAGGCGATCTCGACCTTCGGGCGCCAGTCTGGCCTCCAGATCGTGGCGCCGGGCGGCGTCAGCGACATCCGCAGCCAGACCGTCCAAGGCCAGATGGAGACCCGAGCGGCCCTGCGTCGGCTTATCGCCGGGACAGGGCTGGAGATCGCATCCGACAGCGGAGACACCATCGTCCTGCGCCGGGCGAACCAGCCTGCGCTGTCGACACAGCCGACGACCCTCCAGGACGTGATCGTCACCGCCCAGAAGCGCGACGAGGCCGCCCAGGACGTGCCCATCGCCCTCACCGCCTTTTCCGCAAGCGCGGTGGAGAACTATCGCCTGGAAAGCCTGCGCGACGTTTCCCGGCTGACCCCCGGGCTGCTGGTCTCGGCCTTCAACCAGAGCAGCCCGACCATTGCGGTGCGCGGCGCCACCAACACCTTCACCCAGATCGGCGCCAACAAGCCGGTGGCCGTGGTCATCGACGACCTCTTCATCCCCCGCAACAGCGCCGCGACGTTCGAGCTCTTCGGCCTCAACTCGATCCAGGTGCTCAAGGGCCCGCAGGGCACCCTGTTCGGCCGCAACGTCACCGGCGGCGCCATCGTCCTCGACACCGGCAAGCCGGCCCTCGGCGACTGGGCGGGGTCCGTTCGCGCCGGGGTTGGCGCCTATGACCTGCGCCAACTCGACGTCTCCATGGACGCACCCCTGGCGGACGCCGCGGCTCTGCGTCTGGCCGCCTCGGTCAAGACGCGGGACGGCTACGGAGAGGATCGGCTGACCGGACGCGAGCAGGACGATCTCAACAGCACCAGCCTCCGGGCCCAGCTGCGCCTGGCGCCCACCGACAGCCTGGAAGCGCTCCTGGGCGCCGACTACAGCGAGGACCATAACGGCGGCCGGACGCTGTCCTCCAAGGCGGCGGGCTCGGACGGCGACCGCCGGACGTCGGAGCTGGGCGTGGCCCAGGCCTTTGACCGCAATCAGTGGGGCGCCTCGGCCCGCCTCTATTGGAGCCTGCCGGCAGGCCAGGTGACGGCGATCACCGGTTATCGCTGGTCGCAGTCGGGCGAGGACTTTTCCGGAACCGGCGCCAACTTCGCCTTCCTCCCCTCAGGCGCCCAGACCGTCAGCCGCGATGTGGACGAGGTCGGTCTGCTCTCCCAGGAAATCCGCTACGCCAGTCCGAAATGGGGCTGGGGCGACTTCGTCGCCGGCCTCTATCTGGCCAGCGAGGACGCCGACCGCCAGCTGCTGGTCCGCAACTTCGCCGCAGGTTCGGGGCGGGTGATCTCCAGCGTCCTGACGGACCAGGCCGTCGAAACCAAGAGCTATGCGGTGTTCGCCGACGGCGTGGTCCACCTGCCCGCCGACTTCGACCTGACCCTGGGCGCACGCTATACGCGCGATGAGAAAAGCGCCTCCTTGCGCCGCGTGGACGCTCTCAATCCGGCCGGCGGATTCCTGGCTTCGGACCTCTCGGCGGATTGGAGCGAAGTGACGCCGCGGGCCGTGCTCGCCTGGTCGCCGAGCGCGGACCTGCGCGCCTATGCCAGCGTGACCCGCGGCTATACGGCCGGCGGCTTCAACACCGACGCCGCGACCCTGACCGCGCTGACCACCCCCTTCGATCCAGAGATCGTCACCAGCTATGAGCTGGGCGTGAAGAGCCAGTGGCTGCAGGACCGTCTGCGGGTGAACGCCGCGGTGTTCCATATGGACTATGAGGACAAGCAGGAGCTGTTCTTCAACAGCCTGACGCGGATCCTGACCATCACCAACGCCGGCCAGGCGACCATCGAAGGCGTCGAGGTCGAAGTGGCCTATCGCCCGACACCATGGCTCGGCCTGTCGGCGACCTATGGCTATCTCGACACCGTCTACGACGCCTTCGTCATCCCCGGCGGGGCGGTCTATACCGGCAACAGCCTGGGCTCGTCGCCGAAGAACAAGGGGTCGCTGGCCGCGGACCTCGACCTGCCGGTGGGCGACGCCGGCTATCTGATCGGCACGGCCAGCTGGGCGTTCACCGACACCTACAACACCGGCGCGGCGGCCGATCCCAACCTGCAGATCGACGACTATGCGCTGACCAATCTGATGGTCGGCTATGAGCCGCGGGGCCGGGCCTGGCGCACCACCGCCTGGGTCAAGAACGCCGGCGACGTCGACTATGTGCTCACCCCGTCGACCCAGGGGGTGCTGGCCGAGTATCTGGGCGAGCCGCGCACCTGGGGCGTGACCCTGTCGGCCCGGTACTGATGGGGCGCCTTTCGCGTCGCGCCCTCCTCGCCGCCGCCCTGGCTGGGGCGGCGACGGGCGGGGGCGCGCGGGCCGGCGCCGGGGACGAAGTGGGAAGACCCCTGGCGCCCTGGCGTCCGGGCGGGCTCGACATCCATCACATCGCCACCGGGCGGGGAGACTCGACCCTGATCATCGGGCCCGACGGATCGAGCCTGATGATCGACGCCGGCGCCTCGGGCGCAGCCGCGCCGCCGGCCCTGCAGCCGCGCCCCAGCGCCGCCCGGCGCCCCGGCGAATGGATCGCGCGATACGCCAGGCGCCGTTTGCGCGACACCGGCGGGCTGGGGATCGACGTCTTCCTGGCCACGCACCAGCATCCTGACCATGTAGGGGATGTGGGCGCAGACACGCCTCTGGCCCCCGGCGGGGGCTATCGGCTGACCGGGGTCTCGGATGTGGACCGGCTCGTCCCGATCGCCCGGCTGGTGGATCGCGGCTATCCCGACTATGCCGCGCCAAGCCGGTCTGAGGCCGCCTTCCAGCGCAATTACGAGGCCTTCGTCCGCTCCAGGATCGCGGCGGGACGGCGGGTCGAACGCTTCCGGCCAGGCGCCCTCAATCAGCTGCGGCGCGCGCCTGACGCCGGGACCTATCCGGCGTTTCAGATCCGCAACCTCGCCGGCAACGGCGAGGTCTGGACAGGACAGGGCGAGACGACGCGCAGCCTCTTCCCGCCCCTGAGAGATCTGCCGCTCGCCGACATGCCGGAGGAAAACCTGTGGTCAGCCGCCCTGCGGCTCTCCTATGGCGACTTCGATTATTTCGCCGCCGGCGACCTGACCAGCACGACCTTCGAAGGCGCCCTGCCCTGGCGCGATCTTGAGGGCGCCGCCGCCCGGGCCGCGGGGCCTGTCGAGGTCGCCGTATCGCCGCACCACGGCATGTTCGACGCCACCGGCGCCGCGGCCGTCCGCGCCCTGCAGCCCCGGGTCTGGATCATCTCCAGCTGGCACGCCTTGCATCCGGGCCCCTCGACGCTGAACCGCCTGTTCAATGGCCGGCTGCAGCTGGTCGAGCCCAGGGTGTTCGCCACGGGCCTGGATCCTTCGACCGAGGCCGCCAGCCCGTGGCTCACAAATCGCCTGGCCAGCCGGCAGGGTCACGTCATCGTCCGGGTGGCCCCCGGCGGCGGGCGCTTCCAGATTGTCGTCACCGACAACGCCGACGAAGCTGACCGCGTGATCGCCGTCTTTGGTCCCTATCCGACCCTGGCGGGAGCTGCGGACTCCGCCCGAAGATAAGGCCTCTCGAGATCAGATCATCGACGGCCAGGCGCGATGACGCCTGGCCGTCGTGCGGATCAGCCCGTCACCCCGCACGTCGCCAGTCGCCGGGCATAGGTGGGATCGGCGAGCATGGCCTCCGCAGCCGCCAGCGGGCGATTGGAAACGATGAGGCGCGGACCGGACGCCGCCAGGGCCTGATAGGCGCCAGCGTCGCCGGGCGTCCGGTAGACGGCGTCAGGCGTCTGCGGCCCACCGTAGGTTCCCGACATCACCGTCATCCCCAGCGCCTCAAGCTCCGGGATGAACTGGGCGTCGACATTGGCCGGCCGGACCATGGCGATGGTGCTGGGTCCGATCAGCCCGGCGGCCTTGGCCTCCTGGAGCATGTCCCGATCAAACATGGGAATGGCCAGCACGGCCTTGGGACTCAGCGCTCTCATCGCCTTGGCCTGGCGAACGGTATAGGCGAGGAACATGACCCGGCCCTCGGCGCCGGCCTGGGTCACCTCGGCCATCAGCAGGTCGGCGTCGGTCTGTGGCTTGACGTCGAGCAGCAGCAGAACCCGGCCATCGGCCCATTTGAGCAGGTCAGCCAGCCGGGGCGGGGAAGAGGCGGTCGGCTGTCCGGTGGGATCGCGCTGCTTGAGGGTGGAGATCTGGGCCCACCGCTGCTCGGCGATGACGCCGTGGCCGGTGGTGTTCCGGTCCAGCACGGCGTCGTGGTTCATGAAGAGGACCTCGTCGAAGGTCTGCTGCACATCGGTCTCGATGAAGACCGGCGCGAGGGACGTGGTGTAGTCCATGGTGACAAGGGCGTTCTCCGGGTGCTCGGCCAGCGGCCCGCCACGGTGGGCGCCCACCAGGGCGACCTTCTGGTCGCGGAGGCAGGCCAGCAGTTCCGGCAGCCGCCCTTCGGCGGCCTTCAGAATGCCGGCCGCCGTCGGCGTCTCGGCGGGGCTGGCGGGGGCGGCCTGGGCGGCGCCGGCCAGGGCGATCAGGGCCGCGCCGACCAGGGCGGCGGCTCGCTTCGTCTGAGTCATGGTCATTCTCCTTGGGGCGTTCGAGGGAGGCTAGAAGCTGAGCTTGACGCCTGCGTAAAAGCGGCGGCCGAGCACGTCGTAGAGGGCCGCGTCGGTGGCGCCCTCCCCGGTCCAGGCCGGCGGCTGGCGGTCGGCGATGTTCAGGACGCCGCCGCGGACCTCGACCCGGTCATTCAGCCTGTAGGTTCCGCTGAGGTCGAAATAGTCCATGGCCTTGACGCCCGGCGCGCTGGCGACGGCGGCGCCGACATTGGCCGAGTTGTCCATGCTGTCGATCCAGCGCCAGCGCAGATTGAGCCGGGCCTGGCCGATCTTGTAGTCGACGCTCGTATTCACCTTCCAGGCTGGATGGGAGATGGCGTCGGCGCTGATCTGGGCGTTGCCGATCGTGCCGGCATAGTCGACGAAGGCGCCGCCGGCGAGGGTCTGGATGGCGTACTTGTCGGTGTAGGAGACGATGAGGTTCAGGCCGAGTTCGCCAGGCGCGTCAGCCCAGCCGAAGTCTCTGAGTTCGGCCCTCCAGTCCACCTGCAGGTCGGCCCCGGCGGTCTCGTAGCCGGCCAGATTCAGGAGCGGCGTGGTGATGGTCGAAAAGCCGCCCGAAGCCCCGCGGTTGATCAGCTGGCAATAGTAGTTCTGCGGGTCGTAGGTGGGGTTCGACGCGTTGTCGCCGTTGAAGCAGCGCTGGGCGATGACGTCGCCGGTGATGAGACCGATCGCATCGGTGATCTTGATCTCGTAATAGTCCAGCGACGCCGTCAGGCCGCTGAGCAGCGGGTTGTCGAAGCGCGAACGCCAGACGAGACCGGCGGTGTAGGAGTCGGCCGTCTCCTCGATCAGGTTGCGGTTGCCTGACACCTCCGACTGAACCGACGTGCCGGCGAACCGGTGGGTGTCGATGATCGTCTGGGGCACCCCGGTGGCCAGGCACAGCGCCTTGACCTGGGTGGCCTGGGAACCGGTGCGATAGGCGCTGGCGACATCGCAGGGATCGCCCAGGCCGGCCGAGATCCGGCCGACGGTCGTCCCGCTTTGTTCCGAAGGCTGGAAAAGCTCGCCGACGGAGGGCGCCCGGATGGCGCGCTGATAGCCGCCGCGGACGCTGAAGCTGTCGGTCAGCTCCCAGTTGGCGCCCGCCTTGTAGGTGTGCACGCCGCCGACCGAGTCGTAGTCGGAGTAGCGGTAGGCCAGGTCGAGGTCGAGGCTGCGGATCAGCGGCAGGTCGCGGGCGATGGGCGCCAGGATCTCAAGGAAGAACTCCGTCGACGAGGTCTTCCCGAGGGTCGGGCTGGACAGGCTGGTCGCCAGGACCGCCCCCGTCCGACGCTGGGCGTCCGGGGAGAATTCGTAGGTGTTCTTGCGGTAGCTGAGGCCGCTGGCGAAACGGACCTCGCCGGCCGGGAGATCGAAGACCCGGCCCTGCAGGCTGCCTTCGGCGACGGTCTGCTCCAGCTCGGTCGATTCATGCATCTCCCGCAGCAGGTAGTCGAGGCAGTCCTGCGAGGGGCGGTCGAAGGCCAGCGGATCGAGACCGCCCTGGCAGATGCTGACGCCGCCGTCGGGCGCCTCCACCAGGGAGAGGAAGGCCGCGCGGTCGATATAGCCGCCCATGCGGGTGTTCTGCTCGGTGCGGCCGAAGCTGGCATAGACGTCCCAGCCGCCGTCGATGATGTCCAGGTCGCCGCGCAGGCCGCCGAGCACCTGGCTGACATTGTAGGTGTTTTCGACGATGTCCGGCGAGTAGCGGCCCGTGTTGAAATAGAGCAGCAGCGGCGCGTTCGGGTTCGGCCGCGAGGCGGCGATGGTCTTCAGCCCCTGGGGCAGGAAGGGATTGGTGACCGGAACATAGACGTCGCGGGTGATGGCCTGGTTGCGGCCATACCAGGTCTGGTCGGCGGTATAGTGGGTGTAGTTGAACTGGCCGTAGGCCTCCACGTCCTCGGTCAGATCATAGCTCACCCGCCCAAACAGGGTCTCCCGCTCCAGCGGCTGGAGCAGCGGCGCGAACTCGCCGATCGGCAGCGCCACCTGATTGTTGGCGGTGATCGTGTAGAGGCCGTCCTCCGGGAAGCGGAAGTTCTGGATCGGGTTGGTGATGGTGAACAGGGTGCCGTCGGTGTTGCGGCTGAAGGCGGCGCTGCGCAGCACCGAGCCCGTCACGCCGTATGAGGCGAACACCCCGCTGACCGCCGCCTGGGTCGGCAGATTGGCGGCGTTGGGATAGATCAGGCCGCTGGGGAGGACCGAGGTGATGCCGCCGTCGGCGAAGAAGTCGCGGCTGCCCCGGTTCACCCGCTGCCGATCCATGTAGGAGGCCGAGAACATGGCGTGGCCGCGCCCATCGGCGATCGGACCGCCGGCGGCGAGGCTGACATCAAGGGTCTCGCCGTCCTCCCGCTCGGTGGCGCCATACTGGGCGTCCGCCACCAGGCCGGTGAAGCGGTCGTTCAGGCGGAAGTTGACGACGCCGGCGATGGCGTCCGATCCATAGACCGCCGAGGCGCCGCCGGTGATGACCTCCACATTCTGCAGGAGCGCGCCGGAGATGGTGTTGAGGTCGATCCCGCCCAGGGGATCGGAGGGCTGCATGCGGCGCCCGTCCTGCAGGACCAGGGTTCGCACGGCGCCCAGCCCGCGCAGGTTGGCGTTGGCGCGGCCGCCGCGGGCCTGGCTGGTGGAGTTGGCGCCGGCATTGGCCGCGAACTGCGGCAGCTGGTTCAGCGTCATGTCCAGCGAAACCGGCCCCGCCGAGTCCAGGACGCCGCGCTCCAGGGTCACGATGGGGCTTTCGGCCACATAGTCCTTCCGCACGATGCGGGAGCCGGTGACGATCACCTCGCCGATTTCGATCGGCGCGGCGGCGGTCTCCAGGTCCTGGGCCTGGGCGGCGGCGGCCCAGCTGACGGCCAGGGTCGAGGCTGCGCACAGCAGCGGCGCTTTGCAGAATTTCATCCAGATAATCCCCCGTTTGGCCCCAATTCCAGCTTGGGGCGTCACTGGGCAGGACGAGGCGGTCCGGGGAATCCTCACCGGTTTTTTTCCGCCGTCCGCTGCGAAAACTGTCACACAGAAATGGAATGAGCGGGGCGCGCCGCGGTGGCCGTGACCTCTTCCGCACCCTCGGCCGCACGACGCTGGGGCCTGCGTTTCGGTGACCTTGAAAAGCGATCTCCACCCGCCCACGATCGTCGGCGACGGCCTCGCCGAGCTCAGCGAACGGCTGCGCAAACCCCTCATGGCCTACTTCCGCCGGCGCTCGGCCGACCCCGCCGAAGCCGAGGACATGACCCAGGAAGTCTTCGTCCGCGCCATGCGCCGCGGGGGCGAGACCGACGTGCGTTCAGCCGAGGCCTATGTGTTCACCATCGCGGCCAACCTGGCCCGCGACCGGGCGCGGACCCGGGCGGCGCGGCATGCCGGACGGCACGTCAGCCTCGATCTCCTGGTGGCCGGCGAGACCCCTTTCGATCTGGCCTCTGAGGATTCTTCGGCCGAGACCGTCCTGATAGAACGGGAGCGCCTGCGTCAGGCGCTGGCGGCGCTCGGGGAACTGCCCGAGCGCACGCGGGACATCTTCATTCTATTTCGGGTTGAGAAAATGCGGCAGGCGGAGATTGCGAAACGGCTGGGCGTCTCGGTGAGCGCGGTCGAAAAGCATGTCATCCGCGCCGCGGCGCACCTGGCGCGTCGCTTGCGATGAGCCTCCTGCACCCGGTCTTTCGCGATATCGGCTCGGCCGAGGACGCCGCCGACGCCGCCGCCGCCCTTTGGCTGGCCAGGAGCGGCGCCGGCTGGTCGCCCGCCGACGAGGCCGCCCTGCAGGCCTGGATCACAGCCGATGTCGCCCAGGCCGAGGCCTGGGCCGGGATCGGCGAGGTCATGGGGCTGTTCGATGACGCCTCGGCGCCCGAACTGGCCCCCCTGCGGGACCAGGCGCTTCAGACCGCAAACCAGGGCGCGCGCCGTCCCCCGGTCCTCACCCGCCGGCGACTGATCGGCGGCGGCGTGGGCGCCGGACTGGCCGCAGCCGCGGCCGGCCTCGTGGTCCTGGGCGCGCAGCCCCCCTGGCGGACCTACCGCGCCGAGCCGGGCGCGCGGCGAAGCGTCACCCTGGCCGACGGATCGCGGCTGACCCTGGACGCCGGGGCCGAGGTGCGCACGCGGTTCACGGACGGGCGCCGGGACCTCGTGCTCGCCACCGGACAGGCCCGCTTCGAGGTGGCCAAGGATCCCCGGCGGCCGTTCGCCGTCGCCGTGGGCGATCACCTCGTTGTCGCCACGGGCACGGCCTTCAATATCGAGCACGACGGCGATGGCGCGATGGTCACGCTCCTGGAGGGCCGGGTCGAGGTCCGCGCCCGGCGGACGGGCCAGGTCGCCGTCCGGCTCCAGCCGGGCCAGGGCTATCGGCTCGCCGCCGGCGGTGACGGGGTGCTGGTCCCTCAGGCCGATGTGAACCAGGTTGTCGCCTGGACCGAAGGCCAGCTCATCTTCCAGGACGAGCGGCTCGAGACGGCGGCCCGCCGGGTCAGCCGCTATTCGCCACAGCGCCCGATCCGCGTGTCGCCGGAGGCGGGCGACCTGCGGGGCAGCGGCGGCTTCGCCGCCGACGACGCCGACGCCTTTGTCGATGCGGTGAGCCTCTATCTGCCCGTGGCGGCGACGCGGCGGCCCGACGGATCGGTCGATCTGGCCCTCCGGCGGGCGGCCGCGCCATGACCCCGACCTCCGGCCAGGCCCAAAGGTTCGGCTAGACATGGTCTTGGCCTCGCGCCTTGGAAGATCACCCGCCTGGCCGCTCGTGGTCCTGGCCCTCGCCCTCCTTTCCCCCGTCGCAGCCTTCGCCCAGCCCGCGCGCGCCGCAGCCTACGACCTCGCGCCCCGGGACCTGGCCGGCGCGCTCGTCTGGTACAGCCTGCAGACCGGCCGGCCGCTGATCGTCGACCCGCAGCTGACCCGCGGGCGGCGGTCCGGCCGCGTCCATGGAGCCCGCACCGCCGAAGCAGCCCTGGAGCAGGTGCTGGCCGGCACGGGCCTGACCGCGACGCGATCGCCGGGCGGCGTCGTGATGATCGGGCCGGCCGCCGCGGCGGCGGTCCAGGCGCCCGCCCCGCCCGTGCCGCCTCCGGCGATCACCGAGCTGCCGGAACTGGTCGTCACCGCCGAGCGTCGCCCAAGCCTCGCCTTCGAGACCCCGATGGCCCTGTCCACCTTCTCCGGCGAGCATCTGCGGCGGCTCGGCCTGACCGATATGGAGGCGGTGGCGCAACAGACGCCGGGCCTCACCGTCTCGGCCGCCTCCCCCGCCAATGCGGGATTTTCCGTGCGGGGCGTCACCCAGGCGTCCGGCGACGCGACCCGTGAGCCTCGCGTCTCGATCTTCCAGGATGGCGTTCCGGCCTCGAAGGAACGAGGCGCCTATTTCGAACTCTTCGACGTGGACCGGATCGAGGTGGTCAAGGGGCCGCAGTCCACCCTCTACGGCCGCAGCGCCATGACCGGCGCCATCAATATCGTACAGAACAAGGCCGACCCGGACCGCACCTCAGCCCGCCTGCGGCTGGAAGCGGGCGGCCAGGGCTGGCGTCGTATGGACGCCATGGCGAACCTCCCCCTCGGCGAAACCATGGCCCTGCGGCTGGCTGCGGTGAGCCGCCACCGCGACGGGGACGTGACCAACCTGCTCGGCGGGGAGGACCTCCAGGCGATCTCCACCAACGCTGGCCGCCTCGGGCTGAGCCTGCGACCCGACTGGGGCGCGGCCGACCTGATCATCAACTATCAACATGACCGCTCCAGCGGCCCGGCGCTCAAGTCCTTCCTGTTTGCGCCGGCCGACCCGGTGTCTGGCCAGCCCCTGGGAGACCTTGACCGTTTCACCCCGCCGGCCCTGTCGGCCCAGGACGCCCAGGGTCGCGACCAGCCGCTCGGCCTGGACCGGCAACTCTTCTCGGCCAGCTTCGGGCTGGAGACGGAGATCTCGCCGGCGCTCACCCTGTCGAGCCTCACATCCTATCGGCGCTTCGCCGCTGACGACCAGCAGGACGCCGACGGCCTCGCCCTGCCGATTGTGAGCCTGCTGGAGGAGACACGGGGCGCTCAGGTCAATCAGGAGATCCGCCTCGCCTACGACCGACGCGGCGCCTGGCGGGGCTTTGTGGGCGTCAATCTTTTCGAGGAACGCGGGACCCAAAGGGTGCCCATGGTGATCGATGAGCGGCTCCAGCTGGCGCGCATGACGGGCCGCCTGACCACGCCCTGGCCCCAGTCCGCCGACGTCCTCCTGCAAGCCCATGTCCTGGCCGACCAGTTGCGCGGTCTCGCCGCCCGCCGCGGCTACGAACTTGAGGGGACGACGGCGCTGGCCATCGCCGGAAATCTCAAGGCGATCCACCTGGAGCGGACCCAGAACTTCAGTGATGTGCAGGCGTTCGACGTCTTCGCCGACGCCACAAGGCGCATAGGAGCCAGGTGGGAGGTCTCCGCCGGCCTGCGTTTCGGAACCGACCAGAAGACCAGCGCGGTGTCGCCGGCCGTCCCGCTGGGGCCTTCCGTCCTCGCCAGCGTGATCGCAGCCGCAGGCATGGGCCAGGCCAGACGCCAGGCGTTCCTCCAGCACCTGGCTGGCCCTGACGCAGGACGCCTGTCGACGGACTGGCCGCTCTACGGCCTTCTCTTTCAGCCCACCGTCGGCAATGGCGACAAGATCTCCAGCGATCTGGAAGACTCCGGCTGGAGCTGGCGCCTTGCGGCGAGGTACGAGCCGAACCCCACGGTCAGCGTCTACGGGACCTATGCCCGCGGACGGCGGCCGACCGTCCTGGTGGCTGGCGCCCCTGCCACGCCCCTGGGACCCGCCAGGTTTGGCGTCGTGCCCGCCGAGGTGGTGGACTCCTGGGAGCTGGGCGCAAAGGTGCGGCCGGCGCACCTTCGACTGGCCCTCGATGCGGCCGTCTACGCCTACGACTATCGCGATTTTCAGACCACCCGCGTGGAGGCCGGGCAGCTCCGAACGGTGAACGCCGGTCGCGCCACCGCCCATGGGCTTGAGGTGCAGGCCACCTTCATCCCGACGCCCACAACCCTGGTGGGCGCGACCTACGCCTACGGACATGCCCGGCTGAGGTCAGGCGCCATGGCGGGCAACCGCTTCCGGCTGGCCCCCGACCACCAGGCCTCCATCTATGCCGATATCGTCTGGCCCATGTTCGGCGGCGAGCTCGCCTTTCGTCCCGTCTATAGCTGGCGCTCGAAATTCTTCTTTTCTGACGACAACGACCGGCCGGAACTCTCCCGCGCCCTGGCGCCGGACATGATCCAGGACGAGTGGCAGGACGGCTACGGGCTCCTGGACCTGCGCCTGGCGTTTCAGCCGTCCAGCTCAGCATGGACCGCCACGGCGTTCGCCAAAAACGCCCTCGACGAGCGCTATATCCAGGAAGCCGGCTTCATCGGCGAGGCCCTCGGCTACTCGGCCAGCGCGCCCGGACCCCGCCGCCTGATCGGACTGGCGATCGAGTGGGATTGGTGAGGCGCCGATCAGGCCTCTGACGACCGGTGACCTGCGGCCAACCCCCGTCAGCCTCCGGGTGCCTCCTCCGCAACCAGATGCTGCAGAACGCGCTTTTCGAGCACCAGAAGCGCGCTGGCCTGGTTGGTGCGCATGACCAGCCCTTCGCCCAACGTCCTGGCCGCCTCACCGACAGCGGCCGCCAGACCCAGGAAATCGGCCCGCCCGCGCCCGTCGGTTCCATGCAGGGCGCAGAGCTGGCGCCAGTCCTGGATGAAGCTTTCCAGCAGGTCGCTGAACTGTGTCGCCCGGCCCCTGGCCTCCGGGGTGTCGACGGCGATGGTCAGCTCCCGGCGGAGGTCGTCGACCAGCCAGTGGAGCTCGGCGGCGGGCATGACCGGCGAACGCAGATTGGTCTCGGTCAGCAGCCGCGGCTGGCGCTCCGGCGCCCAGGTCACGGTGCGCCATTGCGCGCGGGGCGGCGCCTGTCCGCAGGCGAAGGCCCAGAAGGCCGCCGTGCCGGTCGTGTCCGCCACGACATGGATGCGCGAAGCCTCCGACCGGTTCTCCACATGATGACGACGCCAGTTGTCGAAGATCCAGGCCTCCCCGGCGGCCATGTGGACGACCTGCCCATCACAATGGAAGCGCACCTCGGGCTGGGTGAAGACCGGGATGTGCAGCCGCACCCGGGTATGCCAGTGGTAGTTGATGTCGGCGTGCTCGGGGACCATCGCCCCCGGCGCCAGGCGCATCAGCCGCGACCGGCTCCAGACCACCCCGAAGCCCGCCAGGACCTGCCGCAGATAGGGCAGGTCCGCCAGCCAGGGCGTCGGCCGCATCTGGCCATGGACGGCGTCGGTCTCGGCCCCCTCGGCGCTGATCAGGCGTACGGCGCTGTTGCCCGGCAGCTTGTCGGGATGGGCCACCCAGGCCTCGTCCGGCAGGGCCGCGACCTCGGCCTGCAGCCGTTCCGCCTCGAAGAGCACCGGAAGCTGGAAGAAGGGGTGCGATAGCCGCATGGTCAGGCTCTGTAGGTGGTCAAGGCGTCCCCCAGTTCGTCCCGCAGGGGCGCGAGCCAGGGCGCATAGTTTTCCCACTGGACCAGACCGCCCCGACCCAGGGGCTGGCGCACCTGTTCCGAACTGGGGGTGCGCACGCTGCGCTGCGTCTCATGGAAGGACAGGCAGCCGGGCTCGAAGCCCAGGCCGCAATGGTCGAGCATGCGCCGCACCGCGGGCTCCAGATCCTCGACCACATCCTCGTAGGGCGCCCGAAGCACCCGCCCCGGCAGCACCTCGTCCCAGTGCCGCATGAGGTCGAGATAGATGCGGTAGTGGCGCGCCATGTCGCCGACCGCATAGGTGAATTCCTGATTGGCGGCGCCGAACAGCTGCTTGAGATTGCTGAAACAGCAGGCCATCGGCGCGCGCCGCACATCGATGATCTTCGCCTGCGGCAGGATCAGATGAATAAGCCCTATGTGCCAGAAATTGTTAGGCATCTTGTCGATGAAGTAAGGTCGGCCCAGCCTGCGATAGACGGCGGTCTCCGCCAGAAACCGCATCCCAAGGGCCTGGGCCTGGTCCGCGGTCAGGTCCAGCAGCGCCTCAGGGTTCTGGGGCAGCCGGCAGTCGGGATCGCGGCCGCACAGCTCGGCGGCGTAGCGATCGATCTCGGTCAGCTCCTGCGTGCCCTCGACCTCGGTATGAGAGGCGAGGATCTGCTCGACCAGGGTGGAGCCAGACCGCGGCAGGCCCAGGATGAAGATGGGCGCCGGATCGGGCGCGCCCCAGCCGCGACGCTCGGCGAAGACCTCGGCGGTGAACACCTGCTTGAGTCGAAGCGCGCAGGCCTCGGCGATGTCGGGGCGATATCGGCTGGCGGTCCGTCGCAGGGCTGCGCCCCGTTCATAGCAACGCCAGGAGGACTCGTAGTCGCCCCGATCCTCGAGCGCCTTGCCCAGGGCGTAGTTGAGATAGACCAGGTCCATCTCCTGAACCTCGGGCTGCGCGGCGGTGGCGCGCATGCTGGCGATATCCTGGTCGCTGAACCGGTAGGTCTTGAGATTGGCGAGGCTGAACCAGGCCACCCCGTGGCCGGGCCGGGCCGCCAGGGATTCGCGATAGCCCGCGACAGCCTCGTCGCGCCGGCCCACCGCCTTGAGCGCGTTGGCCCGCCAGAGGTGGAGGTCCGCCGCCTCCCCCCGCGACCGGCATCCCTCCGCCAGCAGCCGCCCATAGAGGTCGATCACCGGCTCATGGTCCCCCAGGCCCACACAGGCGGCGGCGTACGGCTTGAGGTAGTCGCGATTGGCCGGGTCATGGCGCAGCAGATGCTCGGCCTGCTGGCGCGCCATCTGGTGTTTCTGCTGCTGCAAGAGGACCATGGCGTAGTCCAGGCGCGCCTCATGATAGTCCGGCGCCTGCGCCAGCAGCGCCCCCAGCCTGGCCTCGGCCTTTTCCAGCTCATGCCGGTCCAGGTGGATCCGCGCCAGCAGGCGTTGGGCGCCGGCGTTGTCGCCGTGCTGGCGAAGATAGGCCTGGAGCACCGCTTCGGCTTCGGCGAGATCGCCATCGGCATGGAGGCTGTTGGCGGCCACCACCTCCGGCGGAAGCCGCCGCAGCATCGCCAGTTGCTGGGCCGCGCCTGCGGCTCGCGCCCGGTCGCCGAGGAGGCGATAGAGCTGTTCCAGCATGTCCCAGCTCGCCGGCAGGGTCGGGTTCAGGCGCACCGCCGCCTGCAGCGCCTCGACCGCGGCGGCGGCGTCCCGCTGGATGACGTGGCAATGGCCGCGCTCCTGGTAGAGACGGCTGAACCGGGGATGCTGGGTCTGCAAATGCGCCAGCAGGGCCAGGGCCTCTGGAACCTGCTGGCGCAGGCGGAGGTCCCGGGCCGCCTGGAGCACGGATTCGCGGTCAGTCTCGGGGCCGTCGGCGTGGGCTTTGCCGGTCACCCCGTCGCGCCCCGGCTCAGCAGCGGCCCGAGCCAGGGGGGTTCTGGCTGGTCGGTGTCGTAATACTCGAAGATCAGGTGGATGCGGTCGGTGTCGCCATTGTTGCGCACCCAGTGCGGGCCGAGATTGTCGACCTCCACCGCCTCGCCGTCCGGCAGGTGGCGCTCCTCGCCGCCAAAGAAGCAGATCACCCCAGCATTGGTGGTGAGCGGAACATGGATCTTGTGCGGCCATCGCGCGGCCGGATTGGCGTCCACATGGGGATGGATCACCCCGCCCGGCGCCATCCTGGCGAACATCACCCGGGGAAAGGCGCCGCGCTCATAGCCGTAGGCCGCCACCGCCTGGTCCAGCACCGGCGCCAGCAGGGCGCGCCAGGCGGCGTAGGCCGGGCGGTCGTGGGATCTGCGCCAGTCGCGGGAATCGTCGATGAAGCGAAAGACGATGTGCCGGGTCTCGTCCAGCACGCCGAACCTGTTGGGCTTGCTGCGGTTCTCCAGCGCCCAGACCTCCTCAGGAATCGCCAGCAGCGCCTGGCGGAGGGGGCCGATATCGACGGGGCCCAGCTTGCGCACGCCCGTCGTCTTGCGCGGATTGGCCGCCAGATCGAGCGCCCCGCCCCTCATAACGGCCCCTCGAAGCCATAGCCGAACAGCTCCAGATCCTGGGCGTAGCGGGCGGCGACAGCCTCAATCAGCGACGGATCATAGTACTGCCTATAGTCCGCGCGGCGGCTGCCATTGACCCGATCCAGGGGGCGCGAGGGGATGCCGATGCGCGCGCAGATCGCATCATAGGACCCCTGCATGTCCTCCACGCGACCGACCATGTCGGTCAGAAGGGTCCTGCCGTCCTCATCGACCAGCAGCGAGGCCTGCGGTTGGAAGAGGATGTGATCCTCGGGCGGCGCGCCGAAGAGGAAGTGGCGCATCATGTCCTGTGGCCTGCGCTGGAACAGGTCGCCCCCCCGCAACATGAAGGCGCAATAGGACACGAAGCGGTCGAACGGATTTCGCACGAAGGCGAACTTCACATAGCCGCTGAAGTCGGCCTCTCCCAGATGAGGGCGAACCTGCCGCAGGGACAGATGACCATGGCGCATCGCCGCCAGGTCCGCCCACGGAAAGCGCCTGTCGACGAACAGGCCGACCTGCTCGAGGTCACCCTCGCCCATCTGCTCGCGCAGGGCCTGGCGCACCGCATGGGTGCCGGTCTTGGGCACGGCGGCGAAGATGAACCGGTGGCGATGGGAGATGATCATGGGACTTGAGTCCAGCGACGACGCCCGCCTCCTTCCGGAGACGGGCGCTTGGTCTAGCGGGCGGTCATGTCAGAAATTGTAGTTGATCCCGAACATGTAGGTCGTGCCGCTCTGGTTCTGGTTATAGAGGTACTGGTTCTGTCCCCAGAACTGAGTGTCCTTCTCGTTGGTGAGATTGACCGCATCGAAGGTGACCTGGAGGTTCTCGGCCACGTTGTAGAAGGCCGCAGCGTCCACATAGGTGCCGCCTTCAAAGCCGCGGGTGCTGGCGCTCATGACGCTGTCGTTGCGGCCGCTATACCACTTGTCACGGTGGTTGAGGGACGTCCGCGCGCCCCAACGCTCGGTCTCGTAGAAGACGGTGGCGTTGTAGCTCGATTTCGAGATGCCGGTGAGCGCCTCGTCGGCGTCCACATAGGTGTAGTTGGCGACCACCCCGATGTTGTCGAACGGCGCCGGCAGGAAGGAGAGTTGGCTTTGGGCGGCCAGTTCGACCCCGGTCAGCTTCTTCGTGCCTTCAATATTGGTCGGCATGGAGAACTCGGAGACGATCGTGCTGGCGGTCGCCCCGGGGATCGAGGTGAACGGGATGCCGGTCTCGCTGAACGGCACGTTCTCCAGCAGGTCTGACCCGATGAAGTTCTCGATGTCCTTGTGGAACACGCTCGCCGACAGCAGACCGGCCTGGCCGAAGTAGTACTCCACCGCGAAGTCGAGGGTGGTGTCCTTGTAGGGCTTGAGGTCGGGATTGCCCCGCGACGCCGTGATCTCGCCGGAGTCGGGATTCTCGAAGGCCTGGCCCTCGGCGGCCATCGAACCCAGTCCGGGACGATTGAGGTTCTGGGTGGCGGAGAAGCGGACCAGAACGTCCGGCGACAGCTCAAGGACGGTGTTCAGGGCCGGCAGGACGCCCTCATAGCCGCCCTCCACGTCGGCGGTGCCGAGATAGGCGTAGCTGTCGCCCTGAATCCAGCCGACGCTGCGGGTGTCGGTGCTGTAGCCGCGAAGGCCGATATTGCCGCGGAAGCGCTTGTCGAAGAGCTCGCTGTCCCAGTCCGCCTGCACGAAGCCGGAGAGGGTCTCCTCGGTGGTCTCGTAGACGTTCTCGATGTCCTGAAGCGCGCCGCCGGTCCCGTCCGTATTGGGCTCCAGGCGATGGTATTCGTTATACTTGGCGAAGGCCTTGGCGTAGTCGCCGATCAGCCAGGAGCCGAACTCGTTGGTGAAGACGGAGCTGATGTCGCCGACGGAGGTGCCCCGCGTCTTCGCGCGCGTCCCGTTGACGTTGTCGTCATAGAAGAGGTCGATGCCCTGCTGCCGGAACTTGTGGTAGGCGGCGCCGGCCCGCAGCGTCCAGACATCGGAAAGCTCGTAGCGGCCGTTCAGTTCGGCCTCATGGAGCTCGGACTCGTTGTTGAACGCGCGATAGTAGAACGAGTCCATCGCATAGCTGGCGGGGTCGGTCGGGTCCCAGCCGGGCGTGCTGAAGGACGCGGAGCGACCGTCGGCGCCATAGTTGGCCACCTGATTGCCCTTGGCCCGCATGTACAGCTTGTCGTCATAGGGGGTTTCGTAGGTCGACTTCTCCCAGCCCACATGACCGTCGAGGGTGAGGCGGTCGGACAGCCCCCATTCCCCGGTCAGGACCACCTGGTTGAACCGGTTTTCATTGAGAGACCGCCGGTTCTCGCTGCCGAAGGTCGTGCCGGTGACATCGGTCATCGTCACATAGTTGTCCCCGTCCCAGGCGAGGTCGTTGATGGTCGACGCCGTCTGGAACTGGGCCGGCCAGACCCCGCCTGCGGGGGTGTCGAAGGAGACCGAGCCCGAGGACGCCAGGGGACGGGTCGCCAAGTGCAGTTCGTCCCGACGGGTGGAGAACTCGCCGTGCAGCACGTCGAGGGTCAGTTCCAGGTCGTCCGTCGGGCGCCATTGAACCGCCGCCGTCAGGCCGAGGCGTTCCTGCTTGGCGTTCCAGGACGAGATCCGGTTGCCGTCGGCGAAATAGAGGTCGCCGGACAGGAACTTGGCCTGCTGCGCGGCGCTCAGCTGCGAGATATTGAGGCCCTTGCTGACCAGCGATTGCAGTGCCGAGGCGCTGGGCTTGGTGTAGTTGTAGGTGTTGTGACCCTGCTCGGTGGTCTCACGCTCGCTATAGGCCACCGAGAGGGCCACGCCGAACGTGTCGTCCCAGTTGTGGCTGAACAGAGCCGCGACCCGCGGCTGAGCATCCTCGGTATATTCATTGGTGCCGAGCCGGAGCGAAACCGCCCCCTTGCTCCCCGGCTCGTAATCGAACGGCTTGCCGGTGAACAGGCCGACCGTGCCCGCCATGCCGCCCTCCTTCTGGGCCGCCTGGAAGGTCTTTTCCACCTCCACCCGCGAGAACAGTTCTGAGGCGAAGATGTTGAAGTCGAACGCCCGGTCCCGGGAGCGCTGGCCACGGCTGTCCTGGGCGGAGTCGACATTGCCCAGCACCTCCATGCCGTTCAGCTGAACCCGGGCGAAGTCCGGTCCGAGGCCCCGCAGCGAGATCCGCCGGCCCTCGCCGGCCTCGCGGGTGATCTGGACGCCGGGCAGGCGCTGCAGCGACTCCGCCAGGTTCAGATCCGGGAACTTCGCCATGTCCTCGGCGACGATGGCGTCCACCTGGATCACCGAGGCCTGCTTGATGTCGCGCGCCTCGCCAAGCGACTTGCGGTAGCCGGTGACGACCAGCTCATCGACCTCGTTGGCGCCCGCCTCCTGCGCAAGGGCAGCCGTGGAGGCCGCGCTGGCGACCATGACCGAGACGGTGGCGAGCAAGAGCTTCTTCAGGCTCGGGCAGGCGCCCAGAGCCGCGTGTCGCTTAAACATGAGTTATCCCCCGACAGACTGGCATGATCCAAATGGCGGGGCAGGAGACTCTCAACGCCAGCCGCCCCGACCCACGAATGGCTTAGGCAAGGAGCGTTGCAGTCGTGTGACGGTTTGAGGGACTTATGTTGAAACGTGTGGGTTTGTGTGGGTTTCCGCGACGCTGGGGGTGGGTTCGCGAACCGGCCCGGCGAGAATTGTGGAAGATTGTGGTTGTGTGTGGGAATTCGGCCTGATAGCCAGATCACGTCATGCGCCGCGCGAACCTCAAGGATTCGAGACAGTTGAGCCAGGGTCCGCGGCTCGCCGAGATCCTCAGACTATTGGACGAACGGGCCTTCTGGACGGTGTCGGAGCTCGCCGAGCGCTTTGACGTCTCCGAGGAGACGATCCGCCGGGACGCCCGCCAACTGGAGCAGAGCGGCGTCATTCAGAAGGTCCATGGCGGCCTGTCGGCGACGAGCCACAAGATAGAAGCGCCCTACCGGATCCGCCTGAGGGAGAACGCCGCCGCCAAGCAGCAGATCGCCCGCAAGGCGGCCGAGCTGGTCAGCGACGGCATGACGCTCCTGATCGATTCAGGCACGAGCTGCCATTGGCTGGCCCGCAATCTCGCCGCGATGCGAAACCTCACCATCGTGACCAACAGCGTTGAAATCGCCCACGAGGTGCTCGGCAATCCAGGCCAGAGGCTGTTGTTGGCCGGTGGGCAGATCAATCCGATACACAACGCCGCCTTCGGCCCGGAGGCCCAGGCCTTTTGTCAGCGGTTCGCGCCGGATCTCACCATCCTGTCGATGGGCGCGATCGACGCCGCCCGCGGTTTTCTGGACTTCGACCCGGACGAAGCCGCCTTCAAGCAGAGCCTGCTGGAGCATGCGCGGCGGGTCGTCGTGCTGGCCGACCACAGCAAGTTCGCCAAATCCGGGTTCATGCAAGTCACCTCGTTTCGCGAGGTCCAGGACCTCGTGACCGACGAGACGCCGCCGACGAGCGTGCTGGAGGCCGCCGCCCAGGCCGATACGCGGATCCACATCGCCGACGGAGACGCCAACACGTCCAGGGAAAACCGGACCATCCTGGTCTAGTCCAGACACCCTGGACAAGGCCTGCTCGCCTTCCGCCCCGACACAACCACAGCAAAGAGCCAGCCGATGATGCAGGATCGTCGCAGCTTCATCCGGGCCATGACCGCCACGGCGGGGGCGGCCGCCGCCTTCACGCCGGCCATCGCCCGCGCCCTGGAAATCGCCCCCCACCGGCGAACCGGCAGCCTGATGGATGTCGCCCATGTGGTGATCCTCACCCAGGAGAACCGGTCCTTCGACCACTATTTCGGCACGCTGCGCGGCGTGACCGGCCTGGGCGACCGCTTCGCCGCCCCGGCGCCGCCGCTGCCCAGCGCCCCCGATCGGACGGTTCTCGTCCAGCCCGCCGCGGAGGTCGAAGGGGGCCCGTCGCTGATCACGCCGTTCCGGCTCGACACCTCTGAGGACTTCAGGCTCTACCGCCCCCAGGGCACGCCGCACGGCTTCACCGACGGCCAGGCCGCCTGGGATAATGGCCGCATGGGCCAATGGCCGCGCTTCAAGCAGAACCAGGCCATGGCCCATTTCGCCCGCCAGGACCTGCCCTTCCAGTTCGCCCTGGCCGAGGCCTTCACGCTGTGTGACGCCTATCACTGCGCCCTGCACACCAGCACCAATCCCAACCGGCTCTACATCTGGACCGGGACCCACGACCCGCTGGGCCGCGCCAATGGCCCGGCCATCGACAACGGCTACGACACCCTCGAAGGAAATCCGCGTAGCCACGGCGGCTATCTGTGGGCGACCTATCCGGAGCGCCTGATGGCGGCGGGGGTCAGCTTCCAGATCTACCAGGACATGGCCGACAACTTCACCGACAACCCCCTCGTCGGCTTTCAATCCTATCGCCGCGCCCACGGCATGACCGCCGGCGCCGGCGCCCTGCTGACCCGCCGCACCATGACCACCCGCGCCCTGGACGATCTCAAGCAGGACGTGTTGTCCGACCGCCTGCCCCAGGTCTCATGGATCATCGCGCCCGCGGCCATGTCGGAGCATCCGAGCGTCTCAAGCCCACTCCAGGGCGCCGACTATGCGGCCCAGGTGCTGGACGCGCTCACCGCCAATCCCGAGGTCTGGTCGCGCACGGTGTTGCTGATCAATTTCGACGAGAATGACGGCTTCTTCGACCACGTGCCGCCGCCCGCGCCGCCCGCGCGGGTGGCGGGCCGCACCCTGGGGACGTCCACCATTCCGGCCGATGACGAATACCATGTCATCGCCCAGGGCGCCGGCGACGAGGCCTTTCTGGACCGGCCCTACGGGCTGGGCATGCGCGTGCCGATGTATGTGGTTTCCCCCTGGAGCCGGGGCGGCCATGTGGCCTCCGAGGTGTTCGACCACACCAGCATCCTGCGCTTCCTCGAGGCCCGCTTCGGGGTGCGGGAGCCGAACATCAGCGCCTGGCGGCGCGCCGTCTGCGGCGACCTGACCTCGTGCTTCGACTTCAGCGCGCCGGACCGGATCGACTTCATGGCCGCCCTGCCCGCCACCTCGGCCCTGTCCGGCCGCGCCGCGGATCTGGAAGAGGTCTGGCCGCCCCTTCCCCCCGAACTCGCCGCGCCGGTGCAGGAAGCCGGGGTTCGGCGGCGACGCCCGACGCCCTATCACCTCGACACCCGCCTGCGGCTGGAGGACGGCGCCTCGTCCCTCTGGCTCACCAATCGCTCGGCCGAACGGGCGGCCGTGTTCCATGTCTATGACATGGCCGATCTTGACCAGGTCCCGAGCCGCTACACGGTCGGAGCCGGACAGGCGCTACCCCATCCACTTCCAGGATCGGGGGCGACGGCGGACCTGTTCGTCCTCGGACCCAACCGGTTTCACCGACGCCTGATCGGCGCAGGCAAGGTCTTCTCTGTCGGCGTCGAGATGGGGAGCGGCGCCCCCAGCCTGCGGCTCGAAAACCTGCAGCCCGCCTCCCTGGTCATAGGGATCAGCGACCAGGCCTATGGCGCCCCGCCGCAGACGGTGAGGCTCGAGGCCGGAGAGCGTCGCGAGTTCCCCCTCGACCTCGCCGGCAGCCACGGCTGGTATGATCTGAGATGTGAGGCCGACGGGCAGGTCTGGCGGCTGGCCGGCCACATCGAGGACGGCCAGGCCTCGTTCTCGGACCCGGCCGGCGGCGGGCCTGGCGCCCTGCGCTGGGCCTGATCGCGCAGCCCTAACGAACCCGGGTGTCGACGCTGATCCTCACCGCGTCATGGCGCCAGTGCTCGTGGTCATACTCCACCACCCGCCCCTGGGCGTCATAGCTGCGGCGTTGAAGGGCCAGGCCAGGAAGCCCGGACTTGACCCGCAGGGCCTCGGCCTCGAAGCCGGTGAGCGCGCAGGGCTGCATGCTGACCTGATTGCGGGCGACGGTGATCCCGTATTCGGTTTTCAGGATGCTGGTCAGCGACTGGTCGAAGGAAAACCGCAGCAGGTCCGGCGCCAGGGCCGCGTCGACCACCAGCCGCTCCACCAGCACCGCCCGCCCATCCACATAGCGTCGCCGGCGGATCACGTAGAGGGGCGCGCCCGGCGGCCGGGAAAACACGTCGGCGAGCAGGGGATCGGCCGCCACCTCATTGGCGGCGATGGTTTCGGTCGCCGGGATCCGCCCCTGCGCCTCCACATAGGACATGAAGCCCTCCCATCGGGTGGGGTCATAGACCACCGGCGGCGGGGAGACGTACCAGCCGCTGCGGTCGCGCCGATAGATGACGCCCTCCGCCTCCAGCTGGAACAGGCCCTCGCGGACGGTCCCGCGCGCGACGGCGAGGTCCTCCTGCAGCCGCCGTTCGGACGGCAGCTTGTCGCCCGGCTTCAGCCCGCCTGTGGTGATGCGCGCGGCGATGGCGTCGCGCAGGCTGAGATAGTGCAGGCCATCGGATCTCGTCGCGGGGGCGTCGCTCGCCATTCTCATCCTGGAAATGAACTGGGTTCTCTGATCCGACCTCGGGCGCGCCCCGTCAAGGCGCGAGGCCGCGGCCCTAGCCTTTCATGAAACCGTCGCCCAAGCCGCCTAGATGTTTGGTCCATACCAGAAACGGTTTCATCCCCACAGGAACGCCCGTCGATCCCCCGCGATCGACCTGTTTGCCGGCTGCGCCTTTACGGATCGAGCCATCCCGCCAACCCGCACACCCATGGAGCGTGCCGTGAAGACCTCGATCCGGAGCCTGCCGTTGCTCCTCGCCCTGGCCGCCGGCGTGGCCGGCGTCAGCGTCCCGGTCTCCACGCTGGCTCAGGACGCCAGCTCGCCGGCCGCGCCTCAGCGTCAGGCGAGCCACGTGATCGTCATCGGCGTGGACGGCCTGAGCCCCGACGGAGTGAGGACGGCCGACACCCCCACCCTGGATCAGCTGATGGCGCAGGGCGCCTGGAGCCTGCACGCCCGCGGCGTCCTGCCCACCACCAGCGGCGCCAACTGGGCGTCGATGATCGGCGGCGCAGGACCCGAGCAGCACGGGGTCACCAGCAATGACTGGAAGGTCGGCGAGTTCAACTTCCCCACCTCCGTGACCGGCTCAGGCGGGTACTTCCCGTCCATCTTCCAGGTGCTCACCGACCAGCACCCCGAATGGGAGATCGGCTCCATCTATGACTGGGATGGGTTCGGCAATCTCTATGATCACCAGTTCGTCGACTATGACGCCAACGGGAAGGACGAAGACGCGACCACCGCCCTGGCGGCGGACTACATCAAGGCCAAGCGGCCGGCCTTCCTCTTCGTGCATCTCGACCATGTGGACCATGCCGGCCACGCCTATGGCCATGGGACGGCCAAATACTACGCCGCGGTGACCAAGGCCGACGGCCTGATCGCCCAGATCCGCCAGGCCGCCGCCGACGCGGGCATCCTCGACGAGACGGTGTTCATCATCACCTCTGACCACGGCGGCGTGGGCAAGGGACATGGCGGCGAAACCCTGGCCGAACTGGAGATTCCCTGGATCGCCTACGGCAAGGGCGTCAAGGCGGGGCAGGCGCTCGACCTGCCGATCAACACCTTCGACACCCCGGCCACGGCGGCCTGGCTGCTGGGCGCCGAGATCCCCTATGCCTGGCTGGGCCGCCCGGTGAAGCCGGTGCTCCAGGGCGAACAGGCGCCGAAGCAGGTCTACCGGACCAGCAGCTTCTACGCCTCGCCGGTGATCGCCCCGATCGCCGTGGGCAACGACCCGGCCGGCGGGCTGTTCGTCAATCAGACCGCCCAGATGACCATCGAGAACCCCAATGGGGTCGGCGAGATCCGCTACACCCTGGACAATTCCATCCCGACGGCGGCCTCCCCCCTCTATGCCGGCCCGGTCGAGATCGGCCGCAACACCCTGGTCCGCGCCACCCTGTTCGTGGACGGCCAGCCGGCCAGCATTCCGGCCATGGGGCAGTTTCGCATTCTCGAAACGACGGGGGCGGAGCCGCGGGGCGTCACCTACCGCACCTATCTGCTGCCCGAGGGTTCGGTGCGGCTGCCGGACTTCTCGGCCCTGACGCCGGCGACCTCGGGCGCGACCTATGAAATGTCCCTCAAGGATCTGCCCCTCCCCCGGGACGGCGACGTTGCGGTGGTGTTCGAGGGTTACCTGCATATCGCCACCCCCGGGACCTACCACTTCTCCCTGGCCTCGGATGACGGCAGCAAGCTCTATGTCGGCGACCGGGCGGTGGTCGATAATGACGGGGACCACGGGGTGATCACGGCGCGGGGGTCCGTCAGCCTGGAACCGGGCCGGCATCCCATCCGGGTGGAATGGTTCAACGGCGGCGGCGGCGCCTGGCTGGGGGCCTATTTCGAAGGCCCCGGCATCCCCCGCCAGTTCATCGATCCGAACCTGCTGTCGCCCCGATAGACGTGCCGGCCGCCCCGCGTCGCTGAGAATGACCCCTGCTCGGCGGCGCATTCTGGTATAGTCCAACCGCCTCTCATTGGGACCTACCATGCCAGCCATCGCCTCGGCCGACGCCTTCGTCGACGCCATCTTCGACCTCTTTGACCGCCTGGGCGGCGAGCACTATGGCGAAGCGGTGACCCAGCTGGATCACGCGCTCCAGACCGCCGACCACGCGAGGCGCGACCGCCAGCCCGACGCGCTGGTGGCCGCCGCCCTGCTGCATGACATCGGCCACCTCCTTCAGAAGCATGGCGAGGACGCGGCGGAGCGGGGGATCGACGCCCTGCATGAGCGGATTGGCGCGGCCTGGCTCGCCCAGGGCTTCGGGCCTGCGGTCACAGAGCCCGTCCGGCTGCACGTCGAGGCCAAACGCTATCTCGCCGCCCGCGAGCCCGACTATGTCGCGCGGCTGAGTCCGGCCTCCGCCCAGAGCCTGCGGCTCCAGGGCGGGCCGATGAGCGCAGCCGAGGCGGCGGGCTTCGAAGCCCTTCCAGCCTTCGACGCCGCCGTGAAGCTGCGTCGCTATGACGAACTCGGCAAGGTCGAGGGCGTCGCCATCGCCCCCCTGCCCACCTATCGAGATCTGTTGATCAGCCTCGTGTCGTCAGGCTGAGGCGCGCCGGGCGATCTCGGCCTCAAGGGCCGGGATGAGATCGGCCACGGTGTCGATCACCAGATCGGCCCCAGCCGCCCGCAGGCGTGCGCCGGCGTCGGCCACCAGGGCCGTCCGCGTCTCGGGATCCACGGCCGCGAGCGCCTCGGCCGTCAGCCCGACCATATTGCCTGACGCCGCCAGGCCCACAGTGAAGCACCCCGCATTGCGGCCCTCGGCGACGCCCACCTCGGCGTCATCCACCTTCACCACCCGCGACAGAGGCCACACCCCGAGCTCGGCGCAGGCCTTGTAGATCATCAGGGGCGAGGGGCGTCCCTCGGGCGTCTCATGGGCGCAGACCACCAGGTCGGGGGCGTAGCCCTGCGCGGCCGCACGGCCGAGAATGGCGCCCATCATCTCCCGGGTGTAGCCGGTGCAGGAGGCGATCTTCAGGCCCTGGCCCCGCAGGTGGTCCGCCGTCTCCGCCGCCCCCGGCGTCAGCTGGGCGGTCTCCGCGGCCAGCCGGATCATCGGCGCCTGCAGCGCCGCCATGATCCTGTCCACGGCGACCTGATCCGGCGCTCCGCCCTGGGCCGTCCTCCAGGCTGCGGCGATCTTCGCCTGCTCAAACATGGCGCGGACATGGTCAGCCTTGGCGCGCCCCATGTCGCGGCGGGCCTCGGCCTCGTCGACGCTGACTCCCAGGGCGGCGAAGGCCTCCACCAGGGCCAGGACCGGGGCCCGGCTGCCGAAGTCGACCATGGTGCCGGCCCAGTCGAAGACCACCATGTCGAAACTGTTGCGGATAGAGGTCATGGCTGGGGAGTCTCCTCGAAAAGGTCGGCGATCACCTCCTCGCCGAAGGCGAAGGCGGCGGAGGCGCCGTTGCCGGCGGTGATCAGCGCCAGGCGCACATGGGAATGGGGCGTCTCGATCAGGCCGGCCTCCGGACCGCGAGCATAGGTCCCCGTCCAGCGCTGCACGACCGGCGGCGGCGCGCGCCCGGTGGCGGCCCGCCATTCGTCAAGGATCAGCTGGTCCACCGCCTCGCTGGCGAAGGGATCGGGGGTGGCGGCGTCATGGTGGCTGTCGCCCACAACCAGGGCGCCGTCGGCGTCCTGCACGGCGATCAGGTGGACCCCGTGGGCCAGGGCCTCCCCCTGCTCGGCCTCGAGCCGCGCGCGCAGGGCGGCGGCTTCCGGGAGGTCGGCATAGCCGCCGTACCGCACCAGGCCGAGGTCGGACATGACCGGCGCCGGCAGGGTGAAGCCGGGGGGCGCCAGACGCATCATCTGCAGCTTGCAGCGTCCGATCCCGGCGCCGGTCAGCCGGTCCGGAAAAAGGCTGACCAAGTCATCGCCGGGGCAGACGACGGCCCGCTCGGCCTCGATCACGCCCTGGGCGGTGACGATGCGGGGGGGCTCGACAGCCTGGACGGCTGTCTGGCGCAGGAAGCGCACGCCGAACCGGGCGCTGAGCCAGGCGGCCAGCCGCGGGATGGCGGTGCGGGAGTCCACCCGCAGGTCGTGCGGGCTCCAAAGGGCCGCGACGGTCTCTGGGCCAGTGGCCTCTGGGGCGCGGGCGCGGGCCTCGGCGCCCGAGAGCAGTCGGCAGCCCTCCCCCATCTCGGTCTTCATGAACGCCTCGAGGAGGGCCGCGGCCTCGGCACGCCGGACCGGAAGCCAGAGCCCCCGCTGCAGGACGTCGATGCCCGCCTCGGCGGCGATCTCATCCCAGACCGCGCGGCTGCGGCGCGCCCGGCCCCAGACCTGCCCGCGGGGCTGTCCCGTAACCGTGATGAAGCCGAAGTTGCGGATCGAGGCGCCGTTGGCCTGGGCGTCACGATCAAGGACCACCACAGACAGGCCGCGCCGAGCGGCGGCCAGGGCGCAGGCGAGGCCGACGACGCCGGCGCCCACCACCGCGATGTCATAGCGCGCCGTCATGCGCCGGCCGGCGCCTTCGGGACGCCGAGCGCCCTCCTGTTCCCGATCAAGCGCCGCCCTCCGTCATCCAGTCGTTGCATGATTGGTCTAGACCACGTGAAGGTAACAAGGGCAAGACACGTGATCGCATCCCTGCGCCTTCGGCTGACCCAGGCCCATCCCGTGGTCTTTGTCCTGTTCGCCGGCCTGGCGGGCTTCTGCGCGTACTTCTCGATGTACGCCTTCCGCAAACCCTTCACCGCCGCGACCTTCGACAATGTCGCAGGCTGGGACTTCGTCCTGGACTACAAGATCGCCCTGGTCCTGGCCCAGGTCGCTGGCTACGCCCTGTCCAAGCTGGCGGGCGTCAAGGTGATCTCGGAGATGCGGCCCGAGCGCCGGGCCCTGGCCATCGTGCTGCTGATCGGCGCCTCCTGGATCGCCCTGGTGCTGTTCGCCGTGATCCCCGCGCCCTGGAATGTCGCGGCCCTGCTGCTGAACGGCCTGCCGCTCGGCCTCATCTGGGGTCTGGTGTTCGGCTTCATGGAGGGGCGGCGCACCAGTGAGGTCCTGGGGGCGATCCTCTGCGCCAGCTTCATCCTGTCCTCTGGGGTGGTGAAGTCCGTGGGCAAGGCCCTGATGGACACCGCCCACATCTCCCCCTTCTGGATGCCGGCCGCGACCGGCGTCGTCTTCATGCCGCTGCTGGCCATATCGGTGCTGGCGCTCGCGGCCCTGCCGCCGCCCAGCCCGGCCGATGAGGCCGAGCGGGTCGCCCGCCGTCCCATGATGGCCGAACAGCGCGCCCGGTTCCTGGCCGCCCACTGGCCGATCCTCGTCCTGCTGGTGGCCGCCTATGTGCTGCTCACCGCCTTCCGCGACCTGCGCGACAACTTCGCCGCCGAGATTTGGCAAGCCCTCGGCTATGGCGACGCCGCGGCCATCTTCACCGCCAGCGAAGGACCGGTGGCGGCCCTGTCCCTGGTCTCCATGGGCGTGCTGATCGCGGTGAAGAACAATGGCCGCGCGCTGTTGTTCATGCATGGGGTGATCATGGCCGGTTTTGTGCTCCTGGGCGTCTCGACCCTGGCCTACCAGCAGGGCCTCCTGTCCCCCATTGTCTGGATGATCGCCAGCGGCGCGGGCCTCTACCTCGCCTACACGCCGTTCAACGCCATGCTGTTTGACCGGATGATCGCCTATACCGGCACGGTGGGGACCGCCGGCTTCCTAATCTATGTGGCTGACGCCTCAGGCTATCTGGGTAGCGTCGTCCTGCTGCTCGTCCGCAACTTCGCCGCCGTGGACCTGCCGTGGCTGCCCTTCTTCGTGAACGCCGCCTACGGCACGAGCCTCGCGGGCCTGGCCCTGATCGCCGGCGCCACGGCGCTCTTCCTGCGCGACCGGACCACCGCCCCCGCGCCGCCCATCCCCCAACCGACGGGCTGACCCTCCATACCGGGCCTGCGCAAAGCACTCAGCTGGCGGCCGGCGGCTCGGGCGATCGGGCGTGGGGAGCGACCTGCCCAGGCGCGACCCTAGAGGCGGAAGAAGCTCAGAAGATCGGCGTTGATCAGCTCGGGATGGGTGGCGAACAGGCCGTGAGACAAGCCCGGATAAGTCTTGAGCATTCCGTTCGGCAGCAGCTTGATCGCTTCGCGGGCCGAGGCGTCGATCGGCACCACCTGATCGTCCTCGCCGTGCAGCAGCAGGACGGGGAGAGTGACCGCCTGGAGGTCCTCGGTGAAGTCGGTTTCCGAGAAGGCCGTTATGCAATCGTAGTGGGCCTTGGCGCCGCCCGTCATGCCCTGGCGCCACCAGTTGCGGATCAACCCCTCGCTGACCTCGGCGCCGTCGCGGTTGAAGCCGTAGAAGGGGCCAGAGGGCACGTCGAGGAAGAACTGGGCGCGGTTGCGACGCAGCGCCTCACGGAATCCGTCGAACACCGACATCGGCAAGCCGCCGGGATAGGCCGGCGTCGCCAGCATGATGGGCGGAACCGCCCCAATCAGGACGGCCTTGGCCACACGGCCAGGCTCGCTGCGGGCCACATACCGGATCACTTCCCCGCCGCCGGTGGAGTGGCCGACGTGGATGGCGTTTTTCAGATTCAGTTTATTCACCAGTTCGGCGACATCGGACGCGTAGGTGTCCATATCGTTGCCCGTGTCAGTCTGGTCCGAACGCCCGTGGCCTCGGCGGTCGTGTGCGACGACCCGATAGCCCTGCTCCAGGAAGAAGAGCATCTGGTTGTCCCAGTCGTCGGCGCTGAGCGGCCATCCGTGATGGAAGACGACAGGTTGGGCGTCCTTCGGACCCCAGTCCTTGTAGAAGATCCGGGTTCCATCCTTCAGCGTCAGATAGCTCATGGGTTGGGTCCTTTCGATCAGCGGCGGTGCTGAACAGGGAAGCCCGGGCGTGATCCGTCGTCACGTCTGGGATAGCAGGTGTGTGAGCGGTTCAGGCATCGGTCCGAGATGCAGGCGCGCCATGGCGCGCCGTTGGGCGTCCGCGGTCGGTCACGGGGCGGCCTGCGGTGTGATCCGCGCCTCTTCAGGGAGGGGCGTGAACTCCTGGTTGTCCGCCTGCGGCAGCTTGATCCGGCCGGCCTTCCAGTCCTCTGCGGCCTGACGCAGGCGCTCGGGACGCGAGGAGACGAAGTTCCAGTAGAGAAAGCGTTCCCCCAGGGGCTCGCCCCCCAGCGCCATGACGGTGGAGGGCTCGACCGCGCGCATCGCACTGGCGTCCGGGGTGACGACCGCCATCTGCCCGGCCTTCAGCGTCTGGCCGCCCAGCTCGACGGCGCCGGCGGCGACATAGATCGCTCGTTCGCTGTGTCCATCCGGAATCTCCGCCGTGGCGCCCGGCGCCATCTCTAGATGGGCGTAAAAGAGCGGCGAATGGGTCTGCGCCCTGGAGGTGAGCCCATAGGCGCTTCCGGCGATCAGATGACCGCGAACGCCGGCGGCGTCCCAGAACGGCAGGTCATCGCCTTCGTAGTGGGTGAAGGCCGGGGCCGTCTCTTCGTACTCCGTCGGCAGGGCGACCCAGGCCTGGATGCCGTGCAGGCGATCACCGACGGCGCGGGCCTTCTCCAAACGCTCGCTGTGGGTGATCCCGCTGCCGGCCGTCATCCAGTTGACCTCCTGCGGACGGATCGGCGCCTCGAAGCCCAGGCTGTCGCGATGCATGACTTCGCCGGAAAACAGATAGGTGACGGTCGACAGGCCAATGTGCGGGTGGGGGCGGACGTCCGCGCTGCGGTCGACGCCGGGGGCTAGGTCCAGTGGCCCCATGTGGTCGAAGAAGATGAAAGGGCCGACCATCCGCCGCTTCGCGAACGGCAGGACCCGTCCCACCTCAAGGGCGCCGCCGAGGCTGCGGCGGCGCTGCTCGATAATCATTTCGATCATGGTGTCTCCTCAGTTTTTCGGCGGCGCGGCGGCGCGGACGATGGGCGCGACTTCGGCGCCTGACAGCTCGATCGACCGCTTCATGGCCATCGTCTTGAGCGAGGCGGTCGAGAACGCCTGCAAGACCCGCGCGGGATCGGCCGCGCTCGACGCCGTGACGGCGCTTGTCAGCCTGATCCGCTCGGTGGCGGCGAAACTATCGATCCGCCGTCTGTCGGCTCTAGTGGGCGGTGCCCGGCAGGGAGCCGACGGGGGTGTCGAGCAACTGTTGTTCCCAGAAGCCCGCGATCCCGCTGCCGCCGGCATGGGCCATGGCGATGTCCGACAAGAGGGCGGCGGTGTCGGCGCGGGCCCAGTCCCGCTGCCATTCGCCCATCAGGGCCGTCCAGGTCATCATGTTGGCGCCGGCGGCGATCATGCGCTGGATGGCGACTTCATGGGCCTCGACCGAAACGCCGCCGGAGGCGTCGGTGATCACCGTCACGTCCCAGCCGTCGCCCAGGGCGTGGATCACCGGCATGGCGACGCAGATCTCCGTCCAGAGACCGGCGATGATCAGTTGCGTGCGGCCCGTCGCCTTGACCGCATCGACGACCTTCTGGTCTTCCCAGGTGTTGATGAGGGTCCGGTCGATCACCTCCTGGTCGGGGAAGACATTCGTGATCTGCGGAAAGATCAGGCCGCCGCGCGCCGCGATCACGCTGGTGAGAATGGTTGGCACCTTGAACGCCTTGGCCAGCTTGGCGAGGCCGGTGGAGTTGTTCACCACCGCCTGCGGGTCGTGGCTGTTCAGATTGGCCAGCTGGTAAGGCTGGTGGTCGATCAGGACCAGGACCGAGTCTTCGGGACGGAGGAGGGAATCGAGGCCGTTGCGAAGGGTCATGGCGTGTCTCTGCATCCTTGAGTGGGAGGGATTTGGGGCGGGCGCGCCGCTGCGGGTGTTGCTGAGCGGCAAGTTGGCATTCCTGTTTCCGCCGCGATATGGTCGAAAATCGCTGCACCGCGTCTCGATTTCAGGAACGCCGAATGGATACCGAAGACCTGCGGACCTTCGTGGACGCAGCCGATGCTGGCGGCGTGTCCGCCGCAGCGCGACGGCTGGGCCTGGCCAAATCCATCGTCAGCCGGCGCCTGGCCCGGCTCGAGGCTGAACTGGGGGTGCAGTTGTTCGCCCGCAGCACGCGCGGCGCCGTCCTGACGGAGGCCGGCGAGGCTTTCCGGGACTATGCCGCCCGGATCGCGACCGAGGTCGATCTGGCGCGGGAGACGATACTGCCTGAAGGCGAACTGCGGGGCCGGCTACGAATCTCGGCGCCGCTGACCTTCGGCCCGACCCATATCGCGCCGGCCATCGCCGAGATGGGGCGCCGTCACCCCCTGCTCAGCATCCAGGCCTGCTACACCGACCGCTTCGTCGACCTGGTGGGCGAGGGCTACGATTGCGCGGTCCGGATAGGCTATCTGCCGGATTCAGACCTGGTCGCCAGACGCATCGGCCCGATGCGCGGCAAGATGGTCGCCAGCCCCGACTATGTCCGCCAGTTCGGCGCGCCCGAGACGCCTGACGAGGTCTTGAACCATGAGGCCCTGATGCAGGGCACGGAGGTCTGGCGCTTCATGAGCGGCGCCAAGGTGATTACCGTGCGCCCCCAGGGACGGTTCAAGGCCGACCACGCCCCGGCCCTGGCGGCGGCTGCGGTCGCAGGCCTGGGCCTTGCCTGCCTGCCGGATTGCTTCATTGATCAGCATATCGCCTCAGGGGCCCTGGTCGCGGTCATGTGCGACTATCCCCCGCCGCCCGCCGGAGCCTACGTGCTGCGCCCGCCAGGTCAGAATCCCGCGAGGAAGATTCGCGTGCTCACCGAACTCCTCACCCAGCACTGGAGCGAGCAGGAAGCCGGCGTCTCGCCTGCTCCCGGATCACGGGTTTGAGCGCGCCTCGTCCTTAGAACCGGACCCCACTTTTGCAGAGCGCGCTCCAACCTCCCCTCTCACCATCCGGCCTTGTCCTAACGCGGCTCGGGAAGTCCGAGGATGCCGCGATAGGTGGGATGAACCACGTCCGCCTGTTCCGGATGTTTCTGCAGATAGGCTGAGAAGAAGGGGCAGACCGGCAGGATGAGCAGGCCTCGCGCCCTGGCGTCGGCGATCACGTGTTTCGCCAGACGGCTCGCAAGGCCACGCCCCTCCAGTCGCTCCGGCACCAGGGTTTCCGTGATCATCAGATTGGTCGGCGACAGATTGTAGGTCACCACCGCGAGCTCGCCATCGAGCGGGAGTTCGTAGCGGCTGCGTTCGGCGTGGTCGCGGATGTCGGGATCAGTCATGGGGTCTCGGGCCTGAAGGACGGGGATGGGCGCCGCCGCCGTTGGAAGACTCAGATCTAGGCGCTCGAAAAGGGCTTGTCGCCGGCACAGGCGTTCCGATTCACGGAACGCGGTGGCGCATATCTCGCGATACTGGCGCAGTCTTGGGGACAACAGCCGCGGCGACAGAAGCCGATGCGGAGGGTCGCGGCCGTGGGCTTCAGCCGCGCCGGGGTGGCAAACCAGGTCCCCAGGGTCATGCGGCGTCTGTCGGCCGACGCCGCACCGCCTTCGCAGCGAAGGTCGGCAGCACCAGAAGGGTCAACGCCGTAGCGGTCAAAAGCCCCCCGATGACCACGGTCGCCAGGGGTTTCTGCACCTCCGCCCCGGCTCCGTGCGCCAGGGCCATGGGGATGAAGCCGACAATGGCGACCAGCGCCGTCGTCAGCACCGCCCGCAGGCGACTTGAGGCGCCCTCTATCGCCGCGTCCCGGGGCGGCAGGCCCGCGGTCAGTCGCTGACGGATGGCCTGCATGAGCACCAGGCCGTTCAGGGTCGCGACGCCTGACACGGCGATGAAGCCGACCGCCGCAGAGACGGAGAAGGGCATGCCCCTCGCCAGCAGGGCCAAGGCGCCCCCGATCAAGGCGAGGGGCACGCAGGCGAAGACCAGACCAGCCTCGGCAAACGAGCCAAGGGCGAGGAACAGCAACACTCCAATCAGGACGAACACCACAGGGATGACGAGGCTGAACCGCTCTTCGGCCCGCTTCAGGTTTTCGAACTGACCACCCCAGTCCAGATAGACTCCCGCGGGAAGCTCGATCCGCCCCACCCGGTCCTGGGCGTCAGTGACGAACCCGCCGAGATCGCGCCCCCGGACATTGGCCTGGACCACCATCCGGCGGCTGCCGTTCTCCCGGCTGATCTGGTTTGGGCCTTCGGCGCTCTGGATACGCGCGACCGAAGACAGCGGCACAACGGCGCCGGTTTCAGAGACCACGGGAAGAGCCGCCAAGGCGGCGGGGTCGTTCCGGTCGGCGTTGGCCAGGCGCACGACGACATCGAAACGGCGATCACCCTCGAAGATGACCCCGGCTTCGGCGCCGCCAATGCCCGTGGACACAGCGTCAGTGACGTCTGCGGCGGTCAGGCCATAGCTTGCGGCGGCGATGCGATCGACGCTGACGGTCAGGGTCGGCAGGCCAGACGCCTGTTCCACCCGCACATCTGCCGATCCGGTCGTCTCGCGCAGCCCACCTGCGACCTGTTGGGCCACCCGCTGGAGGGTGTCGAAATCGTCGCCATAGACCATGACGGCGAGGTCGGTCCGCACGCCGGAAATGAGCTCATTGAAGCGCAGCTCAATCGGCTGGCTGAACTCAAGATTGTTGCCGATCTGCTGGCTTGCGACCGCTTCGATACGCGCGATCAGAGCCTCTTTCTCCAGGCCTGGATCGGGCCATTCCTTGCGGTCCTTCAGGACGATGACGCTGTCGGAAATGTTCGGCGGCATCGGATCGACCGCCGCCTCAGCCGTGCCGGTCCTGGAGAACATGGTCTCCACCTCCGGCTGGGCGGAGATGGCGCGCTCCAGGGCCATCTGCATGGCCAGCGACTGTTCAAGCGAGGCCGACGGCACACGCAGGGCCTGCATGGCGATGTCGCCTTCATCGAGAGTCGGGATGAACTCCCGGCCCAGCGACATGAAGGACGCCGCGCCGACGCCAAGAGCGACCAGGGCGGAGATCAGCACCACCTTCGGCCGTCCCACCGCCGCCTGGATCGCCGGCTCGATATGGCGGCGGGCGAACCGAAGAAGGCGGGTCTCGTGCTCGGCGACCCGGCCGTCGGGGTCCAGATGCACGGACTTGGGGTCGCGGACCAGCAAGGCGGTCATGGCGGGCACGAAGGTGAGGGAGAAGATGAACGCGCCGACCAGGGCCAGCATGACGGTGGCCCCCATGGGCTGGAATGTCTTGCCCTCCACGCCCTCCAGCATCAGCAACGGCGCAAACACCAGAAGGATGATCAGCTGTCCGAACGCTGCGGGTTTCACCATCTGGCGCGCTGACTGGACGGCCGCCTCCAGCCGTTCGGACCGGTTGAGCATGCGGCCAAGTTGGGCGCGGCGCTGGGTGAGCATCAGCAAGGTGTTCTCGATCACCACCACCCCGCCGTCGACCATCAGGCCAAAGTCCAGAGCGCCCAGACTCATCAGGTTTCCGCTGATCCCGAACCGGTTCATGCCGATGACGGCGAACAGGAAGCTGAGGGGGATCATCAAGGCCGTGATGCTGGCCGCGCGAATGTTCCCCAGCAGCAGAAACAGCACCACGATCACCAGCAGGGCGCCCTCGGTGAGATTGCGGGCGACCGTGGCGATGGTCGAATTGACCAGGGCGCTCCGGTTCAGAACGACCGTGGCGACGATTCCCGGCGGCAGGCTGTCATCCACGTCCTCCAGGCGTTCGGCCGCCGACTGGGCCACCGTGCGGCTGTTGCCCCCGGCGATCATTAGCGCGGTGCCGAGCACCGCCTCGTGCCCGTCACGGCTGGCGCCGCCGAGGCGGGGGGCGTGGCCGATCTCGACCGTCGCCACATCGGTGACCCGGACAATCAGACCATCGCGGTTGAACACAGGCGCCTGGGCCAGGTCTTCGATCGTCGTCGCCAGGGCGTCGGCGCGCACCACAAAGGCTTCGCCGGCCCGCTGGATGTAGCCTGCGCCGGTCTGGGTGTTGGCGCGCTCCAGCGCCTCGACGAGGTCGTTGAGGCTCAGGCCGTAGCTTGAGAGCCGGGCGATATCCGGACGAACCGCATACTCCTTGACGTAGCCGCCCACGGTGTCGACGCCCGCCAGGCCCGCCGCACTGCGCATCTGGGGCGCAATGATCCAGTCCTGGACCGTACGGAGATAGGCCGCCTGCTCTTCCGGCGTGGCCAGGCGCTGGCCCTCCGGCGTCAGGTACACGCCGCCAGCCTGCCAGCCGGGCTGGCCGGGTTCGGCGAGGTTCTCGCTGTTGCGGGGAAGGTAATCCACGGTCCACATCAGGACTTCGCCAAGCCCCGTCGTGACGGGCGACATGGCCGGATCCACCCCGTCTGGGAGTCCTTCGCGGGCCGCCGCCAGCCGCTCCGACACCTGCTGGCGGGCGAAATAGATGTCGGTGCGATGGGTGAAGATGGCGGCGTTCTGGCTGAGGCCGGTGCGCGAAAGTGATCGGGTGCTCGTCAGGCGTGGGATGCCCGCC
>CAZERE010000009.1:0-1477 GCA_964515365.1 uncultured Phenylobacterium sp. | reverse complement strand
CAGCGCCGTCTCCAGCGGATCGGTGACCTGACGCTCGATCTGCTCTGGCGCCAGGGCGGACGCCACCGTGGTGATCTGCACCTGCCGGTTGGTGATGTCCGGCACGGCGTCGATCGGCAGCTTGGTGAGTTCATAGAGGCCGAGACCCGCGAAGATCGTGACCGCGATGACGACGAACCAGCGGAACCGGACCGACGCGGCGATGATTGCATTGAACATGTGCGTCGCCCCTAGTGGCCGTGCTCGGCCTCGCCCTTGGCGAGTTCGGCTTTGAGAAGAAAGGCGTTGGCGCCGGCGATACGCTCAGATCCGGTCAGTCCGCTGAGGATTTCGGTGCGACCGCCGGCCTGACGGCCCACAAGCACAGGCGCGGGCCGGAACCCGTCATCCGTGCGCACGAAGACGACGCTTTGTCCTTCCACCGTCTGAACCGCCTCGGATGGCACGGTCAGGCCTCCTGAGGACTTGCCGGTGACCACAGCGCCGGTGACGGCCGATCCCGCTGGCGGAAGCCCCCCGCCTGTCGGCCTGGCCCGGATGACCGTGGCGCCGGTCGCAACGCCGGCCCCGGCGGCCACCCCGGTGACGATGGCCTCGAATTCGCCGGCGGGCCCCTGGACGCGGACGGGCGTCCCCGCTTGGACCTGCGCGGCCAGAGCCGGCGGCGCGCTGAAGACGATTTCGACTCGCGCTGGATTTGTCACTTCCGCGACCACGCCGCCCTGGGCGGCGAAGCCGCCAGGGCCGACCAGGACGCTCGTCACGATCCCATCGATCGGACTCCTGACGCTGAGGCGTCCCGAGGTCGTCGGGGAACCGGCGGCCGCCGCGCGGGCGCGAGCGGCGCGGGCGTTGGCTTGCGCGCTGAGGGCCTGGGCGTGCGCGACCTCGGCGTCCCGTTGGGCGACGACGCCCTGCTCCGCGAGACTCTCCTCGCGACCGTGGGCTTGCTCGGCGGCGACCGCATTGGCCTGGGCGGCGTCCGCCTCGGCGCGAAGCCCAGCGGCGTCCCCGCTGACCAGCACCGCCAAGGCCTGGCCGGTGCGGATCGACTCCCCAGGCGCAACCAGAACACGCTCCACCCGACCGCCGACAGAAGCTGCGACCGCAGCACGCGCATCGACCATGGGTTCGATACGCCCCGAAAGCCGCGTTTCTCCGCCGCCGCCGCTTGTGACCCCCACAATGACAATGCCGGCGGCCTCGACCTGAGCCGCGGTGAGGGCGACGTGCGCTTCGCCTTCCTCTCCGGCGTGTCCTTTTTCTCCAGCGCTGGCCTCCGCCTCCTCCGCATGAGCTTCCGTGACGGCTGCAGGCGCCGACCGGGTGAGAGCGTAGACGCCGCCGCCCACCAGAACGATGGCGGCCGCGCCGCCCATGAGCCAGGTTCGATTGATCTGAGAGATGCGCGTCATAGCGATGTTCCAAAAGGGGCGCGGCCTTGCAGGCGCGCGAGATCGATTTCAGCGCGGACGCG
>CAZERE010000008.1:37746-45243 GCA_964515365.1 uncultured Phenylobacterium sp. | reverse complement strand
TTCTCGCCCTGGGCGCTCTCGGGATCGTCCAGCGTGATGAACGAGGGGCAGAAGCCCTCGATGCAGCTGTAGTCCTGATTGCAGGACGACTGGTTGATCTTGCGCTTGCGGCCGAACTCGGTGGCCAGCGGCTCGACCGAGACGCAGTTGGACGCCTTCGAGCAATCGCCGCAGCCCTCACAGACCAGGGGATTGATCATCACCTTCTGCTCAGCGGCCACCAGGGTCCCGCGCTTGCGCCGCCGGCGCTTCTCGGTGGCGCAGACCTGATCATAGAGCAGGACGGTGACGCCGGACGTGTCGCGAAGCTGGCGCTGCACGGCCATCAGCTCGGCCCGCGGCCTGACCTCGACGCCAGGCGCCAGGTCGCTGACCCCCTCATAGCGTGAGGGATCGTCGGCGACGATGACGGTGCGGGCCACCCCTTCGGAGGCCAGTTGCCGGGTGATCTGGGCGGGCGTGAAGCCGCTCTCGGCCGCCTGGCCGCCGGTCATGGCCACCGCGTCGTTGAACAAGAGCTTGTAGGTGACATTGGCCTCGGCGGCGACCGCCGCCCGGATGGCGAGCGAGCCGGAGTGGTTGTAGGTCCCGTCCCCCAGATTGACGAAGACGTGCTTTTCCGTGGTGAAGGGCGCGGCGCCGACCCAGCTCAGGCCCTCGCCGCCCATATGGCTGTTCAGGTCGGTGTTGGGGTCGGTGAAGCTGGCCATGTAGTGGCAGCCGATGCCGGCCAGGGCGCGCGAGCCTTCCGGCAGGCGGGTCGAGGTGTTGTGCGGGCAGCCCGAGCAGAAGAAGGGCTTGCGCTGCTGGTCTGACGACAGGCTGACGGCGGCGACGCCGGCGGCCGAAACCCGGTTCAGATAGTCATAGACCCCGTCCATGTGGGGCCCCGGCGGCAGGCGGTCGGCGATGGCCAGCGCCACCTCGGCCACGGAAAGCGCGCCGAGATCCGACAGCAGCGGATGACCCTGCTCGTCGGTCTTGCCGATGATCCTCGGCCGCGCCTGGGCCGGCAGGTCATAGAGGGCGGCGCGGGCCTGGCCCTCGATCAGCGGCCGCTTGTGCTCAACGACCATCAGGGTCTCCAGGCCGGCGGCGAAGGCGCGGAGCCCCGTGGGCTCCAGGGGCCAGGGCATGCCGACCTTGTAGATCGAGACGCCGAGATCGGCGGCCTGCGCCGGGCTGATCCCCATGGCCGCGAAGGCTTCGATGACGTCCTTATAGGCCTGGCCCTGGCAGACGATCCCCAGCCGCGGCCGGGGTGAGGCCAGCGTCACCCGGTCGATGCGATTGGCGCGGGCGAAGGCGAGCGCCGCGGGGAGCTTGTAGCTCCGCAGCCGCCGCTCCTTGTCCATCGGCTGGTCCTTCAGCCGGATGCCGAGGCCATCGGCGGGGAGCTTGAAGCCCGGGGGCGTCACGAACCGGTGGCGGTCCAGGGAGACGTCGATGGTCATCCCGGAGTCCATGGTGTCGGCGAGCGCGATCAGGCCGACCCAGAGGCCGGAGAAGCGCGACAGGGCGTAGGCCATCAGGCCGTAGTCCAGCACCTCCTGCACGTCGGCCGGCGACAGCACCGGCATCTCGAAGTCCTGGAAGGCGAATTCCGACTGGGACGGCAGGGTGGAGGACTTGCAGTTGTGGTCGTCGCCGGCCACCGCCACCACGCCGCCCTTGCTCCAGGTCCCGGCGAAGTTGGCGTGCTTGAAGACGTCGCCCGTGCGGTCGACGCCGGGGGCCTTGCCGTACCACATGCCAAACACGCCATCGTACTTGGCGCCAGGAAAGAGGTTGGCCTGCTGGCTGCCCCAGACGGCGGTGGCGGCGAGGTCCTCGTTGAGGCCCTCCTTGAACACCACCTGCGCCCCATCCAGGTGTTTGCCCGCCCGGTGGGCCTGCTGGTCGAGCCCGCCGAGCGGCGAGCCGCGATAGCCCGACAGGAAGCCCGCGGTGTCCAGGCCTGCGGCTTGGTCCAGCCGCCTCTGGTCCATCAGCACCCGCAAAAGCGCCTGGACCCCGGTGATGAAAACCCGACCCTCGGTGAGCAGAAACTTGTCGTCGAGCGTCACATCTGAGTGCCGCATCGCAATATCTTTCCCTTTGGGACTCCCTATGTCATTGCAAGATCATATAAGACCGCGGCAATTGCTTACTAAAGGCGTGCCCCCTGGACCCGGTTCCGGGGCACGATCTGGGCGCATCCGGGCTGTATTAGGGAGAAAACCGTGTCCGAGACCCTCGACGCCGTCGATGCCAAGATCCTCGACCTGATCCAGCACGACGCCGGCCTGTCCGTGGCCGAGATCGCCGAGCGCGTCGGCCTGTCTTCCAGCCCCTGCTGGCGGCGGATCAAGCGGCTGGAGGACGCCGGCGTCATCCAGCGGCGAGTGACCATCCTGGACCGCGAGCGGCTGGGTCTGAACTTCGAGGTCTATTGCACCGTCAAGCTGTCCCTGCCGACGCGGGACAATCTCGACGCCTTCGAGGCCGCCATCACCAAGCTGCACGAGGTGGTCCAATGCGCCACCGTCACCGGCTCGGCGGACTATGAGCTGCGCATCGTCACCCGCGACATGCACGCCTTCGACAACTTCCTCCGCGACCAGATCCTGTCGCTCGGCCTCGTCTCCAATATCGAGAGCCGCATCGTCATCCGCGCGGTCAAGAACACCACCGCCGCCCCCCTCGGCCTCATCAGCCCCTATGTGAGCGCCCACGGTTAGGGCCGCGGCCCAGCGCGGGATTTGATCGGGCGCAAGGCGCGCCAGCGCCCCCCGGCCTAGGCTCACGCCAAGGCATGAGGAGGCGATCAATGGACCGGCTGAAGGGGAAGGTGGCGGTCATCACGGGGGCGGCCGTGGGCCTTGGACGGGCCGTCGCGCTGCGCATGGCCGAAGAAGGGGCGTCCGTGGCCGTGACGGACGTGCGCGCCGCCGAGGCGGCCCGGTTCGCCGACGAGCTCACCGAGCGGGGGCTCACCGCCTGCGCCTGGCCGCTGGACGTCACCCGCGAAGCCGATGTGCAGCGCGTCCTGGCCGAGGTCGTCAACCGCTTCGGGCGGCTCGACATCCTGGTCAACAACGCCGGCGTGTCCGGCGCGAGCAAGCCCACCGACCAGCTCACCGAAGCCGAGTGGGACTTTGTCCAGGCGGTCAACGTCAAGGGCGTGTTTTTCGCCACCAAGCACGCCATCCCCCATCTGCGGCGGGCGCAGGGCGGAAGCATCATCAATCTGAGTTCGATCTATGGGCTGGTGGGCGCCGCCGATGTCCCGCCCTACCACGCCTCCAAGGGCGCCGTCCGGATGATGACCAAGACCGACGCCCTCTTCTATGCGGCGGAGAAGATCCGCGTGAACTCGGTGCATCCGGGCTTCATCTGGACGCCCATGGTCGAGGGCTATCTTCAGGATGCGCCGGACCGGCAGGAGGCCCGCAAGGCGCTCGACGCCCTGCATCCGCTCGGCCACGTGGGGGAGCCCGACGACATCGCCTGGGCCTGCGTCTACCTGGCCTCGGACGAGGCGAAGTTCGTCACCGGTTCCGAACTGGTGGTCGATGGCGGCTATACGGCTCGCTAGGCGCCCTGGCTCAGCCCCGCCGCTTAGACTCCTTGACGCCTATCAAGGCGCGGCCTCCGGCGCAGCGATAGTTCCAGGTGCGGGATCGGCGAAGCTTGGGCCCTTGCGCAATGGGAGGCGTCGATGACCACGGAGATGGCTGACGGCTCCGATCGCTCGCCACAGGATACGGCGGCCCTGATCCAGGAGATGGATCATCGCATCAAGAACCACCTGCAGCTGCTGGCGAGCTATGCCCGGCTGGCCAGCCAGCGCCGTGGCCTAACCGCCTGCGAGCTGGCTGCGGATCTGGCTGACAAGCTCTCGGCCATTGCGGGCGCCCATGACGCCCTGCACCGTTCGGCCGGCCTGCGCGCGGCGCCGGCCCTGCCCTTCCTGTGCACCCTGATCGCCGCCTTTCCCCAGGCCCCGCATCCCATCCTCGTCACCTGTGACGCCGAGCTCATGTTGCCGGCCGGCGAGCTCGCCCCCATCGGCATGATCGTCACCGAGGCCGTGGCCAATGCGCTGAAGCACGCCTTTCCCGGCGACATGCCCGGCTGTGTCCGGGTGTCCCTGGTCGAGAGCGCCCAGGGTCTTCAGCTCACCGTGCAGGACAATGGCGTGGGTCTGGCCGAGCTGGAGGACGCCCGCATCAGCGGGCAGCGGCTGATCGAAGCCCTCGGCCGCAAGCTCGGCGGTCGCTCCTGGACCCGAAACCTGCCCGAGGGCGGCGCCGAGGTGGGCCTGATCTGCCCCCGTCGGCCGCCGCAGGGCGCCGGACCAATCGCCTAGCCCCTGAGTCTTGAGCGCGTGTTCTCCGATAGCCGGTTCCCGCCTGTCGGAACGCGCCCTAGTGCCCGAGGAGCAGGGAGGTCGGCGGGTCGCGCAGGATCTCCTCGCTCACGCCGCCCAGGATGTATTCCTGCAGCCGGGGCCGGCCATAGACCCCCATCACCAGGAGGTCGGCGTCCAGGGCCGTCACATGCCGCCGGATGACATCGGACGCCTCAAGGTCGTCGCTGCGGTCGACGATCAGCTCCACCGACCGGCCATGCCGTTCGAAGTGCCGTTGAAGGAGGTGCTCGGGTCCGTCCGCCCCATGCGGGGAGACCTTCAGCACGCGAACATCCTCGGCCGCCGCGATGAGCGGCCAGGCGTCCCTCAGGGCGCGCGCGGACTCCCGCGTCCCCTTCCACGCCACCAGGATACGCCGGCCGATGGAGCCCGTCAGGTTTTCCCGCGGGACCAGCACGGGGCCGCCGCTGGCCAGCGCCAGGGCGGCCGCGGTGATGCGGTGAAGCCCATAGGCGGGCGTGGCGCTGGGCGGAAAGATGGTCAGGTCGAAATGGCGCGCCAGCCGGATCATGGGCTCTGAGCGCTCGCCCGGAATGGTCAGCCATTCGGAGGTCAGGGCTGAGTCGGCCGCCGTCGCCTCGAAGGCGAGGCGGGCCGCTTCGGACGCCCGCAAGACCGCGTCGGCGTGCTCCTTGACCAGCCGGTCGATCTCGGCCGGCGGCATGTAGGCGAAGAGTTCGGCGCTGGCGTAGTTGTCGAGCAGGCCGGACTCCAGAAACACCCCCGTGAGCTCGGCGCTGAAGCGGCGGGCGAGCTCGGCCGCAATCGTGGTCCGAAAACGCGCTCCGGGCTGCTCGTCGATGTGAACCAGTACGTCACGATAGGTCATGTCCAACCTCCACCAAACACCAGGCCAGCTTGGGGCGCAGCTCGGGTCGGGGCCTTGATCCTGGTCAACCGCGCCCCCGGGTTTGATCGAGCACAAGGACGCCGCGGCGGGCGCGCCCCAGGGTTGGGATCAGGCTGGCGCCCAGGTCGCCGGGCCAGAGGAGGCCGCCGTGAAGCATGCCGTGATCATCGCCCATCCAAATCCCGACAGCCTGACCGCGGCGTCCGGCGCGGCCTATCGGCAGGCGGCCGGCGAACTCGGCCATGAGGTCATCGTCCGCGACCTCTACCGCATGGGCTTCGATCCCTGCCTGAAGGCCTCGGAGACGCCCACGGGCGAGGGCCTAGTCTTCGGCGCGGACGTGCTCGCCGAGCGGGCGCAGCTGGAGGATGTGGACGTCTTCGCCTTCCACTACCCGCTCTGGTTCAACGCCCCGCCAGCCATTTTGAAGGGCTATGTGGACCGGGTGTTCAGCATGGGGTTCGGCTACACGCCGGCCTTCGGCGGCGCCGAACCGGCCCTGACCGGCGCCAAGCTGATCAGCTTCACCCTGTCCGGCGCGCCGGACCACTGGATCAGCGAGACCGGCGTGCTTCCCGCCCTGATGAGCCTGTTCGACAACCATCTCGCCGCCGTCTGCGGCCTTGAGGTCGTGGACCATGTCCATGCCGGCGGGATCACCCCGGGCATCACCCGCGAAGCAGGCGAGGACGTGCTGACGAGGGTCAGGCAGACGGTGACGCGGCGGTTCGGGACGATTCCGGCCTAGGCTTCGGGGCCGACGCCCGTCCGCCGCGCCCGCGCGCCCTTGATCCAGCGCAAGGCCGGCCTGGGACCCGCCGGGCGAGAAGGACCCCTCGAAGCCAGCCGGACACCGCCGATGCCCCTTCATCTCAGCTTTCACGGCGCCGCCGAGTGCGTGACCGGCTCCTGCATGCGCCTGCGCGGCGAAGGCTTCGACGTGCTGATCGACTGCGGCATGTTCCAGGGTCCCAAGACCCTGAAGGCGCTGAACTATGGGCCCTTCCCCTTCGACGCCTCGGAGATCGACGCGGTCCTGCTCACCCACGCCCATATCGACCATTCCGGCCTGCTGCCCAAGCTGTGGAAGGCCGGCTTTCGCGGACGGATCTTCGCCACCGCCCCGGCCCGCGACCTCTGCCGGGTGATGCTGGCCGACGCCGGGGACATCCAGGAGCACGAGGTGCGCCAGCTCAACCGTCGCAACCAGCAGCGGGGACTGGACCTGGTCGAGCCCATCTACACCACCCGCGACGCGGCCCAGACCATGGAGCTGTTCGAGCGGGTCAAGCTGGAGGAACTCGTCGAGATCGCCCCGGGCCTGCAGGCGCGCTGGTGGAACGCCGGCCACATGCTGGGCGCGGCCTCCATCGAGGTGCTGGCGGCCGACGACGGCGATCCGGTGCGGCTGTTGTTCTCCGGCGATCTCGGCCCGGCCGATGAGGACTACCTCGCCGCGCCGAAGGGACCGGCGGGGGTGGACCATCTGATCCTGGAATCGACCTATGGCGACCGCCTGCGCCCGACCCTGACCACCGCCGAGCGGCGCCGGCGCCTGGCCGAGGAGCTGACGGCCGCCCACGCCGCCGGCGGGCCGCTGCTCGTGCCGGTCTTCGCGGTCGGCCGCGCCCAGGAGGTGCTGCTCGACATTCTGGCGGTCATGGAGGACGGCCAGGCCCCGGCCGGCGAGGTCTTTCTCGACTCGCCCCTGGCCATCGAGGCGACGGACGTCTTCCTGCAGCGCGGCTGGAACGGCGACGCGGCGGAGAATCCCTATCTGCCGCTTCGCCACGCCGAGCGCCTCCGGTTCCTGCTCCGCCCCGACGAGAGCGACCGCCTCGAAAAGCTCCGCGACTGGCACATCGTCCTGGCCGGCAGCGGCATGTGCGACGCGGGCCGGATCCGCCGCCACCTGAAACGCCTCCTCTGGCGCCGCCAGACGACGGTGCTGCTCACCGGCTACCAGGCCAAGGGGACGCTCGGCCGCCTGCTACAGGAGGGCCGCAGCGAGGTGCGCATCCAGGGCGACGCCGTGCGGGTGAATGCGCGCGTCCGCACCCTGGACGGCTATTCGGGCCACGCCGACGCCGAGGGTCTGACCGCCTGGGCCGCCGCGCGGCGGCCGGTGGCCGGCCAGGTCTTCCTGAACCATGGCGAGCCCGACGCCCTGGCCGGCCTGAAGGCGCGCCTGGGCGCTGCAGGCTTCGCGCCCGACCGCATCACGATCCCCGTC
>CAZERE010000008.1:27353-37736 GCA_964515365.1 uncultured Phenylobacterium sp. | reverse complement strand
GCCCGGATCGCGCCGGGGCGCGCCGCCGAATGGGACTGGCACAACGCCCGCGCCGCCTCCCTGGTCAAGCTCAACGAGACCCTCCAGGCCGCCCCGTCCGACGCGGCGCGGGAGGCCCTGCTGCAGGAGCTGCAAGGCCGGCTGGGGACTTGAGCGGGCCGCCACGCCGCTCGGCTAGCGCGGCGGGCGCAGGTCTGCGAGGAAATCCTGGTGGCTGGGAATGTCGGGATCGGCCAGGCCCACCGCCAGGACCTCGGCCTCGCTGATCAGTTGCTCGACCTCCTCGGTGAAGCCGGCGCCGAGGCGCAAAAGCGCCATGGCCCGCGCCCGCACCAGCAAAAGCGCCGCCTGCGGATGCCGGGCCGAAAGCCGCTCGGCCCAGGCCGGCAGATCATTCCAGGATCCGCGCAGTTCAGTGCGCCGCTTCAGGATCAGGGCGGCGGCCTCCCGGTGGGCCGGCCAGTCCATGAGGAAGGCCAGGGCCCGCATCAGGTCTCCGTGGGCGGCGGCGATCTCGAAGGCGCGGTCGAGGGCGACCACGTCCTCGAAGTCCGCCAGCTTGGCTAGAAGGGCGCGCAGCGCCTCGGGCGAAAGGGTGCGTTCGAACAGCCGCCACCGCGCCTCATCGGCGGCACCGCTCGCGCCCTCAGCCGCCAGCACAGCGATCTCGGCGGCGTACCAGGCCTCGCTCTGCGGTTCGGGGCCGGCGGTCTTGCCCTTGGCCGGACGGGCCTGCGGATGCGAGGCCCGCGCCGCCTCCAAGGCCTCCCGCGCCGGTCCGGCCCGGTCGGCTTCCGCCAGGCGCCGGGCGACCTCTGCGGCGACATCGGGCTTCTTCCGGTCGGCCTCGGAGAGGGAGAGTATCCAGGCGTCCAGGTCGCCGGCCCGATCGGCGAGCCTTCGCACCACCAGGGCCAGGCGCCCGGTGGGCTGTGGTCGGCCCGAGGTCAGGTCGGCCAACAGGCGCCGGGACAGCTCGGGGCTCAGCGCCTCTGCGCCACGGCCGATCCACACCGCCCATTCCGACAACCGGGTGGACAGGGCCTCGCCAAGGATCGGCCCGGCGATGTCCGGCCCCAGTTTCGAGGCCAGGGCGGTCAGGTCGCTCGAGGCGGAGTCGAAGATGAGCGCGAGCTCCCCCTTGGGGTCCTGCACCCGCCGGGTAAGGCCGGGATAGAGATCAAACCAGGCTGCCAGCCGATCCAGCGCCAGGGCAGGCTCCAGGCCCGCCAGCCGCTCGACGATCATGCCGTGCAGCGTCCTCAGTTCGGTGAGCAGCTCCGGCCGCTTGCGCCAGGAGACCCGCGTCCGGCTGACCTCCAGGGCCGTGAGGCGCTTGTCCAGTTCGAAGGCCAGGTCGGCGGCCCCCACCTCGGCGGCCAGCTCCATGCGCAGGCGGCGCTTCAGGGCCGGCCCCGCCGTCTCCATCAGCAATTCGGCCAGCCGATCGGCCCCCAGGGACGCCAGATTGGCCTGCGAGAGCACCTTCTTCCCACTCGCGGGGCGACGCACCATCAGCGGTCAACCCAACCGGCGAAGGCGTACCCGGTCCCCGCCTGGGACGCGAGATATGCGCGGATTTGTGAAGCCGGCCCGTTGGCGCTTCAGATGGTCCCGCAGCGGATCGTATTTTGCCATGCGCCTAGAACGCGTGAAAGCGGCGCGGTTGCAAGGGTGGCGGCGCGCCCTGGCGCACAGCCGATCCAAGACCTCGCGCGCGCCAGGTCGTGAATTCAGCTCCCGGCGGCCACCCCCTCCAGAAACCGCGCGATCTCGCGATCTCCCCGCAGCCGCACCAGCGGCGTGGTCGGCGCCAGGCGGGCGATGGCCGCCTCCAGCCGCGGGCGGTTCTTGCGGTCGAAGTTCCAGATGTATTTCAGGAATTCGAGGTCGATCTTCTCCGGACAATCCGGCCCCATGTCGGGACGGGTCTGGCCCTGGTATCGCAGCGCCCGCCAGGTCACCCGCCAGAGCCGCAGGGCCAGCGGCTGCTCGATCCAGATTATCAGGTCGGCCTGGGGCAGGCGCAGGTCGAAGGTCTTGGAGTTGAAGATCCCGTCGGTGATCCACCGCCCGCCGGCCAGGGCCTCGGTGACCCGCTGGCGGAAGACCGCCGGATCGGATTCCCGCCAGCCCGGCTCCCAGAACAACGCGTCCAGGTGCACCACCGGCAGGCCGGTCTTGGCCCCCAGCCGCCGCGCCAGGGTCGACTTGCCCGTGCCTGAACAGCCCAGGATCACCACCCGCTCCATGACCGCCCCCAGCGATGCGCAAAGGACACCGCTTAGCCATCGGACCTGACGCTTCCATGACGCGGCCGCGCGCCTCGCCTCCACAGCGACCGCCGGCTGTCGTCAGGCCTTCACACCCAGCCCTTAGCGACAGGCGGGGGGACGAGATGGACACAGACGGCGGTCCGACACGCGAAACGCTGGAGGCGCTCATCGGCGACCGCATCGTGTCGTGGACGCGGCTGGAGCCCTGGTCGGTGATGCGTTGCCAACTGGAGCAGGCGCGCGCCTCCGTGATCGTGAAATGGCGACGGGGTGGCGCGGTGCGGAGCGACCCTCGCCAGATCCTGGTGGAGCACGCGGGCCTATCCTTCCTGCAGGACATCGGCGTGGCGAGCGGACCGCGTCTGCTGGCGAGCGATCTCGCCGCCGGCGTGCTGGTCCTGGAGGATCTGGCGCCCCGCCGCCCCCTGGACCGGCAGATCCGCGAGGCCGGCGTGGCCGGCGCCTGGCCGGGGCTTGCCGCCTTCGCCCGGGCCACCGGCGAGCTGGCCGCCCTGACCACCGGACGGGGCGCGGCGTTCGAAGCCTGTCTGATCCGCAGCGGCGCATCCCCGATCGATCAACGAACCGCCGAGGCGCAGGCGACCCTGGCGATGATGCGGCGGCTGGACGCCCTTGGCCTGCCTCTTGGGCGTCCCGTCGAGGGTGACCTGGAGACGGCGTTCGGCGTCTTGCAGGCGCCCGGTCCCTTCCAGGCGTTTTCCAATGGGGACTGTGAAGCCAACAATTTCCTGACCGCGGGCGGCGAGGGCCGGCTGATCGACTTCGAGGCTGCGGGCTTCCGGCACGCCCTGGTCGATGCGGCGGCTCTTCACGTGCCGGGGCCGGCCTGGCTGACCGTGGCCGGGCCGTCTCAGCAGGCGGAGTTGGAACAGATCTATCGGACGGCGCTGGCGACCGGCGTGGCGGCCGCAGAGGACGACGCGGTCTTTGGCCTCGGCATGGCTGCGGCCTGCCTGACCCGCGCCTGCGACCGGCTCACCCGGTTCGCGCGCCTGGAGGACCGGCCAAGCGGCGAGCCCAGCCGGCTGCAGATGGTTTCAGCTCTGGAGGCTGCAGCCGACGCCGCATCGCGTCACCGGCGCCTGCCGCACCTGGCCGGATGGGCGCGGCGGGCAGGCGCCTGGCTTCGTCGGCGCTGGCCTGACGCCGATCGGGACCTTGGACAATTGGGTCCCTACACGCCCAGGTCCCGGGCCTAGAGCGGCCGCATCGGCGGGGGCAGGCCGGGGCGTTCGCGGATGGGCTCACCCGCGGTGAAGGCGCCGCAGCGGTCGTTGAAACCTCGGGTTCCGAACACCTCCACGCAGGCGCGGACCTCGCCCGGGGCGATGCGGCCCTGCTGCTGGAGCCAGGCGCATTGGGCGGCCGATCCGATCAGGTAGGAGGCCACGGGGCTGTGGCCCGCGCCCCGGCGGGGGATGGCGCGCTCGCCCAGCCGGGTGTCGGTGAAGGCCGGCGTGAAGACGAAGGGCGAAATCGAGATGGTGTGGGCGATCTCGTGGGCCAGGGTATTGATGGCGCAGGAGCGGCGGACAAGGTCGTCGGCGGCCCAGTCGGCCAGCACGTCGGGCGGCAGGTGGATCTCGCCGTCCTGGCTGACATAGCCCAGGCCGCCGCCGGCCGCGTAATGCTCCAGGGACTCCGCCGCGGTGGGGTCCATCATGATCAGGCGGACAGGCAGGTAGCGGCCCCGGCCGGTCAGATCGTCCAGAATGACCTCGGCCGGCTGCTCCTCCCGGTCGCGGGAGGCGTAGATCGCCTGGCCTTCGGCCGCCGCCTGCAGGGCTGTGGCGAATTCCGGCGTGCGCAGAATGGCGTAGGCCGAGCGCGCCGCCGCCAGAAGCTGCGCCTGGTGAACAGGGGCGAGGCGGGGGTCGGCCCTCAGATCCGAGCCATCGTTCTGGTCGGTGACCTCCCGATAGAGGGACAGCCCGCCCACCAGGAGGGCCAGGGCCGCGACCACCCAGAGCAGCCAGGGCGGCCGGTAGGTCTCGCGTTGAGGCTCCAAGCCCATCCTCCAACTGCCCTTGGCGCCGAGACGTTCTATAGTCCTGGGCGACCATGGCCAAACGGGAGACGACCATGACGATTGAACGGGTGATTCAGCAACGCCGCAAGGATCTGGGTGGCTTCGAGGTGGGCCGGGTCCTGCCCTATGGACCGCGCCGGATGGTCGGCCCCTTCATCTTCTTCGACCACATGGGGCCTGCCCAGTTCGACCCCGGCTTTCCCGCCAATGTGGACGTACGCCCGCACCCGCATATCGGGCTGTCGACCCTGTCCTACCTGTTCGACGGCCAGATCACCCACCGCGACAGCGTCGGGGCGATCCAGGAGATCAAGCCCGGCGAGGTCAACTGGATGACGGCCGGCAAGGGGATCACGCATTCCGAGCGGTTCGAGCACCTGCGTCATGAGGGCGGCCGGATGGACGGCATCCAGGCCTGGATCGCCCTGCCGGAAGCCGACGAGGAGACCGACCCGGGCTTCGTCCACTTCGGCGCCGATGATCTGGTCCGCCACCAAGAGCCGGGCCTCAGCGCGGTGCTGATCGCCGGGGCGGCGTTCGGCGCCAAGTCCAAGGTCCCCGTCCATTCGCCGCTCTTCTATGTCCACTGGACCCTGCAGCCGGGCGGCCGGGCGCAGCTGCCGGCCGAGTATCCGGAGCGGGCGGCCTATGTGGCCCGCGGCCAGGTGGAGGTGGACGGCCAGACCTATGGCGAAGGCCAGATGCTGGTGTTCGAGCCCGGTCAGCCCGTACTGTTCACCGGCGTCACCGAGGCCATCGTCATGCTGCTGGGCGGCGAGCCCGTGGGCCAGCGATTCATCGAGTGGAACTTCGTCTCGTCCTCGAAGGACCGGATCGAGCAGGCCAAGGCCGACTGGCGGGCCGGCCGCATGAAGCTGCCGGACGCCGACGACCAGGAGTTCATCCCCCTGCCCGGCGATCCGCCGCCGGAAGCTAATCCCATGTCCTGAGCAAGGGGGCTCAACGAAAAGGGCCTGGGCGTCGCGCGCCCAGGCCCTCATTTTCGTCTGTCAGCCCGCGGGATCAGGCCGCGGTGAGGCGCCAGCCGCCGCCGGCCTCGCGGCAGGCGGTGTAGCGCTCAGTCGTGCTCTGGCCCATGCGGGGCTGGATGGTCTGCTGGACCAGCTTGCAGTTGGCGTTGGCGTAGCCGCCGCCGCCGCTGGCGGCGGGCTGCACCACCCATTCGGCCACATAGCCGGTGATATAGCCGTTCTGTTCGACCAGCAGCCAGCGGTCGCCCGCCACCCGGCCGGCGACGTTGAAGGTCTGGCCGCCGCGCAGCTGGCCGACCACGGCTCCATTGGTGTTGGGGCTGCCGCGCAGGTTCACGGTGTTGGCCGTGGTGAACTGGGCGTTGGTCGGCTCGAACGAGGTGCGCAGGGGCTGCACGCGACCGCCGAAGCGCAGATTGGCCGCCGAGGTGGCCTGACCGAAGGACGCCCCGCCGCCCCCGCCCACATTGGCGTTGATGATATCCACCCGGCCCGTGGTCCCGGTGGTGGGATCATTCCAGGTCTGGCTGCGATCGGTGTTCAGCGCCGTTTCGACGGCGTTGACGACCCGCTGCTGCTCGCTGACCTGCATGCGGCAGCCGACCCAGGAGCCGGCTGCGGCGCCGAGGCCCGCGCCGAGGACGGCGCCCAGGGCGCGTTCGTTCTTGCTGACCTGGCTGCCCAGCAGGGCGCCGGCGACGCCGCCGAGCAAAGCGCCGGTTTCCTGGCGCTGGCCGCTGGCCTCACAGGCGAAGAAGTTGCCGAGCGGCGTGCCCGAGGCGGTCTGGGCTGCGGCCAGGGACGGCGCGCCGGTAAGGGCCACCACGGCGGCCATGGAAAGAAGGATGGGGCGCATGAGAATCTCCTCAGCTGTTCGAGGGTGTTCTAACGCGCCACGGTGACGTTTGCTCCCCGGACGTCTCAATCTTGACCAGATATGAGATTCATTCTCATTATCGATCACCCCGCGCGAGAGGACTCGCACCGAGAGAGGGAGAGGGCCGATGATGCTGCGCATGGCTGGCGAAGCGATGCTGGTTCGCATGATGCAACTGGACCGGATGGGCGGCGGGCGACCTCCAGCCCCCTCGACGCCGCCGCCTCCCGAACCAATCCGGGCGGCGGCCCCTAGTCGGTCGCCAGGGCCTTGCGGGTCTGCTCCCAGTACTGCGCCCCGGTGATCAGGGTCACCACGGCGGCCAGCCAGAAGAGGGTGTGGGCGATCAGGCTCGCGGGCCCCAGCAGCTCCGGCGTCTGAGGCAGGCCAAAGGCGCCCCAGGACGCCACCAGCAGCTCGGCCCCCAGGGCCGTCAGCTGCAGCGCCGTCTTCCACTTGGCCAACATCGTCACCGGCAGCTTCACCCCCTTGCCGGCGCCCACCTCGCGCAGGGCGCTGACGGTGAATTCACGGAACAGGATCAGGCCGGCCGGCAGCAGGACCAGGGGCTGCGGCCCCAGGGCCATCAGGCCCAGCACCGCCCCGCAGACCAGCACCTTGTCGCCGATCGGATCGAGGATCGCCCCCCAGACGCTGACGGCGTCCATCTTCCGCGCCAGCCAGCCGTCGAACCAGTCGGTGGTGGCGGCGATGACAAAGGCGATGAAGGCCCAGCGCTGCAGGGCGAACTGATCCTCCATGGTCAGCCGTTCGCTGAGCCACGGCGTTCCGCCCGCCGCCGTGGCCAGGGCCACGAACATGAACAGGGCCAGGACCAGCCGCAGGGAGGTCAGGATGTTGGGCAGGGATTTCATCGGGGCCTTCGGGCTAGGTGATCAGGCGAGTTCGACGGCCTTGGTGCGCTTGTCGAAGATGCAGATGCGCTTGTCGTCGCCCTCGCGCAGCACGGCGATCCCATAGGACTCCGAGCCGAAGGGATGGACGATGACCTCGGGCTCGCCCATGCCCTGGCTCTGGGCCTGGGCCAAGCATTTGGCGCGGACCTCGGCCCGGAATTCGGTCCAGGCGTCGGGTGAACTGGCGCCGGCCGCGACGGGGGCGGCGAGCATGGCGGTGGCGAGGATCAGGCGAAGCAGCATGCGACATCTCCGTGGTGTTCGCTGACCATAACGCACGGGCCGGACTTTCGGGGCCTATTTGCGGAACCGGTCGTGGATCCGCTGCGCCAGGGCCAGGCTGACCCCGTCCACCTTGGCCAGATCGTCCACCGAGGCCCGGGACACCCCCTTGGCCGAACCGAAGGCGTGCAGCAAGGCGCGCTTGCGGCCCGGACCGACGCCGTCGATCTCGTCCAGCGGGTTCTTCTTCATGTCGATGGCCCGGCGGACCCGGTGGCTGCCGATGGCGAAGCGGTGGGCCTCGTCGCGCAGGCGCTGGAGATAGTAGAGCACCGGCGACTTGGGCTCGAGCATGAAGGGGGTGCGGCCGGCCATGAAGAACCGCTCCAGGCCTGCGTCCCGGTCCGGCCCCTTGGCGACGCCCACCACGGCGATGTCGTCCACGCCGAGGTCGGCCATGATCTCCTGGGCCGCGGCCAGCTGCCCTGCGCCGCCGTCGATCAGCACAAGGTCGGGGCGCGGGGCGGCCTCGCCGGCCTCCTCGTCCTTGACCATGCGGGCGAAGCGGCGGCGCAGCACCTCGCGCATCATGCCGTAGTCGTCGCCGGGCGTAAGCTCGGTCCCCTTGATGTTGAACTTGCGATACTGGTTCTTGAGGAAGCCCTCGGGCCCGGCCACGATCATGCCGCCGACGGCGTTGGTGCCCATGATGTGGCTGTTGTCATAGACCTCGATCCGCTCCGGCGGCGCCTCCAGGCCGAAGGCCTCGCAGACCCCGATCAGCAGCTTGGACTGGGCCGAGCTTTCGGCCATCCGCCGCCCCAGGGCCTCGCGGGCGTTGGTCAGGGCGTGCTCGACCAACTGGCGCTTTTCCCCGCGCAGGGGCTGGAGGATCTCCACCTTGCGGCCAGCCTTCAGGGCGAAGGCCTCGCAGAGCAGGTCCCGGTCGGCAGGCTCCACATTGGTGAGGATCAGCTTGGGGATCGGCTTGTCCTCGTAGAACTGGCCGAGGAAGGCGGCCATGACGTCGGCCGCCTCGTCGCTCTTATCGACCCGCGGGAAGTAGGCGCGGTTGCCCCAGTTCTGGCCGCCGCGGAAGAAGAAGACCTGGACGCAGGCCTGGCCGCCCTCGCCGTGCAGGGCGATGATGTCGCCCTCCTCCAGGCTCTCGGGATTGATCTGCTGTTCCTGGGCGACGGAGGCCAGCGCGCGGATGCGGTCGCGCAGGCGGGCGGCCCGCTCGAACTCCATCTCGTCCGACGCGGCCTGCATCTCGCCTGAAAGCTTGGCCATCACCGCCCGGCTCTTGCCCCGCAGGAAGGCCTCGGCCTCGTCCACCAGGGCGCCGTAGTCCTCCAGGGAAACCAGCCCCGTGCAGGGGGCCGAGCAGCGCTTGATCTGGTGCAGCATGCAGGGCCGGGCCCGGCTGTCATAGACGCTGTCGGAACAGGAGCGGAGCAGGAAGGCCTTCTGCAGGGTGTTCAGCGTCCGGTTCACCGCCCAGGCGCTGGCGAAGGGCCCGAAATAGTCGCCCTTTATGGTGTGGGCCCCGCGATGCTTGCGCAGTTGCGGCGCGTCGTGGTCCCGGCGGATGACGATCTCGGGAAAGCTCTTGTCGTCCCGCAGCAGGACGTTGAACCGGGGCTTGAGCTGCTTGATCAGATTGATCTCAAGCAGCAGGGCGTCGGTCTCGGTGCGGGTGGTGACGAACTCCATCGACCGGGTCAGGTCGACCATCAGGGCGATGCGCTGGGTGTGAAAGCGTCCCTGGGCGTACTGGGTGACGCGCTTTTTCAGCGACCGGGCCTTGCCCACATAGAGCACCTCGCCGTCCTCGCCGACCATGCGATAGACGCCAGGCGCGTCGGGGAGGCGCTTGACCTGATCCTTGATGAGGGCGGCGCCGATGAGCGGCGCGGCGTCGGGTTCAACCATCAGGTCGATATAGGCGACTCCCGACGACAGACCCAGAGGCGCGGCGTTTACACGCGGAGGAGATTGTTGATGTCCCGGGGCCTGCCCGTTATGGGCCGATACGCGCCTGTGGATCGCTTCCCCGGTGAGAGCGTTACCGGAAAACACGGGGGTAGCTTTGCCGCAAATCGACTTCAGGGCGCTGTTCGAAGCCTTGCCGAGCCCACACATGGTGCTCGATCGCGATCTGCGTTTCGTCGAGGCCAACCTGGCCTATCAGCGGGTCACCGAACGCACCCGCGACGAGTTGATCGGCCGGAACATCTTCGATCTGTTCCCCAATCCCGGCGACGGCGGCCGCCAGTTGCGCGAGTCGTTCCAGAGGGTCCTGAACACCGGCCAGCCCGACACCCTGGCGCTCATTCCCTACGCCATCCCCCTGCCCCTCTCCCTGGGCGGCGGTTTCGAAATGCGCTTCTGGTCGGCGGTCCACACCCCGCTCTTCGATTCGGCCGGGAACACCGCCTATGTGCTGCAGAACACGGTCGACGTGACCGAAATCGAGCGCCTGAAGGATATCGCCTACGGCCCCTCCGGCGCGCCGCCGGAAACCCCGATTGAAAGCGCCACCCACCTCTATCAGCGGGCCCGGGAGCTTCAGCAGACCAATCTGATCCTGGTCGAGGAGACCAATCAGATCCGCAACCTGTTCATGCAGGCGCCGGGCTTCATGGCGGTGCTGATCGGGCCGGACTTCGTCTTCCGGCTGGTGAACAACGCCTATCAGAGCCTGATCGGCCGCCGCGCGGTGATCGGCCGCCCCCTGCTGGAGGCCCTGCCCGAGCTTGAGGGCCAGATATTTCAGAGTATCCTCACGGAGGTGATGCGCACGGGCCAGCCCTATGTGGGCCAGGCCGCCAGCGTCCTCCTGCAAAGGCAGGCCGATGGACCGCCGGAGGAGCGCTTCCTCGACTTCATCTATCAGCCCATCCTCGACGGCCGTGGGGTCCCCTGGGGGGTGTTCATCGAGGGCAGCGACGTCACCGCAAGAGTGCGGGCCGAGCGCCAGCAGAAACTGCTGCTGGACGAGCTGAACCACCGGGTCCACCGGCCAGAAGGGTTGGGCTTCTGGCCA
>CAZERE010000008.1:0-27343 GCA_964515365.1 uncultured Phenylobacterium sp. | reverse complement strand
TTTGATACGGCGCTCGTCTCGGCGCTTCTCATCGTCCAGGCCATCGCCGCCCAGACCCTGCGGACCACGGCGAGCCCCGCCGCCTTCCGTGAAGCCTTCGAGGCGCGCCTGCTCGCCCTGTCGGCCACCCACGACCTGCTGACCCAGTCGGTCTGGCGCGGCGCGCCGCTGGACGAGGTGATCCTGATGGAGCTCCGCCCGCACGGGGCCGAGCGCTACAAGCTCGCAGGCCCAGCCGTGGCCCTGTCGGCGGCCGAGACCCTGACCCTGGGCCTGGTCTTCCATGAACTGGTGACCAATGCGGCCAAGTACGGCGCGCTCTCCACCTCGGAAGGCTGCGTGCAGGTGGAGTGGACCCTGCGTGAGGAGGCCGGGCGCTCGCGGCTCGACCTGGTGTGGCGCGAACAGGGCGGACCGCCCGTATCGCCGCCGCTTCGCCAGGGCTTCGGCTCGCGCCTAATCGAACGCAGCCTGCAGGGCGACATCGACGGCGAGGCGCGCCTGGAATTCGCCGAAAGCGGCCTCCTGTGCCACCTCCGCCTGACCCTGGCCGCCGAGGCGACAGGCGCAGAGGTCGCCGCCTGAGGCCGCGCTCCAGGTCTAGAGGCGGTAGCCGCCGGCCGTGAGCTTGGTGAACACCGTCTTGGTGATCTTCACATAGCCCTTGTCGGGATCCTTGAAGTACAGCGGCGTCTTGACCTTGGCCGGGTCGAAGCCCTGCTCCACCAGGTCCACCTTGCGCTGCTTGAAGGTGCCGGTGGTCTCCATGGCCGGCATCATCCGCAGGAAGACGGGCTGGGCGTAGCTGGGCAGTTCGCGCGCCACATGCTCGCCGAAGGCCGCCAGGTCGAAGTCGGAGTCGGTCACCAGGGCCGCCATGCCGGCGCGGCCATCGGCGCCTGGCGCCTCGACCCCATAGACATTGGCCTCCAGAACCCCCGGCGCCTCCTGCAGCCGCGCGGCCACCTCGTTGGTCGAGACGTTCTCGCCCTTCCAGCGGAAGGTGTCGCCGATCCGGTCGATGAAGTAGAAATAGCCCTCGGCGTCCTGGCGCATCAGGTCGCCGGTGCGGAACCAGGCGTCGCCCTTGGCGAAGACGTCCTTCAGGACCTTCTTTTCGCTGGCCGCCTTGTCGACATAGCCGGTGTACTCGGCCCGGGCGTCGCCGCCGATCCGGCCGACGCATTCGCCGATCTGGCCCGGTCCGCACTCGATGCAGAAGCCGTCCGGACCGCGGATCGGGACCTCGTTCTCCACGTCGAACTGGACGAGGCGGAAGTTGAAGCGGCTGCGCAGATAGCGCGGCACCCGCCCGATCGCCCCTTCCTTGCCGTCGAAGTTGAACATCGACACGTTCCCCTCCGTGGAGCCGTAGAACTCCAGGATGTCGGGGATGCGGAAGCGGCTTTTCATCACCGACCAGACGTCGGGGCGCAGGCCGTTGCCGAAGGCCAGGCGCAGCTTGTGGCGGGTCTCTTCCTCGGTTTCCGGATGGTTGACCAGATAGCGGCACAGCTCGCCGATATAGACGAACATGGTGCAGCCTTCGGCCACGATATCCGGCCAGAACTGGGTGGCCGAGAAGCGCTTCTTGAGCACCACCGACCCGCCGTTCAGCAGGGCCGCCCCCAGGGCGCAGAGGCCGCCCGTGGCGTGGTAGAGCGGCAGGGCCACATAGACCCGGTCCTTCGCCTCGGCGCCCGTGGAGCCGGCGAAGCCGCGCATATAGAGCTGCGCGCGGACGTGAGTGATCCGGGCGGCCTTGGGCAGGCCCGTCGTGCCGCTGGTGTAGATGTAGAGACAGGTGTCGCGGCCGACCATGCCCTCGCGCACGCTGCGGTCCGGCGGCAACTGGCTGCAGCTCTTCAGGGCCTGGATCAGGTCGCGCTGTTCGCCGCGGGCCTCGCCGAGGATCCACTGCTGGACGTGGTTCTCCAGCCCGTCCTTGACGTCCTCGAAGGCCGCCGAGGTCTCGGGATCCACGATGCAGTGGCTGGCCCCGGAAATGTTCAGGCAGTGGGCCAGGGCCGCGCCGGTCAGCTGGTTGTTGATCAGGGCGGTGATCACGCCGACCTTGGACAGGCCATACCAGACGCAGAAATACTCCAGCCGGTTGGGCATGAAGAGGGCCACGGTCTGGCCGCGGCGCAGATTGATCCCCTTGGCCCAGTGGGCGTAGCGGTTGGCGATGCCGTCCAGCTCGGCATAGGTGACGGTCCGACCCTCGAAGGTCATGGCCGGGCGATCACGCCACTTGTCCATCGCCTCCTGAAGGTCGTCGCAGATCAGGTTCGGGGAGTCCGGAGCGATGGACTTCACCCGCCCAAGGGTTCGCCGGAGCTTGCGCAAAAACCGCCACTCGCGTCCCAGCCGGTCTTTCAAGCGCATAAACACCCTCCCACTACGCATACCTTGGCGTTGCGTTCCCCGGCGGGTCAAGCTGAAGCGGCCCCTCGGCCTCAGAGGAGGCGGCTGGGCGTCCGCCGCCGTCGCCTTTGGCGCCGGCGCCGGAATTCCGTCCATGCCGCCCCTTTCCATTCGCCAGATCGCCCCCTGGCGTGGGCCTGCGGTCCGATGACGCAGGCCTGCGTCTGTAAGGATTGACTAAGAGCCCCGGGCGCAGGATCGCCAGACCGCAGAATGTGGAGAGAGCCATGCTCAAGGGACTGTTTTCGCAAGGCATGGCCGAGTGGGGCACCGCCTGCCTCGTGTTCGTATCGGGCGCCATGGCCGGCCGGCTGATGGCCACCGGCATGACCGAAATCCAGGCCGCCGGCGCCCTGATCGCCATCTTCGGTTCGGTGACGGCCGCGGTGGCCGTGCGCATCTGGCCGGCGCCCGAGCGGGTGAAGGTCCGCTCCGACCGGGACCGCCAGGACCGCTAGGTCGACCACAAGCTTCAGCAGACTTGGTCGAACAGAGATATGTGATCTATATCGATGACCCGCTCCAGTACGCCGCCGGAGGATCTTGGAGAGTCGTCGATGCGTCGCTTGAGCGGCCTTGGCCTGCTGCTTCCCACCGCCTTGCTGGCCTTTGCGGCCATGGCGGTTTTCGTCCTGAGCCTGGTCTTCTGGAGCCGAGGCGTCGATGAGAGCACCCGGCTGCGCGAGCAGGAACTGGTGCGCCAGGGCCTGGCCTCGGCCATCGCCGAGGTGGAGGCCTCGATCGTTCCGGAGACCGTATGGGATGAGGCGGTCCTGAACCTGGACCACCGCGGCGACCTGGCCTGGGCCGACGCCAACCTCAATGACTTCTACGCCCTGGGCTTCGATTTCAGCCGGCTTCTGGTGATCGATGGTGGGGATCAACCCCTCTATCATCGCCAGGACCGCGACCCCGCCGATCCGGACGACGCGCCGGTCGAGGTCTTTTCCGCGCTGATTTCCCAGGTCCGCGCCGCCGAGGCCCGGAGGGGATCCTGGCGCCCCGTCCCGGGCGGCCATCCCGATCCGGTTCAGGCCAGCGGCTTCGTCGCCATCGACGGCCGCATACGCCTGGCCACCGCCAGCCTGTTCCAGCCCGACCAGGGCGGCGTCCTGCCGCAGGGCGAACGGGCGCCCATCCTGCTGACCCTGCTGCCGATCGAGCAGGTCTCGATCGAGGTCCTGCAGGACCGCTATCTCCTGGGGAATCTAAGAACCGGCCTGGGCGCCGCCTCGGTCGGCGATGGCGACGCCCGGCTGAGCATCGATGTCCTGGACGCCGAAACGCCGCTGATCCTGGCCTGGACGCCGCAGAAGCCGGGGACGGCCCTGCTGCGGCGCTCCATCCTGCCCGTGCTCGCCGTCCTCCTGGCGTTCGGCGCCGTGGCCGCGGTGATGGTCACCCGGGCGCGCCGGTCCTGGCGCCAGCAGATGGCCGCTCAGCGCACCCAGGCCGAGTTCCTGGCCAATATGAGCCACGAGATCCGCACCCCCCTCAATGGGGTGGTCGCCGTGGCCTCGGCCCTGGAGCGCACCACCCTGACCCCGGTGCAGCGCGAGATGGTGCAGATCATTCGCACCTCGGGCCTCAGCCTCGAGCGGCTGCTGTCAGACCTTCTGGATGTCTCGCGGATGGAGGCCGGGACGGTGGAGGTCACCTCCGAACCCTTCCACCTGGCCGAGGCGGTCCGCATGCTGGAGCCCCTCCTGGGGCCGCGGGCGACGGAGAAGGGCCTGGCCCTGGTTCTGGAGATCGCCCCCCGGGCCGAAACCCTGGTCCTGGGCGATCCCCTGCGGCTCAAGCAGGTGCTGGCCAACCTGGTGGTCAATGCGCTGAAGTTTACCGAGGCGGGTCAGGTGCGCCTGCGCCTCAGGCCCCTGGACGACACCCGCTGGCGGTTCACGGTCGAAGACAGCGGCATGGGCTTCGACCCGGCGCGCAAGGCCGACCTCTTCAAGCGCTTCGCCCAGGCCGACGCCACCATCAGCCGGCGCTTCGGCGGCATGGGCCTGGGCCTGGCCATCAGCCGGCAGCTGGTGGGACTGATGGGCGGCGAGATCGACGCCGACAGCGCAGGGCCTGGACGCGGCGCGGTCTTCTGGGTCGACCTGCCCCTGCCCCCGACGGAGGCCGAAGCCGAGCAGCCCGAGACCATTGCGACGACCGAGCGCCCGTTGCGGATCCTGGTGGCCGACGACCACCCGATCAACCGGCAGGTGGTCGAGGTCCTGCTGGCCGAGTTCGACGTCGAGCTGGTGCTGGCCGAGAACGGCCTCGAGGCCTGCGAGGCCTTCGAAGCCGCGCCCTTCGACATCGTGCTGATGGACATGCAGATGCCGGTGATGGACGGCCTGACCGCCATCCGGAAGATTCGCGCCCGGGAGACCGACGCCGCCCGGGGTCGCACCCCCATCGTCATGTTGACCGCCAACACCCTGCCCGAACACCGGGCCGCCAGTCTGGAGGCCGGGGCCGACCTGCACCTGCCCAAGCCCATCGAGGCCGAGCGCCTGATCGCCGTGCTGCAGAGCGTGGTCGGCGGAAACAACGCCGCGGCCTGACCCCTGAGCTGGCCTAGAAGCTCGCAGACAGGGAGATGAAGCCCCGCAGTCCCATGTCGGACCGGCCATAGGGCTTGCCGTCGATCGGCTTGGCCAGTTCGGCGCGCACGCTATAGCGATTGTCGAAGACCAGACGCAGGCCGCCACCGGCGGACGCCAGGGTCGCCGAGCCCCAGCCCGGTGCGGCATTGTAGTTCCACACCTTGGCGCCATCGATGAAGGCGTAGGTCTGGAAGAAGGTCAGGGGCCGCAATTGCGGGTCCCAACCGACGCGCAACTCGGCCAGACCGGCGAGGCCCCGATCTCCCATGATCTCGGCATAGTCGTAGGCGCGCCCCACCGGCAGGCCGCCGGCGGCGAATTCCTCCGACGCCAGCAGGGCGTCGGGCGACCACTGCCCCGAGGCCGACAGGAAGAGGCCCGCCTTGGAGCCCAGGTCGCGATAGTGAGACCCGTAGGCGTTCACCTTCCAGAACTGGGCGTCGGCGTCCCAGCGGGAGCGGCCCATGGGGCTCTCGCCCCCCAGTCCCCCGAAGCCATGGGACAGCTGTGCAAAGCCTGAGGTGTAGGCGCCGGCGCTCTGGCGATCGGCCTGCACGGCCAGGCGAGCGACCGCGAGTTCGTCCTTCAGCACGCCATTCGCCCAGTTCTGCTCGGAACGGCGCGCTTCGGCCGCGCCAATCATCCAGACCGAGCGGTCCTGGCGACGGACCAGGGGCAGGGACAGCCGAACGGCCGCGGACTGGCTTTCATTCCCCAGGGCGGCGGCCAGGCCATCAGCGCCATTGTCGGCCTTCGACGCCGCCACCGTCCCGCGCAGGTTACCGCCCCCCGGCAGGGGGACGACATAGGAGGCGTCGGCCTGGGTGAATTTGCGCACATCGGCCGGGGTGGTCAGGACGCTGATCGCCAGCTGGTCGCCGGAGCGGGCCACCGAGTTCAGGCCGACGCGGCTGTAGACCTGCCAGGGTCCCGCCTGTTCGCCGCCGCGATTGTCGGCATAGATCTGGCCCTCGAGCTTTCGGAGAGACGTCGTCACCACCAGCCGGTGCGCGGCGGGATCATCGAAGTCCGGCTCCAGGCGCGCACTCACCTTGACGCCCGGCAGGTCATTGGCCAGGGCCAGTCGGCGATCGAGGTCGGCCAGCTTCAGGGGGCGTTGATCGACGATGTCGGTGAGCAAGGCGCCGACGGCGGGCACCGCGTCGCCCTCGAAGGCCACCGCGGCCACATAGCCTTCATAGACGATCAGCCGGGCCTGACCGTCCCCCTCGGTCTGGCGGGGCGTGGCCGCACGGCTCAGAAAATAGCCGTCCCGCCGGTAGTGGGCGGTGATCGCCTCGGACAGACGCACCAGGTCGGACAGGCCGATCTCGCGGGCCAGGTCGTCAGCATAGAGGGGGGCGAACGCCGCCTGGGGATAGGCGCTGACGCCGTCGATGGTCAGGCCCGTCAGAACAAAACGGCCCTCGGCCGCGGCCTCCTGCTGGGCGTCGTTCTGCGCCTCGGCGATAGCGCGGTCAGCCGGTCCGCCGCCGAAACCGGCGACGCCAAGGGCTGTGGCGCAGGCGAGGAGCGTCGTCGAACGACGCCAGGGGATACGCAGGACCAACGCCAACCTCAGCTCGAAAACTCGGTCAATCATGCTCGCTCAACAAGGTGAACGCGCCGCTAACATTAGAAATTCGTTGGGTTATTAGCGGTCGGTTAGCCGTGGCGCCCCTATGGAGCAGGTTCGATCTCCAAACCGCCGAAGCGCGGGACAAGAAAGGGAGGCGTAGAATGCGTTCCGTGAAAGTGCCCCTGGCGGCCCTGCTCTCGACCACGATCCTCTTTGGCGCCAGCGTCGCCCTGGCGGCCGAATGGCGACTGACGGAGGTCACGGGCCGCGTGCGCGTCGCTACGCCCGGTCAGACGCCAGCCGCCGCCGCGCCCAACCAGGCCGTGCCTGTGGGCGCCGACATCACGACCGCCGCCGGCGGCCGCGCCGTGCTGACCAACGGCGCCCAGCGCATGGTCATCGGCCCCAACAGCCGCATGACCGTCGCCAATGGCGAGGGGGCGGGCATGACCCGCATCATGCAGGACCTGGGCTCGATCCTCTTCCAGGTGGACAAGCAGGCGCGTCCCCACTTCCGGGTCGATACGCCGCTGCTGGCCGCCGTGGTCAAGGGCACCACCTTCACGGTCGCCATCGGCGCCACGTCAGACACCGTCCATGTGGCCGAGGGCCTGGTGGAGGTCCGCGCCAACGGCGGCGGCGGACCCCAGGACATCCCGGCCGGCGTCACCGGCCGGGTGATGCGCGACGGCCCCGCCCAGGTCGGCGTGATCACGCCTTCGGCGACGCCTGCGCCGGCCGAAGCGGTCCAGGCTCTTCCGCCCCTGGACTACAGCCAGGTGTCCGATGGCGTCGTCGCCGGTCCGGGCGCGCCGGCCGGCCTCGACACCGCGCGCAATATCGCCGCGCCCCAGGGGCAGGCCGCGCTTTCGGCGGCGACCGACATTGCGAGCTTGGGCGGCGGAGATGGCGGCGGATCGAGCATGGCCGCAGCCCGCGCCACGGCGGCCGCCATAGGCCAGGGACCCGCGCAGATCGCCGCCAATGGCGCCGCTCCCCCGGCTTTTGCCGGCCCGTCGCAAGGCGGCGGCGCGAGCAATCCCAACGGGTCTGAAAGTGCGACCCCTGGGAATGGCGCCGGTAACGGCCCCGGCGCCAATAACGGCGTCGGCGCCGGCAATGGGAATGGCGGCGCGGCTGGCGGTCCCAACGGACCTGAGGGCGCCAATCCCGGCGGCGGGAATGGAAACGGCAATGGCCCCGGCGCCAACAATGGCGGCGGGAATGGCAATGGTAACGGCGGCCCGGCCGGCGGTCCGAACGGACCTGAGGGCGCCAATCCCGGCGGCGGGAACGGAAACGGCAATGGCCCCGGCGCCAACAACGGCGTCGGCAACGGCGGCCCGGCCGGCAATCCGAACGGACCTGAGGGTCCCAGCCCCGGCGCCGGGAATGGAAACGGCAACGGCAACGGCAACGGCCCTGGGGCCAACAACGGCGTCGGCAATGGCAATGGGAATGGCGGCGCGTCTGGCGGCCCCAACGGCCCTGAGGGCGCCAACCCCGGCAACGGCAACGGCAATGGTCCCGGCGCCAATAACGCCGGCGGGAACGGCAATGGGAACGGCAACGGCGGCGCAGCCGCCCCCCCTGCCCCAGAGACCGCCCCCGGCGCCGGAAACGGAAATGGTCCTGGCGCCAACAATGGCGTGGGCAATGGCGCCGCCTCCGGGGGCGACAGCCCCGGCGTCGGCAAAGGCGGCAAGGGCAAGGCCGACTAGCCCATGGCTTTGCGCCTGCCCCAGGGTCTTGCTCGCATGAGACGGCGCGACCGCCTCTGGCTCACGCCGGCGGCGGTCGTGGTCGTGGTGGCCCTCGTTATGGCGAGCGGGCTGTTGCGGCCGATCGAGGACGCCCTGGCGAGCCAGCGTTTCCAGCTGATCCAGCGGGAGGCGACCCGGCAGATCGCGATCGTGGAAATCGATGTCGCCAGCCTGAGGGCGACCGGGACCTGGCCCTGGGGTCGCGATCGCTATGCCCGGGTCCTGGACAATCTCAATGCGGCGGGGGCTGAGCTTATCGGCTTCGACGTGGATTTCAGCGCCCGCTCGACCCTGGAGGGCGACGACGTCCTGGCGCAGTCGATCGGCCGGCAGCCCGGCCAGGTGATCCTGCCGACCTTCGTCCAGCCCACCAAGCGCAGCGAGCCTGGCGCCCGCCTCATCGAAAACGCGCCCCTGGCCACCCTGTCCAGCGACGCCCTGCTGGCCAGCGTCAATGTTCCCGTCGACGCCGACGGCCGGGTCAGATCCTACGTCCGGGGATTCGGCGCGGGCGACACCTACCGGCCCACCATGGCCACGCTCATGGCCGGGCGGCCGCCTGGACGGACCGACAGCTTCCTGATCGACTATGGGATCGACCTCCGCGGGACGCCGCAGCTCAGCTTCCAGGACGTCTACGACAACCGCTTTGATCCCGCCCTCGTCCGCGGTCGCACGGTGCTGATCGGGGCGACGGCCCTTGAGCTGGGCGACAATCTGGCCACGCCCCGTCACGGGGTCCTGCCAGGCGTGATGGTCCACGCCCTCGCCTTCGAGAGCCTCGTCCAGGGCCGGGCCCTCTACGCGCTCCATCCCCTCGTGTGCCTGGTCCTGGTGCTCACCCTGGCGCTCGCCTTGCGGCCGGGCGCGGCTGGCGGCGACCTTTCCACCCTGAGCCGCCGCCATGTGGCGGCCGTCGTCCTGATCCTCGGCCTGCCGGTTGTGCTGCAGGCCGTGGCGCCGATCTCCATGCGCGTCGCCCCCCTTCTCCTGGCGCAGGTCCTCTGCCTGGCCTTGACCGTGCGCAGCGAGCTTCGCCGACGGGGCGAGGCGATCGTGCGAGAGCGGGAGGCCGGCCTGCTGCACCTGGCCCTGCACGAATCCGAGACCGAACTGCCCAATCGCCGCGCCCTGCTCAAGGAAGTGGCGCGGATCCGTGGCGGACACGACGGCGCGGTGGCCGTCGTGGTCATCGGCCTCGACCGCCACGCCGAAATGCGCGCCGCCATCGGCTATGGCCTCGCCAATCATGTCCTGAGGGCGGTCGCCGAACGGCTTCTGCGCACCTGCCACGCCAGTCGTCTGGGCTACCTCTCAACCGGCGTCCTCGGGCTGGTCGTGCGCCGGGGCGATCTTGCCGCGCTGGAATCAGAGCTTGCGGCCTTGGAGGCCCTCGACCCCGCCCATGAGGTTCAGGGGCATCTGGTCGACGCCTTCACCCGACTGGGGGTCGCCTATGACACCGATCCCGGCGAAAGCGACGAAGGCCTTCTGGAGCAGGCGACCCGGGCCCTGGACGAGGCGCGGCGCCTGGACCGTCGGCGGCTGACCTATGCCCCCGAGGCCTTCCAGGACCCGAGCCTCAACCTCGCCTTGATGAGCGAGCTGCGCCAGGGTCTCGCGGAGGGCCAGATCTCCCTGCACTACCAGCCCAAGACCGACGCCGTGACCGGCGCAGTCACCGGCCTCGAAGCCCTCATGCGGTGGCGCCATCCGGTGCGGGGCGCCATTCGTCCGGATCTGTTCATTCCGGCCGCCGAAGAAACGGGGAGCATCCGCGAACTCACCGAATGGACCCTGGCCCAGGCGCTGGCCGACAGCCAGGTCCTGCGGGCCGCCGGCCACGACCTGCGGATTTCCATCAATGTGTCTGGCCGGGTGCTGAGCGATCTCGCCTTCTGCGAGCATGTCCTGGCCGCCGTGCGCGGGCGAGCGGCGGAGCTTTGCATCGAGATCACCGAGACCGCCGTCATCGAAAGCCCCCAGGCGGCGATCGAAGCGGTCAGGGCCTTCCGAAAGGCGGGCCTGGCCATCTCCATCGACGACTATGGCGTTGGCCTCTCCTCGCTCTCCTATCTCAAGATGCTCGAGGCCGATGAGCTCAAGCTTGATCGCAGCATCGCCACGGCCGTCGACACAGAGCGCGACCGCCTGATCCTGAAGTCCACCATCAAACTGGCTCACGGTCTCGGCATGAAGGTGGTGGCCGAGGGCGTGGAGACCGAGACGACCCGGCAGGCCCTGGCGGCCCTGGGTTGCGATCTGATCCAAGGCTACCTGGTGGCGGCGCCGATGCCGCTGGAGGCGCTCGCCGCCTTTCTTGCCCCAGAACCCCGGCTGGCCGTGGCCGCCGGCTGACATGCGACCATTTGCGTAATGGTTTCAACGTCCTTAACGGGCGCCTATGGCCTGGGCGATCTCTAAACAAGAGACTGGATCGGCAGTCGAGGGACCTATCGCCCGCATCAGCGACCCTCTCGCACCGGATTCGACCGACGTCCTGGTCCCCCCTCCACCTGGAATAGCGGTTTGGGCCGGCGCCCTTGTAGCGGAGTCGCCACGGCGCATTTGTTCTGCTTTTGTTCGCCAGGAGGTGAGCCATGGCAGATGGAACATATGCGCCCAGCGCGCTTGATCAGGATCCATTTCTTTCAGAGTTGAAACAACTTGGCTGCGTCCTATGGGCGACGTGCGAGGCGGCCAATTGCGGCGGCGCGGCGCGGATCAATCCCACGCCGTGGCTTGATCAACGCCTCGGCGGGCGCCGCCTGAGTCAGCTGGAAACGCGTCTGAGATGCAACTGCGGCGCGCGTAGAGCCCATCTCGGGACCACCGCGCCCGGCCCTGGGGTCCCTAGGGTCAACATCTACCCATTTTCGTAGAACACCATTCTTGCAACTCATGCGTTAGCCACGCTAGGCGAGTGGTGAGGCGATTGGACAACCTCTCAGGTTTGAAACAATCGCCTCAACTGGCTGGCCGTCACGCTTGATGGCGTGTCTGACAAAGGAGAACGGTTTGACTGAGTCCTCGACCAAGACCCCCGACCCGATGGATATCGCCCTCGGGGCGGCCGTGCGCATCCGCCGGCGGACCATCAGCATGTCCCAGGAGGCCCTGGCCGAGCAATGTGGCGTCAGCTTCCAGCAGATCCAGAAGTATGAGAACGGCGCCAACCGCATCTCCTTCTCCCGCCTAGTCCAGATCGCCCGCGCCCTGCGTTGCCGGGTCACCGACCTGCTGGACGTGCTGGACACCCCCGACGAAGAACCCAGCGTCGATCTCGACCTGCTGTCGCGGATGCGCACCCCCGGCGCCCTCGAGCTTCTGACCGCCTATGAGCAACTGCCCGCCGAGGCGCGCACGTCGCTGGTCAGTTTCCTGCGCATCCTGACGCCGGCCGGCGCCTCGGCCCAGGGACAGGTGACGAAGAACCGCGAACCCGCTTAAGTCGGTCCCGGTGAAGGGGGCCTCGTCGATGTCGTCCATTGAGAGCCTGAGCTGGGCCTTCCTGTCGGAAGCGCCGGAGCATCGGGATTTGCGCGTGCTGGAGGCGCATTTTCGTCGAACGCTCGAAGTCTTCGGTTTCGATCGCTACTGCTGCACGCGGCTGTCGGGGCTGCGGATGGCCGATATCCCGACGATCGTTTCGCGGCACGGCTTCATCGACTGGGACCAGCGCTACTGGCGCGAGCGCTATATCGAGCAGGACCCCTGCTCGGACTGGATCTCCGCCAATCGCACCGGTTTCACCTGGACCGACGTGCGGGAAGCCGCGCCGGCCGCGGCGGCGGCCATGTGGCAGGACGCCCTCGCCGAGGGCCTCGCCAACGCCTTCGTCGTCCAGATGCCCGGCCCGATCGGCGAGAAGATCGTCCTGCGTATGGCCAGCCCCATATCGCGGTTCGACCTAGCCCATCGCCCGCTGCTGGAAAGCGTGGGCGTGGTGTTCGCCACCCTGGCCGTCCGCCTCCACGAAATGGCCGGCGACCGCCCCGGCCCTGGCCTGCTGACCGCCCGGGAATCCGAATGCCTGGAGTGGGTGGCGCTGGGCAAGAGCGACTGGGAGATCGGGGCCATCCTCGACATCTCGCCCAAGACCGTGAACCACCATGTGGAGCGGGCCAAGCGCAAGCTGGACGTCTCCACCCGCATGCAGGCGGTGACCGCGGCCCTGCGCCAGGGACTGATCCGGCCGGTCATAGGGTGATCACCCCATAGGGTCCTGCGGGACAGGCGCGCAGCATCGGGGCGGACCTTCCTCCCTGGAGCTTCGCCGTGATCCATATCGTGACCTCTAAGAACCGCCACCTCTACGCCCGCCAACTGCAGGAGATGCACCAGCTCCGCCGCCTCCACTTCATCGAGGAGAACGGCTGGACCGACCTCAAGGTGGTCGATGGGGGCGAAGTCGATCAGTTCGACGACGACCTGGCCGTCTATCTGCTGGCGCTTGGTCCCGACGACGAGATCGAGGTCGGCCTGCGGGTCCGCTCGACCCTGGACGGCTGCATCCTCGCCGACGCCTTCCCGCACATGATCGCCGAGGGCGCGCCGAGCCTCAAAGGCGCCGAGGCCTGGGAGATGAGCCGCATCTTCTCGACCCACGCCTATCGCAAGAACCGCCGCGGCGGGCGTCGGGTGGCCGAGGCCTTCCTGGCCGCCATGGAGGTGGCCTACGCCCACGGGGCGCGCCGCCTGGTGGGCATGGTGGACATGAGGCTCTATCCGCTGGCCTCCAACATCGCCTGGGACCTGAAGCTGACCGGCCTGCCGGCGCCCTACGCCTTTGGCGTCATGACCGGAGTCTATGCGCCGGTCGGCGCCTCGGAAATCGCCCGCCTGCGCGAAAGCCTCGGCGGCCTCAGCGCGGCCGGCTATGAGGTCGAGGACGAGGACATCGCCCTGTGCGGGGATTTCCAGGGGATCGAGAGCCAGTTCCGCAGGGCGAGCGCCGCGGTTCGCCCCATGGTGGAGATGGACGAGGGGCCGCACGCCATCGCCGCGGCCGCGGCCCTCTACGCCTATTTCGACGGTCGCCGGGTCGTTCAGCCGGAGAGGGCGCCCACAGGCGCCTGATCCGGAAGGCGTAACGCCCCTGCGGCCTAGTCGGCGCCCAGAACGTGGTCCACCAGGGCCTTGGCGTCGGCGCCGCTCCAGTCCGCGCCGCCGGACAGCCTGGCCCGTTCGACGCCGTCCGCGCCATAGATCACCGTGGTCGGCATGCCCGGCGCCGGCGGGACCAGGTCGAAGGCGAGCTTCATGTTCGGGTCGCTGTAGAAGTCCAGCGGCGCGTGCTGGCCGATGAAGGCCCGCGCCCTGTCCACATCGTCGGGGCGGTCGATGCTGACGGCCAGCACCCGGACAGGCTGGCCCTCATAATGGGCGGCCAGGGCCGCCAGCGTCGGCATCTCGGCCACGCAGGGCGGACACCAGGTGGCCCAGAGGTTCAGCACCACCACCTCGCCCTGGAAGGCGCTGAGGCGGATCGGCTCCCCTTGCGGGTCATAGATGGTGGTCACCGGCGCGGGACGGGGTTCGGACGGGGTCTGCAGGGCCGCCATCTCCCCCTTGGCGAACGCGCGCAGGCCGCGGTTCGCATCGGGATTGGTGGAAGCCTGAACGATGATGTAGACCACCGCCGCGACGCCGAAGGCGGCGACGCCCCAGAGGATCCAGCGGAACAGGCTTGGTCCGGGTTTCGCCTCTGATTGACCGTTCATATGACCGACAACGCCTCCAAGACTCCGCAGCACGACGTCCATATGGCGAAAGCCGAGGGCTCCGGCCAGGGCCAGGCCATGTGGGGCGGCCGATTTTCGGCCAAGCCCGCCGACCTTATGCAGGCGATCAACGTCTCCATCGGCTTCGACAAGCGCCTGGCGCCGCAGGATTTGGCCGGGTCCCGCGCCCATGCGGCCATGCTGCGCGACCAGGGGGTGATCTCGGCTGAGGACGAGGCCGCCATCCAGGGGGGCCTTTCCCGCATCGAGGCCGAGATCGTCGAGGGGACCTTCCCGTTCCGCGACGAGTACGAAGACATCCACATGAATGTGGAGGCCCGCCTGCGCGAGCTGATCGGGCCGGCGGCCGGACGGCTGCACACGGCGCGCTCGCGCAACGACCAGGTGGCGCTGGACTTCCGCATGTGGGTCCGCGAAGCCTGCCATCGCACGGCCGGGCAGCTCCAGGCTCTGCAGCGCGCCCTGGTGGCCCAGGCCGAGGCCCATACCGAGACCTTGATGCCGGGCTTCACCCACCTGCAGCCGGCCCAGCCGGTGACCTTCGGCCACCACCTGATGGCCTATGTGGAGATGTTCGGCCGCGACGCCTCGCGCTTCACCGACGCGGCGGCCCGCATGAACGAATGCCCCCTGGGCGCCGCGGCCCTGGCCGGCTCGCCCTTCCCCATCGACCGTCACGCCACGGCCAAGGCCCTGGGCTTTGCGCGGCCCACCGCCAACTCCCTCGACAGCGTCTCCTCCCGCGACTTCGCGCTCGAGGCCCTGGCGGCCGGCGCCATCTGCGCCACGCACCTGTCGCGCCTGGCCGAGGAGATCGTGATCTGGATGACGCCGCAGTTCGGCTTCATCGCCCTGTCGGACGCCTTCACCACCGGCTCGTCCATCATGCCGCAGAAGAAGAACCCCGATGCGGCCGAGCTCGTCCGGGCCAAGGCCGGCCGCATGCTGGCGGCCTTCACCCAGCTGGCCGTGGTGATGAAGGGCCTGCCGCTCGCCTATTCCAAGGACATGCAGGAGGACAAGGTGCCGACCTTCGAGGCCTTCGACGTCCTCGACCTGTCGCTCGGCGCCATGACCGGCATGGTCGCCGACCTGACCCCCAACGCCGAGCGGATGGCTGCGGCGGCCGGCGCCGGCTTCTCCACCGCCACCGATCTGGCCGACTGGCTGGTGCGGACCCTCGACATGCCGTTCCGCGACGCCCACCACATCACCGGGGCTGCGGTGAAGCGGGCCGAGCAGCTGGCCTGCGATCTGGCCGATCTGCCCCTGGACGAGATGAAGGCCCTGGACCCGCGCATCGGCTCCGGGGTTTATGAGGTGCTGACACCGGCCGCATCCGTGGCCAGCCGCAAAAGCTATGGCGGCGCCGCTCCCGACCAGGTTCGCGCCCAGGTCGCCCGCTGGAAGGACTTGCTGAAATGAACCTCCGCGCCCCGCTCCTCATGGCCCTTGCCAGCGCGCTCGCCCTGGCCGCCTGCGGCAAGGCCGGCGGTCTGGATCGTCCGCCGCCCCTGTGGGGCGACCCGGCCACCGGCGAGATCGTCGCCCCGCGCCCCTCGGCCAGCAAGCCGGTGGACACAGTCGATCCGCGCACCCGGTCGACCAATCCCGCGCCGCCGCGGACCCTGCCCATCGAGGGCACATCGTCCAGCCCGACCTCGTCCTCGCCCCAGGGCGCCCTGCCCGACCCCTACGCCAATCCCCGATGAATCATTTCGATCTGCGGGAGGGGGAGCTCTTCTGCGAGGACGTGGCCCTGACCGACATCGCCAAGGCGGTCGGCACCCCGGTCTATGTCTATTCCACCGCCACCTTCGAGCGGCACTACACGGTCCTGCGCGAGGCCCTGGAGGCCGAAGGCGTGCGCGACCCGCTGATCGCCTTCGCCGTGAAGGCCAATTCGAACCTCGCCGTGCTCCGGACCCTGGCGCGGCTAGGCGCCGGCGCAGACACCGTGTCCGAGGGCGAGATTCGTCGGGCCCTGGCCGCGGGCGTTCCGCCTGAGCGCATCGTCTTTTCCGGCGTCGGCAAGACGCGGGCCGAGATCGCCTTCGCCCTGGAGACCGGGGTCAGTGAGATCAATGTCGAGTCCGAGCCTGAGATGGTCGCCATCGCCCAGGTGGCGCAAAGCCTGGGCAAGCGCGCCACCATCGCCTTCCGGGTCAATCCCGATGTGGCGGCCGGCGGCCACGCCAAGATCGCCACCGGCAAGTCGGAGAACAAGTTCGGCGTCTCCTTCGCCGAGGCCGAGCGGCTCTACGCCCAGGCCTCCAACAACGCCTGGCTGAATCCCGTCGGCGTGGCCTGCCACATCGGCAGCCAGATCACCGACCTCGCTCCCATGGCCGAGGCCTTCGCCAAGATGGCCGGACTGGTCGGACGCCTGAAGGGCGAGGGCCTGTCCGTCGAGCGCCTGGACCTGGGCGGCGGATTGGGCGTGCCCTATTTCAACCAGCCAGAGCCCCCTTCGCCGGCCGACTACGCCAAGGTGGTGGCCCACGCCACCCGCGGCCTGGACGTGGCGCTGGCCTTCGAGCCGGGCCGGGTGATCGCGGCCAACGCCGGCGTGCTGCTGGCCCAGGTGGTGCACATCCACGAGCGACCCGAGGGCCGGCGCTTCCTGGTGCTGGACGCGGCCATGAACGATCTGCTGCGGCCGGCCATGTACGACGCCTATCACGACATCCGCGCCGTCCGTCCCCGGGCGGGCGAGGCCAAGGCCTATGACGTGGTCGGCCCGGTCTGCGAAACCGGCGACACCTTCACCCGCGACCGGTCCCTGCCGCAGTTCGAGGCCGGCGACCTGGTGGCCTTCATGAGCGCCGGCGCCTATGGGGCCTCCATGGCCAGCGAATACAACAGCCGGCCCCTGGTCCCCGAGGTGTTGGTCAAGGGGGGCGACTTCGCCGTCGTCCGCCCGCGGCCGACCTATGAGGAGATGCTCGCCCGGGAGGCTTCAGCGCCCTGGCTCTGAGGGACCGGCCAAGCACCTGCGTCGGGGTGACGCATCTAGTGTTGGCATCTGTCACAGACCTTAATTATGGTCGGCGCATGTCCAAGCTTCGCATCCTGGCGATCTCCGCCGCGCTCGCCCTGGCTACCGCCTGCGCCCCGACCATGGGGCCGCCGCCCCCGCCGCCGGGGGTTTCGCCGCCGTCGCCCACCGTTTTCCGGCCGGAAGACTTCTCCTGGTCGGCGGTCCCGGGGCGCAACACCATCGATGGGCGGCTGACCTATCGCCAGGGCGCGGCGCGGTTCACCTGCTCTGGCGCCGGCGTGGTCCTGACGCCCGAGACGCCCTGGACCCGGCGGCGGATGAGCATCCTCTACTCGTCCCCCGAAGCTGCGGCCCTGCCGGCCAACGAGGTCCGGGCCCGGACGCCCTCGGCGCCCAATGACGACTATTCCTCCTTCGTGCGGCGCACCACCTGCGACGCCGCCGACCGCTTCACCTTCTCCAGCCTGCCCGATGGGGCCTGGTTCGTGATCACCGTCGCTCGCCCGCTGGCCGGCGGCGAGAGCGTGGCCATCATGCGCCGGGTCGTCACCCGCGGCGGCCGGGTCAGCCCCGTCGATCTCTAGATCCTGCTGACGCAAGCGTGAGCCGAACCTTCGCCCGTCGCCGGAACCCGGCGGCGGGCGAAGTCTTTTCTGCTCATGGCTTCGCTTTCCAAGACCCAAGAAAAACTGCCGAAAACGCCCTCCGCCGCCCGGCCGACCATCTACGCCCTGGGCCTGGCGAGCCTGGCCATCGGCCTGATCAAGACCGCGCGGCCGGCGGCGATCTCGGAGCGCACCGGCCTCGGCGCAGCCTCGATGGTCCGCACCCTGGGTCTGCGGGAAATGGCGGCCGGCGCGGGCCTGCTGCTGGATGGCGGCGACAAGCGCTGGCTGGTCGCCCACGGCCTGAACAGCGCCGGCCAGGTCGCCGTGCTGCTCAAGGCGCGCCCGGCGAACCCGCGCCAATGGCGAGGTCTGGCGCTCTTCTACGGCGTCATCCTGGGCCTGACCCTGGCCGATATCTATGCCGGCCAACGCCTGCGCAAGACCAAGGGCTGAACGACAGACGCCCTCCCTGCGAACAGGAAGGGCGTCCAGACCCGATGGGTCGTCCCGGTCGCTTAGTGCACCCGGGCGCGGCCGATCAGCAGGCCGTCGTCGTCCGCGCTCACCTCGATCACCGCGCCGTCGTCCAGGTCGCCCGCCAGCAGTTTGCGGGCGATGGGGTCGATCAGCGCCTTCTGGATCACCCGCTTGAGCGGTCGGGCGCCATAGACAGGGTCGTAGCCCTTGTCGCCCAGCCAGGTCATGGCGGCCTCGTCCAGCGACAGGGCCATGCGCCGGTCGGCCAGCATCTTCTCAACCCGCTTAAGCTGGATGCCGACGATGTTGTCCATCTCCGCCCGGCCAAGCCGCTTGAAGAGGATGATCTCGTCGATCCGGTTGAGCAGTTCGGGCCGGAAGTGGCTGCGGACCACCTCCATGACCATCGGCCGCACCGCCTCCACAGGCTCACCCTCAGGCTGGGCGGCCAGGAATTCCGAGCCCATGTTCGAGGTCATGATGATCAGGGTGTTGCGGAAATCGATCGTCCGCCCCTGACCGTCGGTCAGCCGGCCGTCGTCCAGCACCTGCAGCAGGATGTTGAACACGTCGGGGTGGGCCTTCTCAACCTCGTCGAACAGGATCACCTGATAGGGCCGCCGGCGGATCGCCTCGGTGAGCGCCCCGCCCTCGTCATAGCCGACATAGCCCGGAGGGGCGCCGATCATGCGGCTCACCGAGTGCTTCTCCATGTACTCGCTCATGTCGAGGCGGGTGATCGCTTGTTCGTCGTCGAACATGAATTCGGCCAGCGCCTTGGTCAGCTCGGTCTTGCCGACCCCGGTGGGGCCGAGGAACAGGAAGGAGCCGATGGGCCGGTTGGGATCCTGCAGGCCCGCGCGGGCCCGGCGTACGGCGTCGGAGACGGCGACCAGCGCCTCCTCCTGGCCGACCACCCGCCCACGGAGGTAGTCCTCCATGGAGAGCAGCTTCTCGCGCTCGCCCTCCAGCATCTTGTCGACGGGCACGCCGGTCCAGCGGCTGACCACGGCGGCGATCTGCTCGGCGTCGACCACCTCGGGGCTGACCGGCTCCTCGGCGACCACCGCCTCGGCCTCGGCCAGGCTCCGCTCCAGGGGCGGGATTTCGCCATAGGCGATCTCCGAAGCCCGTTGCAGGTCGCCCCGGCGCTGAGCGGCGACCAGCTCAGCGCGCAGGCGGTCCAGGGCCTCGCGGATCTGGGCGGCTGAACTCAGCTTGTCCTTCTCGGCCTTCCAGCGGCCGGTCATGCCGGCGGACTCCGCCTCCAGCTCGACGAGTTCGTCCTCCAGCTTTTCCAGCCGGGCCTTGGACGCGGCGTCGGTCTCCCGGGTCAGGGCCTCGCGCTCGATCTTCAGCTGGACGATCCGACGGTCGATCTCGTCCAACTCCTCGGGCTTGGAGTCCACGGCCATGCGCACCCGGCTGGCGGCCTCGTCCACCAGGTCGATGGCCTTGTCGGGCAGGAAGCGGTCGGCGATGTAGCGGTTCGGCAGGGTGGCGGCGGCGACGATGGCGCTGTCGGAGATGCGCACCCCGTGGTGGACCTCGTACTTCTCCTTCAGGCCCCGCAGGATGGAGATGGTGTCCTCCACCGTGGGCTCGGAGACGAACACGGGCTGGAACCGGCGGGCGAGCGCCGCATCCTTCTCCACATGCTTGCGGTACTCATCGAGCGTGGTGGCGCCGACGCAGTGCAGCTCGCCGCGCGCCAGGGCGGGCTTCAGCAGGTTGGAGGCGTCCATGGCGCCGTCGCCCTTGCCGGCGCCGACCAGGGTGTGCATCTCGTCGATGAACAGGATGATCGAGCCCTCGGCGGCGGTGACCTCGTTCAGCACGGCCTTCAGCCGCTCCTCGAACTCGCCGCGATATTTCGCCCCGGCGATCAGCGAGCCCATGTCCAGCGACAGGAGCTTCTTGTCCTTGAGGCTTTCGGGCACGTCGCCATTGACGATGCGCAGGGCCAGCCCCTCGACGATGGCGGTCTTGCCGACGCCGGGTTCGCCGATGAGGACGGGGTTGTTCTTGGTGCGCCGCGACAGCACCTGGATGGTCCGGCGAATCTCCTCGTCCCGGCCGATGACGGGATCGAGCTTCTGGTCCCGGGCGGCCTGGGTGAGATCGCGGGCGTAGCGCTTGAGGGCGTCATAGCCCTCCTCGGCCGAGGCGGAATCGGCGGTGCGGCCCTTGCGGACATCATTGGCGGCGCTTTCCAGGGCGCTGGCCTTCACGCCGGCGCTCTTCAGGGCGTCGGCGGCCTCGCCGCCTTCGGCCGCGATGGCCAGCAGCAGGCGTTCGGTGGTGACGAAGGCGTCGCCGGCGGTTTTCGCGTCGGCCTCGGCCTTGGCGAAGACCCGGGCGGTCTCCGGGGCCATATAGAGCTGGCCTGAGCCCCCCTCGACCTTGGCCCGCTTGGCCAGGGCGGTCTCGACGGCGGCGTCGGCCTCGTCGGGCCGGCCGCCGGCGCTCTGGATCAGGGCGCGGGACAGCCCGTCCTTCTCCTCAAGCAGGACCTTGAGCAGGTGGATGGGCGCGAGTTGCTGGTGCCGGCGGGCGAGCGCGAGGCTCTGGGCCGACTGGATCGCCTGTTTGGCGCGATCAGAATAGACGTCAATGTTCATGGCATCCCCTCGTTAGGCGGATTGACGCGCCCCGCCTTGAGGCAGCGCAAGGCGCGTCGAGGCTGGATGTAGGTGTGGCCATTCCGCCACACAAGTCGGATTGCCCCGGTTTATGGGGAAACCAAAGCCAGCGGCTCCCCATTTCCAACGCACCAGTCGGCCTCGCGCCCGGCAAATCGTGTTTGGGAGTTCTACCTATGAAAAAGGCCTGGGTGCTGGCGCTTGTGGGCGCAACCAGCCTCGCCGGACCGGCTGCGGCCGGCGGCTTCTATCTTCAGGAACAGTCGGTGCGCGGCGCCGGTCGGGCCTATACCGGCGAAGTGGCCGACACTGGGGTCTCGTCCCTGTGGTGGAACCCGGCCGCCATCGCCCGCTCCCCGCGGGAGGTCTATGTCGGCGCCCATGCGATCTTCGTCGATGCGACCGTCAACGACACCGGCTCGACCATCACCTATCCCGGCGGCGTGACCGTGCCGGTGGGCGGCGAACCGCGGGCCTTCAACCCCATCCAGAACGGGGTCGCGCCGAACTTCGCCATCGCCACCCCGGTGGGTGACCGCTTCGCCCTCGGCCTCTCGATGGCCGCCCCCTACAACTTCACCACCGAATACCGTGACAACGCCTGGGCGCGATATGACGGCCTGGAATCGGGCCTGACCACCGCCGACGTCCAGCTGACCGGCGCCATGCAGCTCACCGACTGGCTCGACCTGGGGGCCGGCGTCAGCGGCCAGTACACCGAGGCCACCCTTGCGACCGCCTATCCGAACCTGGCGCCGGGCGCCCCGGACGGCGTCTCGCAGCTTAAGGGCAATGGCTGGGACTTCGGCTGGACGGTGGGCGCCCAGGCCCATTTCGACGCCCTGACCTTCGGCGCCAGCTATCGCTCGGCCGTCGAGCATGACCTGGACGGCGACGTCCGAGTGGTCGGCCTTGCCGGTCCGCTGGCGCCGTTCAACGCCGACATCGGCGGATCGGCCAACTTCTCGACCCCGTGGATCGCCACCTTCGGCGCCCGTTGGCAGGCCACCGAGCGCCTGGCCATCAACGCCCAGGTCAACCGCATCGGCTGGAGCGAGTTCGACGAGATCACCGTCACCTCGCCGGCGATCAACGAGACCCTGCCGCAGCACTACAACGACGTCACCACCGGCGGCATGGGCGTGGACTACATGGTCAATGAGCGCCTGACCCTGCGGGCCGGCGCCCAGTATGATCCCACCCCGACCCCGGACGAGCTGCGCACCGCCCGGGTGCCGGACGGCGACCGCTGGCTCTATGGCGTCGGCGCCAGCGCCATGCTGAGCGACTCGCTCACCATGGATGCGGCGCTCTCCTACATCACCTTCGACGAGAGCCAGGTGAACCACGACACCACCTTCTATGAAGGCACCCCGGCCGAGACCGTCACCCGCCTGCGCGGCGACGTGAACGGCGAAGGCGCCATCCTGTCGCTGGGTCTGCGCAAGACCTTCTAAGGCGCAAACGCCTGGGCCGCTCAGTTGACCTCGGTCTTCTTGGGCGGCTCCGGCGGCAGGGGCGCCACGGGCACGCCGTCCTCCACCAGGGCCTTCACCTCGGCGGGCGTGGCCTGGCCATAGATGCCGCGATCTTCCGAGCGGCCTTCATGGATGGCGCGGGCCTCCTTGGCGAAGGCGTCGCCGACATCGTCGAAGTTCTCCTCCACGTGGCGGCGGACCTTGCTCAGAGTCTCCATCATCACCGCCCGAGCCTGGGACGGAAGATCTGGCGTGTTGCGCTTTGTGCCCGCCACGGCGGGAGCCATGATCTGTTTGCGCACGTCCTGCACACCGCAGACCGGGCATTCCAGCAGCCCGCGGGCCTTCTGGTCATCGAAATCGCTGGAGGCCGAAAACCAGCCCTCGAACTCGTGGCCGTGGTCGCAGGCCAGGGCGTAGCGGATCATGGGCGCGCCACGGGCCCGGAAAAGGCTCGCGCATTGGCCAGGGCCGGAATGGCCCGCCGCGCCTTGGCGACGAGGTCCAGGTCGAGATCGGCGAACAGGACCCCGGGCTCATCGTGGTCGAGTTGCGCGATCACCTCACCCCAGGGCGCCGCCACCAGGCTGTGGCCATAGGTGCCGCGGCCATCCTCGTGGAAGCCGCCCTGCGCCGGGGCGATGACGAAGCTGCCGGTCTCAATGGCCCGGGCGCGCAGCAGCACCTCCCAGTGCGCCACCCCCGTCGATCGGGTGAAGGCGGCCGGCGTGGTCAGGATCTCGGCGCCGGCCAGGGCGAGCGCCCGGTGCAGGGCCGGGAAGCGCAGGTCGTAGCAGATGGTCAGGCCGAGCTTCGCCCCCTGCGCCATGGCCGTGACGGCGACGTCCCCCGGCGCATAGGTGGCCGATTCCCGGGCGCTCTCGCCATTGGGCAGGTCCACATCGAACATGTGCAGCTTGTCGTAGGTGGCGACGATGTCGCCCTGCGGATCAATGAGGGCGCTGCGGTTGGCGCACAGGCCGTCCTCGCGTTTCACCAGGGCCGATCCGATCAGGATGGCGACCCCCGAGGCCCGCGCGGCCTCCTGCAGCGCGACCACGACCGGATCCTCCTCCAGGACGCAAAGCTGCGGCAGCAGGGCCTCGCGGTCCTTCTGCAGGATGTTGGTCCCCTCCGGCGTGGCGATCAGCCGGGCGCCGCCGGCCGCCGCCTGACGCACCAGCGGCAGGACGTGGTCGAGCGCCGCGGCCTGGCTGGCCGGCGTACGGGTCTGGACGAGGGCGACGCGCAGCATCATGCGATCGGACTTCAGGCGCCCTGCAGCAGGGTGTCGAGCTGGCCCGAACGCTCCAGCTCCATCATCTCGTCGCAGCCGCCGATGTGGCGATCGCCGATGAAGATCTGCGGGAAGGTGGTCCCGCCGCCGGAGCGCTGGACCATTTCCTGACGCTTCTCGGGATCGAAGGCGGCCTCGATCTCGGTGAATTCCACGCCCTTCTTCTCCAGCAGGGTCAGGGCGCGGACGCAGTAGGGGCAGTAGGGTTTGGTGTAGATGGTGACGTTTGGCATGGCGGGGATAAGGGGCTTCCCTGATCAAATGTCCAGACCTGCGCCGGGGCCGCAGGTCATGAGGAGGTGGTTGCGGCCTTGACGCGCGCCACCACGGCGAGATCGACGCGGGCCGCCCCTGCAGCGAGCAGGGCCCGCGCGCAGCCTTCGGCGGTGGCGCCCGTGGTCAGAACGTCATCGATGAGCAGGATGTTGCGTCCGGCCACCTGATGAGCCCGTCCCGGCGGCACGACGAAGGCGCCGGCGACGTTTCGCTTGCGGCCAGATCCCGATTTGCCGCCCTGGCTTTCGGTGGCCCTTCGACGCACCAGCACGTCGGGCAGGTAGGGTCGGTCGCGCAGCCGGGCGAGGCTGCGGGCGATCTCGGCGGCCTGGTTGAACCGGCGGGAAAACAGCCGCGAGGCGTGCAGCGGCACCGGCGTGATGGCGCCAGCCTCCTCCACCAGCCCATCGGCGGCCCGCGATAGCCAGCGGGCGAACAGCGGCGCCAAGTCCTGACGATCGGCGTGCTTGAGCTGCAGGATCGGATCACGGGAGGTCTCGTCATAGACACAGGCCGCCCGCGCCCGCGCAAAGGCCCGCGGCCGGGCCTCACAGGCGGCGCAGCGCACGCCGGGCCCGAGGGAATATTCGAAGGCCGCTCCGCACCCATCGCAGACCGGTCCATCGAGGAAGGCGATCTTCATCCAGGCCTCAGGCGAAAGCCCCGGCGACAGGGGCCGCGGGCCGGCGTCCAGGGCCTGGGGCGGAAACACCAGGTCCAGCAGGTCGCGTCCGACCGATTTCAGCTGCGCCCCTGGTTTCCAGGAGAGCCCCGAAAGGCCATCTTGCAGGCTCATGTCACCCACCCCGCCCCGACTGTTCGACCGCGGCCTCGTGCGCAAGCACCTGGACCGCGCCGCCCCGGCCTTCGAAAACGCCGACTTCCTGCACCGCCGCGCCGCCGAAGACGCGGTCGAGCGGCTGGAGGCGATCATGCGCGACTTCCCCCTGGCCGTCGATCTCTCGGCGCGGCGGGGCGCGTTCGGCCAGGCCCTGGATCACAGCGACGCCCGCTCCCGCGTGGGGCTGGTGATCGAGGCCGACCTGTCGCACGCCATGCTGAAGGGCCGCTCCGGACCGCGCCTGGTGGCCGACGAGGAGCAGCTGCCCTTTGCGGCCGGCGGGCTGGACCTGGCCATCTCCACCTTCGGCCTCCACTGGACCAATGACGTGGTGGGCGCGCTGATCCAGATTCGGCGGGCGCTTAGGCCCGATGGCCTGTTCATCGGCGCCTTCCTGGGGGGCTCGACCCTGTTCGAGCTGCGCCGCTCCCTGATCGACGCCGAGGCCGAGCTGACCGGCGGGGCCGGCAGCCGCGTATCGCCCTTCGCCGACGCCTCGGACGCCGCGGGCCTGCTGCAGCGGGCCGGCTTCGCCCTGCCGGTGGCCGATGTGGACCGGGTGACCGTGCGCTACGCCCATCCGCTCAAGCTGCTGGCCGACCTGCGCCAGATGGGCGAGACCAACGCCCTGGCCGATCGCCACCCCCGGCGCCTGAGCCGCGCGGTGCTGGGGCGGGCCTTCGAGCTCTATGTGGAACGGTTCGCCGAGGCCGACGGCCGGGTCCCGGCCACCTTCGAGATCCTCACCCTCACCGGCTGGGCGCCGCACGCCAGCCAGCAGCAGCCCCTGAAGCCCGGCTCAGCCAAGATGCGCCTCGCCGAGGCCTTGGGGGTCGAGGAAAATCCGCTGCCGCGGGAGGAGGACTGAGGCGCTGTGGCTAGGGCCTCGGCTCAAGGCGAACCACGACCCAAAGCCGGAGCGTTGTCTCGATCGGTTCAGGCTTCAGACTTATTTTCACCGGCGCTTCAGGACGAGGTTGAAGCTTGGGAAACTCACCGTTCACGACGATTTCGTTGAGAGCCGAGGCCGCCTCCGAATCCCGCACGCTCAGCACTTCGCCGACGCGCGAATGTGAGTTCGCTACGATGGCCTCGGCCCTCTGGCGGGCGTCGGCCAAAGCCTGCGCTGCGGCGGCGGTTTGGGCGATCTGCGGATGCTGAAGCGCAAATGCTACACTCGCTTCCTTGGCGCCAAGCCGCGCGGCCAAAGACAACATCGTTCCAGCGCCTTGCACGTCGGAGGTCTTCGCATTCACGCGTAGCGTTGCGACATATCCTTGGACTGCACAGTCTCCGACGCTCAGCCGAGGGGAGCCGTCATACGGATCGACATCACAGTCCTCGCCGCGGACCTCATCGATTGATAGTCCGGAGGTCGTCAGCTGGATGGGCGCCATTGCGCTCAGGCCATCTTCAATGACCGCCCGACTCGTCTCGAGCTCCCGCGCAGCCTCATCCGAGGTTCTACCCTCACCCCTCACGGTGTAGTTGAGAGTGGCGGCATCCGGCGCGGTTTTGACGGTGCCAACCCCAGTGATCGCGACCTGCGGAGTGATATCCTGAGCAGCGGCCGAACTCCCGCCCACCAGCGCCAGAAACACCATCAATCGTAGCATCACGCCCCCCTTGCGCCACAAGGTTGGCAGGTTGCAGGCCGGCCTGGCGCCGCGTCAACAGGCCTGAAGCCAGTCAGCGCGCTAGGGACTTCAGCCCAGCGCGTCGGCGACGCTGATCAGCAGCTCGTAGATCTGGGCGCGGAGGGCGCCGGCGGCGGTGATGATGACGAGGCCGAGCAGGGAGGCCAGCAGGGCGTATTCGATGGCCGTGGCGCCGGACGCCTCGCGGGCGAAGCGCCTCAGACCATGTCGCGCAGCCAGGCGACCAGGGGCGCGTCGGCCGGCGGCATCGGATAGTCGCTGAGCTTGTTGGGCTTCACCCATGCGAGGGCCTTGTGTTCCTTGGCGGTGACGAACCCGCTCCAGCGCCGGCACAGATAGAGTGGCATCAGCAGGTGAAAGGACTCATAACCGTGGCTGGCGAACACGAAGGGCGCCAGGCAGGCGTGGGTCACCTGGATGCCCAGTTCCTCGTCCAGCTCGCGGATCAGGCAGGCCTCGGGCGTCTCGCCCGCCTCGACCTTGCCGCCCGGAAATTCCCAGAGACCGGCCAGCTGCTTGCCCTCGGGGCGCTGGCAGATCAGCACGCGGCCGTCGGTGTCGATCAGGGCCGCGGCGGCGACCAGCAGGAGAGGCTTTTCCGTCATGCCTCTCCATTCCGCGCCTTGGCTCCAAATGCAACAGGACGGGACAATCGGAGCGCTGGCGGCCTCTCCCGACGACTTTGGGTTGACTTCGCACCTGCGAAAGACGATGTGTGCATTGCGCCCTGATTGGCGCTATCGGTGCTCCAGCCCGCGTGAGGGCCTCCTGAAAAGGGGGTTCGGCCTGTTGAGCGCCCTAAGAGATCGCATAGATCGCCCCGCCACGCGGGGGCTTTCCCCAAACTGACCCGCGTCCCGCGACCCTTGCACAGCAAGCGGCCGCCTTCGGCGCACTCCGAAAGACTGTAAGTCACTTGACCCAATTTTCTGAACTCGGCCTGGCCAAG
>CAZERE010000007.1:41262-45506 GCA_964515365.1 uncultured Phenylobacterium sp. | reverse complement strand
GCCGGTCTTCAGCCTCTGCATCCGCGCGACCCCGCCCAGGTCGTCGCGCACGCCGAGCAGGTCGATCATCTGGCCGCCGCACATGCCCCGGGCGCCGCTGGCGAAGGCCAGGCGCATCACCATCTCGGCGCGGACCGCGGCGTCCGGATGGCTGTCGGGATGGGCGAGGATCTCGAAGGCCGCCGCCTGCAGGGCGTCGCCGGCCAGGATGGCGGTGGCCTCGTCATAGGCCTTGTGGACGGTCGGCCGGCCGTGGCGCAGGTCGTCATCGTCCATGGCCGGCAGGTCGTCGTGAATCAGGCTGTAGGCATGGACGCATTCCAGGGCGCAGGCCGCCCGCAGAAGGGGGCGTTCCTCAAGCTCGAACATCCGCCCGGTCTCAAGAACGAAATAGGGTCGCAGGCGCTTGCCGGGGCCAAGGGCGGCATAGCGCATGGCCTCGGTCAGGCGCGATTCGGGTCCGTCGGCCCGGGGCAAAAGTTCGTCGAGGGCGACCGTGACCAGGTCTGCGGCCTCGGCCACGCGGCGCTCGACGGACAAGGCCATCAGCTGAACTCGGCCGGCTCGGCCGAAGGACTCCCTTGGGCGCCGACCACGATCTTCTCGACCCGCAGCCGGGCGGCCTCCAGGCGCGCCTCGCAGTGCGCCTTGAGCTGAGCGCCGCGCTCATAGAGCTTGATGGAATCGTCCAGGGCCGCCTGGCCGGATTCCAGCTTGGCCACGATGCCTTCCAGCTCGGCCAGGGCCTGCTCGAAGGTCAGGGTTTGGATGTCGTCGATCTCGGACATTTCGCTCCTCGGGAGAAGCGCCAACCTAGAGAGACGAGGCGGCGCCCGCAACGGGCGAGCCCGCCCCCTGCCCTAGGGGCGCTCAAAGCGGCGCATGGACCAGTATTTGTAGCCCTCGCTCATCACCACCTGCCATCCGCGCTGGCGCAGAGCCCGGCCGATCATGAAGTTGAAGAAGCCGTGGGCCAGCAGCACCACATCATGGCCTTCTTCGGCCGAGGCGATCAGCCGGTCGGCGGCCCGGTCGGCGCGGCTCTCGGCCTGGCGGCGGGTCTCTTCCCCCTCATGGTGGTTGAGGAACCACCACCAGACCCGGGCGAGAAAGCCCCAGATGGACGGCGTCAGGCGGATGAAGCCCGGCAGGTTGGGCGGCGGCAGGGGCGCCTCGACAAAGATGGCGTCGCTGTCGAAGGCGCGGCCCTGGGTCAGGGCGATCGCCGTCTCGATGGAGCGCTGGCGGGTCGAGGAGAACACCAGCCCGGCCTCGGCGACGAAGCCTACCAGGGCCTGGGGCGGGATCTGGCCCGGCAGGATGCCCAGCACCTCGTACTTGGCCCAGAACTGCCGATAGCCTTCGGCGTTGATCCAGATCTTGCGGCTGATGGCCGGCTCGCCATGCCGGGCCAGGATAATGGCGCCCGGACGCCGGGGCGCTTTGGCCCCGGAAGGCTGAGACTCGACGGTCAATGAAGCGGCCATGTCATCCCAGGGTTCGCGCCAAGTCCGCGGCGCGCCCTCACCCCTCCTGCAGGGCCAAGACGTGCGCGACCGCCGACCGGCCTAGAGCCTCAAGGTCGTATCCGCCCTCGAGCGCCGACACAACCCGGCCCCGGGCGCTGACCTGCGCCACGGCGACGATCTGTTCGGTGGCCCAGCCATAGTCCTCCGCCTCCAGCTGCTGCCCCCCGGCGCCGCCGCCCAGCGGATCCTGGCGGTGCGCATCGAAGCCAGCCGAAACCAGGATCAGGTCCGGGGCGAACACCGCGACCCGCTCCATCAAGCCGGTGAAGGCCGCCCGCCAGCCCGCCGACCCGCCGCCGGCCGGAGAAACCGCATTGACCACATTGGCCGCCACCACCTCGTCGGGATGGCCGGTGCCGGGCCACAGCGGCCATTGCTGGAGCGAGACGAACAGAATGTCGGGCCGTCCGGCCAGGGCGGCCTGGGTGCCGTTGCCGTGATGGACGTCGAAGTCCACCACCGCCACCCGCTTCAACCCCGCCGCCTGGGCGACCAGGGCGGCGATGGCCACATTGGAAAAGATGCAGAAACCCATGGAGGCGCCCGGCTCGGCATGGTGGCCCGGCGGTCGCACAGCGCAGAAGGCCCGGGTGAACTGGCCCGCGGCGACATCGCGGACGGCGGCCACCACGGCGCCGGCCGCCCGGCGGGCCGCCAGCAGCGAGCCCGGCGACATCACCGTGTCCTCGTCCAGCCGCACCTGACCCGCGCGGGGCGCGGCGGCGAAGATCCGCTCCACATAGGCCGCATCGTGCACCCGCAGCAGATCGGTCCGTTCGACCAGCGGGGCGTCCCGGGGCTCGACATCGAGGTCCGGCGCCGCATCCAGGGCCTCGATCACGGCGGCCAGCCGCTCGGGGCGCTCCGGGTGATCCTCCCCCGGGCGGTGGTCGAGCATGTCCTCATGCGTATAAAGGCCGATCATGGGCCTATTCTAACGGCCGACAGAGCCCTGGAATGCAAGACGTGATCATCCGCCGCGCGGAAACTTCCGACGCCGAGGCCCTGGCCAGGATCGGTCGGGAAACCTTCACCGAGACCTTCGGCCATCTCTATCCGGCCCATGACCTGGCGACCTTCCTCGACCAGGCCTATGGCCTGGAGGCCACCCGCCAGGCCCTCGATCACCCGGACAAGGCCGCCTGGCTGGTGACGCAGGCTGACGGCGAGGTCGTCGGCCACGCCCTGGCCGGCCCCTGCGACCTGCCCCACCCCGACGTCACGCCAGAGGCCGGCGAGGTCAAGCGCCTCTATCTCCGCGCCCAGGCCCAGGGGGGCGGACTGGGGGCGCGCCTGTTCGAGATCATGATCGCCTGGCTGGAGGAGACCGGACGCCAGGATATCTGGCTCGGCGTCTGGTCGCTAAACCATGGCGCGCAGCGCTTCTACCGACGGTATGGGTTCACCCCGGTGGGCGAATACGGCTTCCCGGTAGGCGCCGTGGTGGACCGAGAGTTCATTTTTCGGCGGACGGCACAGATTTTCTAATTCGACTGTCATATTTGCTCGGCACATGCCTCTGGCCATGGCCTCAATCCCGCACCATTGGCGGATTATTGCCGAGATTTAACAGCAAGCGCTTTGACGCAGGGTCCTGCTTCTGGGATTTTGTGGCGCTGTCATCGTAGAGCTACGGGGCGTCAGTTGGATGCTGAGAATTGGTTATGTCCGCCTGCGCGACGCGCGGTCGTCGGAAGATACCGCGACCTTGAAGGCCTGCGGTTGTCACGTTGTCAGGGCCGAGGAGCCGGCGCCCCCCGGGGGCGATGAGGCCGCGGTCCTCTATTCGATTCTCGATTTCATCGGCGAGGGCGACCAGCTGGTCGTCACCCGCCTCGACCAGCTTGGCCACTCCACCCGCAACGTCCTTCGCGTGATCGACCGGCTCGAGGCGCGCAACGCCAGTCTGTTCGTCGTCGAACCCGACATCACCAGTGACGGCGAAGGCGGTCGCGCCCTGCGCGCAGCCCTCAAGGCGGTGGCGGCCGTGGAGCCCCCCTGGGCCGGCCGCAAGCGCCGCAAGGCGCCTGAAGCCGAGGACATCCGCGCCCTGCAGCAGGCCGGCGTCGGCCCCGTGGAAATCGCCCGGCGGCTCGGCGTCTCGCGCATGACCGTCTGGCGCAAGCTCCGGACTCTGGAAGCCTAGGAACAACCAAAGTCCGAGCGCGGTCGCTCCAGCCACGGCTGCGGACGCGCCTTTAAGCCGGCCTCACTCTGGACATCGCGCCCCCGCCGCCCCATCCTCGGCAGTCAAACGTCTGTTCGTCCCGCTGTTTGGGAAGGCCTGCCCATGTTCATGCAATTTTTCACCGAGCTTCGCCAAGCCAAGGTCCCGGTGTCCTTGAAAGAGTACCTCATGCTGATGGAGGGACTCGACAAGATGGTCATCGACCGCACGGTCGAGGATTTCTACTACCTGTCGCGGGCCGCGCTCGTGAAGGACGAGAAGAACATCGACCGATTCGACCAGGTGTTCGGCCACGTCTTCAAGGGCCTGGAAAAGTTGGACGGCGTCGGCACGGCCGATATCCCCGCCGAGTGGCTGGAGAAGATCAGCGAGAAGTTCCTCACCGAGGAGGAGAAGGCGCAGATCGAGGCCATGGGCGGCTTCGACAAGCTCATGGAGGCGCTCGCCGAGCGCATGAAGGAGCAGAAGGAGCGCCACGAGGGCGGCAACAAGATGATCGGCACCGGCGGCACCTCGCCCTTCGGCGC
>CAZERE010000007.1:2362-41252 GCA_964515365.1 uncultured Phenylobacterium sp. | reverse complement strand
CGAAGGCATCCGCATCGGCCAGGACAAGGGCCGCCACGGCAAGGCGATCAAGGTCTGGGACAAGCGCGAGTACAAGAACCTCGACGACTCCGTCGAGCTCGGCACCCGCAACATCAAGGTCGCCCTGCGCCGCCTGCGCAAATGGGTCCGCGAGGGCGCGACCGAAGAGCTGGACATGTCCGGCACCATCCGCGGCACCGCCGAGAAGGGCTATCTCGACATCCAGATGCGGCCCGAGCGCCGCAACAAGGTGAGCGTGCTCATCTTCTTCGATGTCGGCGGCTCGATGGATAGCCACATCAAGATCTGCGAGGAGCTGTTCTCCGCGGCCCGCTCGGAATTCAAGAACATGGAGTTCTACTACTTCCACAACTGCCTCTATGAGACCGTGTGGAAGGACAACCGGCGCCGCCATGCCGAGAAGCTCAACACCTGGGATGTGCTGCACAAGTTCTCCAGCGACTACAAGGTGATCTTCGTCGGCGACGCCACCATGAGCCCCTATGAGATCACCTATCCGGGCGGCTCGGTGGAGCACTGGAACGAGGAAGCCGGCGCGGTCTGGATCGACCGGGTGGCGCAGATCTATGAGCACATGGTCTGGCTGAACCCCACGGCCGAGCGCCACTGGCAGCACACCCCCTCGGTCGAGGTGATGAAGCAGCTGGTCAATGACCGCATGTATCCCCTGACCCTCGAGGGGCTGGAGAAGGCCATGCGCGAGTTGGCGCGCTAAAGGGTCCATTCCCTGCGGCGCCGTCCGTCTACGGCTGATAGGCTTGAAGACGGACGTTTGAGAATCGCATGACAGAGCCCGTGACACCGCCCCCCACGCCGCCTCCCCCGCCCGAGGCGGAGATGCAGGAAGCCGCCACCAAGGCGGCGGTCTTCTGCGCGGCCGAGCGGCTGTTCGCCCTGCACGGCTTCCAGAACGTCTCGGTGCGCGACATCACCGCCGAGGCGGGCGTGAACCTGGCCTCGGTGAACTATCACTTCGGCTCCAAGGACGGCCTGCTGTTCGAGATCTTTCGGCGGCGTACGGCCGAACTGAACCGCGAGCGGGCCCGGATGCTGCACGAGGCCAATGACCGCCATGGCGGCAAGCCGCCGGTGCGCGAAATCCTCGAGGCCCTGTTCGCCCCGCCGCTGAAATGGGCCGACCCCGCTGGCGACCGGCGGATCTCGGTCCAGTTCATCATCCGCGCCCGCAGCGAGGGCACGGCCCAGATGCGCGACGTGCTGCAGAACGACGTCTCCCACCTGCGCCGGTTCGCCGACGCCCTGATCGCGGCACGGCCGGAGCTGGCCCTGGAAGACGTCTACTGGCGGCTGCATTTCTGCCTGGGCATGGTGCACAACAATCGCTTCGCCGAGTTCGACCGCCTGCACCACCTGTCCGACGGCCTGACCCGCGAGCAGGACGCCGACGGCCTGCTGGGCCGCATGCTCGACTTCGCCGAGGCCGGCTTCCTGGCCTGACGCCAGCGCGGCCCCGCCCGCGCGTCTCGAGCGCTCCTACGCGGCCGCCTCCGCCAGCGACCAGGCGAACTTCAGATCGGCGATGAACTCGGCCTCCGCCCGCGCCTTGGCCTCGGCGTCCGGGACCCGCAGAAGATAGGACGGATGCCAGGTGACCACCCCCTGGGCCTGGTCCTCCAGCTGCAGGGCCTGGCCGCGGAGCTTGCCGATGGGCGTGGCCTTTCCCAGGACACTGCGGGCCGCCGTGGCCCCCATGGCGACGATGACGCGGGGGCGGACCAGCCGGCGCTCGGCGTCCAGCCACCAGCGGCAGGCCTCAATTTCCGCCGTCTCCGGCGTCTTGTGCAGCCGCCGCTTGCCCCGCAGCTGATGCTTGAAATGCTTCACGGCATTGGTGACATAGGCCTCATTCCGCGGCACGCCGGCTGCGGCCAGGGCGCGATCGAAGACCTGGCCCGCGGGCCCGACGAAGGGCCGCCCCGCCAGGTCCTCCTGGTCGCCGGGCTGTTCGCCCACGACCATCAGCCGTGCGCCCGCCGGGCCTTCGCCGGCCACGCCCTGGGTCGCGTCCTGCCACAGGGGACAGCGGCGGCAGGCGTCCACGCCGGCGGCGATCGCGTCCAGGCTGGATGGCCCAGCATCCCCGGGGCTCGTCGGGGCGTCCGTCCGGGCCGCGCGAACAATGCGGCGGGCGGGTTCGGTGGGGGCCTTTTCGACCATGGCGGTGGTCCGATCTCCTGCGGCGCGGGTCATCTCCGGAATGAGCGAGGCCTCCGGCAGGTTGCGCCAGTAGCGCTTGGGCATTTCGCGGACCATGGCCGCGGTGCGCAGCCGCGCCGGGTTGAAGGTCGCGGCGAAATAGATCCGCCAATAGGCCTCCAGGTCATCGCCCGCCGGCGCATCGGCCGGGTCGGCGCCAGGCGTGAAACTCAGCGCCCGGGTGTCCCAGTGGGCGCAGACGTCCGGGGTCAGGATCGAGAACGCCATATTGGCGAACCGGCGCGTGAAGAAGGGCGCCGTGGCCTCGGTCACCCGATGGGCCGGCTCGAACCAGGCGACGAAGGCGTCTGCGCCGTCCTGGGTCGCCACCTCGCGAAAGCGGACGAAGGCCTTCATCTTGTGGGCCGCGCGGTTCACCTGGCTCTGCATGTCCATCGCCCGGGACACGTCGGGGTCGCTGGCGATCTCCAGCAGGCGGGGAGTCGCCTCCAGCCGCCAGAGCAGGCGGTAGAGCAGGTCGAAGCGTTCCGGAGAACGATGCAGCGCCACCCGCTCGGCCAGATCGACAAAGGCGCGGCTGACCCGGAAGCCGCCCTCGCCCGCCCCCTTGGCCTGTGGCGCGTCGGCCGGAAACAGGCTGGCCTGACCCCCGTCCACGGTCCAAAGCACGTCGGCCGGCGCGGCCGCCTCGGCCCGCAGCGCCCTGGCCGCGGCGCGCCAGCCCTCGAAATCGGTTTCGGACGCCAGCCGCACGACGCGCATTAGAACAGGCTCAGCTGCTGCGGCGGCGGGGCGAAGCGCTCGCGCAGATCGGCCCGGTCGGCCAGGGCGCCGGGGCTCCAGTCGTCGGCGATCACGAAGGGCTTCAGCTTCTCGATATTGCGGGCCAGACGCTTCACATCGGCCAGGGTCAGCCGCGTCAGTTTCCGCGCGGCGATCATCCGGTCCACGCTGCGGGTTCCCAGGCCCGGCACGCGCAACAGCGTCTCGCGGGCTGCGGTGTTCACATCCACCGGAAAATCGGCCCGATGGCGCAGCGCCCAGGCCAGCTTCGGATCGATGGTCAGGTCCAGGTCTTCGCCCGGCGCGATGATCTCGCCCGTCTCGAAGCCGTAGAACCGCATCAGCCAGTCGGCCTGGTAGAGCCGGTGTTCGCGCATCAGGGGCGGGCGCTGGGCCGGCAGGGATTTGGCGACGTCCGGGATCGGGCTGAAGGCCGAATAATAGACCCGGCGCAGCCCATAGTTTCCGTAGAGCGTGTTGGACCGCGCCAGGATCTCCCCGTCGCTGGCGCCGTCGGCGCCGATGATCATCTGGGTCGATTGGCCGGCCGGCGCATATTTCGGCGGCTTGGTCTTGCGGGCCGGCTCCTTGCCCGCCTCGATGCCCAGCCGCACTGCGCCCATGGCCTTGCGGATGACGCCGGCGTCCTTTTCCGGGGCGAAGGCCGCCAGGCTCTCCTCCCGCGGCAGCTCCACATTGATAGAGACCCGGTCGGCATAGAGGGCCGCCTCATGGGTCAGCTCCACCGAGGCTTCCGGGATCAGCTTCAGATGGATGTAGCCGCGGAAGTCATGGTCGGCGCGCAGGGCCTTAGCGACCGCGACCATGGCCTCCATCGTATAGTCGCTGTTGCGGATGATGCCGGAGGAGAGGAACAACCCCTCGATATAGTTGCGCTTGTAGAAGCCCAGCGTCAGGTCGACCACCTCCTGGACCTTGAACCGCGCCCGCGGGGTGTTGGAGGAGACCCGGTTCACGCAATAGGCGCAGTCATAGATGCAGTAGTTGGTCAGCAGGATCTTCAGCAGGCTGACGCACCGGCCGTCCGGCGTATAGGCGTGGCAGATGCCCATGCCCTCGGTGGAGCCGACCCCCTTGCCGCCCTGGGAATCCCGTTTTCCCGCCCCGGACGAGGCGCAGGAGGCGTCGTACTTGGCCGCGTCGGCGAGGATGGAGAGCTTCTGCTTCAGATCGAGAACGGCCATGCAGCCACTCTAAAGTTCTCTTTTTGTTCTGCAAGCTCGGCCGTGATGTTTAGGGCTGAGGGCGTCGATGATCGACGAAGGCCGCCGCACCATCACCCCCTGACGCGCACGTCACAGGCGCAAGACCCCGACGACAATCGCAATTGATGCGATAGTCTGTCCCCCAGCTGATGGGGGTCTGATGGATAGCGATCTGATTGACCGGATCTACGAGTGTTCGGTGGCGCCGGACCTGTGGCCCTCCGTGCTCGACGATCTGGCGGCGCGAACCGAGTCCCGCGGCGGCCTGCTGTTCTCGGCTCGGCGGTCGCTCTGCTGGACCGCCTCAGGGTCGATCCGCGAGGTCTTCGAGGCCTATGTCAACGATGGCTGGTTCCATCGTTGTCCCCGCCGCACCTGCATCATGAGCCAGTCCGATCCCGCCTTCTTCGTGGAGCAGGATTTCTGGAGCGAAGACCAGATCAAGATCGATCCCATCTATCGCGACTTCTTCCACCCCCGCGGCCTGGGCTGGTCGGCCGGCACGGGGCTGCAGGTGCCCACGGGGGATTCCATAGTCTTCAGCATCGAACGGACGCTGGAGCGGGGCCCGATCGAGCCCGAACACGTGGCCATGCTCAACAGCCTGCGCCCTCACCTGGCGCGAAGCGCCCTGGTCAGCGCCCGCCTGGGCCTGCAGCGCGCCCAGGGCGCCACCGAAGCGCTGAGCGGCCTGCGGCTGCCAGCCCTGCTGCTCACCGAAAGCGGCGTGGTCGTCGAGGCCAATGAATGGATGGCGCCGCTCGGCGGCGAGGTGCGATTCGGCGCCGGCAATCGGCTGGCGCTGAGCGACAAGGCCGCCCAGCAGATGCTGACCGACGCCCTGAAGACCATCGACGCCGCGCCGGGCCTCGGGCGCTGCACCTTTCCCCTGCGCGATGAGCTGGGCAGGGCGACCCTGGTGCTCCACCTGATCCCCATCAAGCGCTCGGCCCACGACATCTTCGGCCAGAGCTTCGCCCTGCTGATGATGACGCCGGTCAGCAGCGAGCGCGCCCCGTCGCTGGACCTCATGCGATCCTTGTTCGACCTCACCGCGGCCGAGGCCCGCGTGGCCCAGGGCATCGCCGCGGGCAAGACCCTGGAGGGCCTGGCGCTGGCCGGCGAGGTCTCGATCAACACCGTGCGCAACCAGCTGCGCCGCGTCCTGGAGAAGACCGGCTGCACCCGCCAGGCCGAGCTCGCCGCCCTGCTCTCCAGCGTCGCCGTGGGGGCCGCCGAATAGAGGGGGGCCGGCCCCGAGAGCGCGGCCCGAACATCTGAGTTTCGCCACATTGGCGCTCTAGCTGCGTAAGGTGGAGCTTCGGGGGTGGACGATGAGATCATTCGGCTTGGCCGCGGTCCTGGCGACGGCGCTGCTCGCCTCAGCCTGCGTCGAAAGGGCCGACGCCCAGGCGCCGACGGCGCCCCCCGCCCCTGAGGCTACATCCCCCGAAGGCGGCCCCTATGTCCTCAAGGGCACCCAGGTCTGGACCGTGCCCGATCCGGTTTCCGGCCGCGACTACGAGGTCTTTGTCAGCCTGCCAGCCAGCTATGAAGCCGAGCCGCGGCGACGCTATCCGACCCTCTATGTCACCGACGCCGACTACAGCTTTCCCATCCTCCGCCAGATCGCCCGCCGGGTGAATCTGGATGGGCCGGTGCTCGAGGAGTTCATCCTGGTGGGCCTGTCCTACGCCAAGGGCGAAGGCGGCGCGGCGTCCCGCAGCCGCGACTACACGCCCATCCCCTGCAAGCCGGAAAGCCGCTGCGACCTGGTCCATGGGGGCGGCGGCGCTTATCAGGCCTATCTGAAGGACCAGGTCCTGCCCTTCATCGAGGGCCGATTCCGCGCCGATCCCGGCGCCCGCGTCCTGCTGGGCCACTCATATGGAGGCCTGCTGGGCGCGCAGATCCTGTTCACCGATCCGCAGATGTTCCAGGCCTATGTGCTGGGCAGCCCCTCCTTCTGGTTCGGCCAGCGCCACATCATGGAGATGGAGGCCGATTATGCGCGGGCGCACACCGATCTGCCGGCCGAGGTCTTCATGTATATCGGCGCGTTCGAGACCCCTGGTCCCACCCCGCGCCACGCCTCGCGCTACGACATGGTCGGTCAGATGCAGGCCATGGAACAGGTCCTGAAATCCCGCGCCTATCCGAGCCTGGGCCTGCAATCGACCGTGCTGGCCGACGAGGATCACCTGACCGTGGCGCCGGCCGGCTTCACCCGCGCCCTGCTGGCCGTCCTGCCGGCGAAGCCCTGAAGGCGGCGGCCCCCTAGACCGCCACCGGCACGGGCCCGCTGGCCCGCAGCCGCGCGGCGTCGCGGGCCGGCGGGGCGCCGAACAGGCGGGCATATTCGCGGGAGAACTGCGAGGGGCTTTCGTAGCCGACCTGGAAACCGGCGGCCTGGGCGTCGGCGGCCTCGCCGAGCATGAGGCGGCGGGCCTCCTGCAGGCGGATCTGCTTCTGGTACTGCAGCGGGCTCATGGCGGTCACCGCCTTGAAGTGGTGGTGCAGGGCCGAGGGGCTCATCCGCGCCTCCTGCGAAATTCGCTCGATGCTGAAGGGCTGGTCGAAATTTGCGCGGATCCAGGCGATGGCGCGGCTGACCTGGGACAGGCGACTGTCCGGCGCGCCGATCTGGCGCACGATCCCCGCCTGGTCGCCGGTCAGCAGCCAGTAGTGGATCTCCCGCCGGATGATCGGGGCCAGCACCTCCACATCCTGCGGCCGGTCCAGCAGGCGCAGGAGACGGGCCATCGCATCGGTCAGCTCGGGCGTGTTGCGGCTGAGATGCAGGCCCCGCGAGGTCTCGGCCCCGGCCGCCGGCGGCCGCTGGAGCATCAGCTCCCGGAGCAGGGCCGGGTCCAGGTCCACCCGGACGCAGAGATAGGGCCGCTCCGGCGTGGCCTCCACCACCTGGCCGGTCAGCGGCAGGTCGACCGAGACCACCAGGTGGCTGGCGCTGTCATAGCGGAAGGCCTCCTCGGCCAGCATCACCACCTTGGCGCCTTGCGCGATAATGCACACCGCCGGCTGGTGGAGCACCGGCACACGGTCGGTGGGCGCGCCGTAGCGTATGACCGCCAGGCCAGGAACAGGCATGTCGTGCATGCCGTCCTGGGGCGCGTGGCGCGCGATCAAAGAGGCGAGATTGTCCATGATCCCTGCTCCCACAGCGCCGGTCCCGTCGCAAGCCGCCCGCCGACATCCAGGAGGATTATGCAAGGATGGCGGAGGACTGGTCTACCGCCTGATCCTCCGCCTGCCGCATCTCTGGTCTCGCCAAGACAACTCACTGAGACAAGGAGACGGCCATGACTGAGATTGCAAACAAGGTGGTGCTGGTGACCGGCGCGAGCAGCGGCATCGGCGAGGCCACGGCCCGGGAGCTGGCGGCCGCCGGCGCGACCGTGGTGCTGGGCGCGCGCCGGGTGGAGCGGCTGGAGGCGGTGAAGCGCCAGATCGAGGCCGATGGCGGAAAGGCCATGGTCCGGGCCCTGGACGTCACCTCCCGGGACGACGTGAAGGCCTTCGTCGAGGCGGCGCAGGCCCAGTTCGGCCGGGTGGACGTGATCGTCAACAATGCCGGCGTCATGCCGCTGTCGCCCCTGGCCGCCCTGAAGGTCGATGAGTGGGACCAGATGATCGACGTCAACATCAGGGGCGTGCTGCACGGCATCGCTGCGGCCCTGCCGATCATGGAGGCCCAGGGCCACGGCCAGATCGTCAACATCGCCTCCACGGCCGGACACCAGATCCTGCCGACCGGGGCGGTCTATTGCGCCACCAAGTTCGCGGTGCGGGTGATCTCCGAGGCCCTGCGCCAGGAGACTGACAAGGTGCGGGTGACTGTGGTCTCGCCGGGCGTCACCATCTCGGAGCTGGCCGAGACCATCACCCATGCTGAGACCGCGGCCTTCATCGACGACTACCGGAAGACGGCCATTCCGGCCGAAGCGATCGCCCGGGCCGTCCGCTTCGCCATCGAACAGCCGGCCGAGGTGGATGTGAACGAGATCATCGTTCGCCCGACCGCGACCACCGCCTGACCCGGCCTCAGACCTGGAGAGAATAGGAACCTTCGCCGCCAGGGCGTGTTAGCAGCGCGGACATGTCCCGCCTGATCATCCGCCACGAAACCCGCTACGCTTACGAGCGCCCGGTCGCCTTTGGGCCGCACCAGCTGCTGGTGCGGCCCAGGGGCGGCCACGCCCTGCGGGTGGTGAAGGGCGCCCTCACCTTCTCCCCCCGGGGCGAGACCCGCTGGCGCTACGACGCCTATGGCAACTGCGTCTGCCAGCTGAATGTCAGCGAAGAGTCCGACGAGTTCTTCATCCTGAGCGAACTGGAGATCGAACGCTTCCCGGCCCCGCTGGAGCCGCAGGAGGTGGACGACCCGCGCACCGCGACGCCGATCGTCTATCCCCCCAGCGACCGGGCGGTGCTGGGTCCCTATATCGAGCCCGCCACCCTGGACCCCGAGGGGCTGCTGCTGCGCTGGCTGCATGGCCTAGCGCCGACCGCGGGGGAGCCGGCGCTCGACTATGTGCTGCGCCTCAACCGGGCCATCCACCAGCAGTTCGACTATGAGGCCCGCCACGAGGAAGGCACCCAGGCGCCGCACGAGACCGTGGCGCTCGGCCGTGGCACCTGCCGCGACTTCGCCTGGCTGATGGTCGAGACCCTGCGCCGGGTGGGCTTCGCCGCCCGCTTCGTCAGCGGCTATCTCTATTCCCCCGGCCACGACGGCGTGCGCGGCGCCGGCGCCACCCACGCCTGGTGCGAGGCCTTCCTGCCGGCCTTCGGCTGGATGGACTTCGATCCCACCAATGGCCTGGCCGAGGCCGCCGACCTGATCCCCGTCGCCGTCAGCCGCACCCCGGCCGAGGCCGCGCCCATCAGCGGCTCCATCCTGGGCGATCCGGGCGCCAGCCGCATGGTGGTCAAGGTGGACGTCACCCTGGCCGGCCCCCTGGCGAGCGCCGCCTGAGCCCCGCCTAGCTTGGCCGTTCGCCAATTTTGGCGCGGGCGAGAAATCGGCTTTTCAGGTCGGAGGACTCTGCTAGGACGGAGCTATTGTTTTAGCAGATCATAATTTTGGGGAGCCGCCGCGCGACCCTTTGCGACCCCCGCGCGGCAGGGACGCTATTGGAAAAGACCACCGAGGAACCACCGATCGCCGATGAGGCGGTCGTGATCCATGCTGACGACGACGGCAAGACCCTGGCCGAGCGCGAAGTCGAATACGAAAAGTTCGTCTGGGCCAATCTGAAGCGCAACTATATCGCCCACTACCTGCACGGCATGCTGGGCATGACCGGCTTTCGGCTGGTCAATGCGCCGACCTTCCTGCCGGCCTATCTCTACCTGATCTCGGGCTCCAGCTTCATCGTCGGCCTGGGCCTGGCCCTCCAGCAGGTGGGCGGGATGATCTCGCCGATCTTCGGCGCCACCCAGATCGAGCATCGCAAGCGGGTCATGCCCGCCGCCGTCTGGATGGGCGGCCTGGCCCGGGTCCAGATCTTAGGGATGGCGCTGGCCGGCTGGTTCCTGTCGGGCCAGACCCTGGTGGTGGCGATCCTGGCCTTCATGTTCATGTTCGGCCTGTTCATGGGCACCCAGCGGGTCGTCTTCTCCCTGCTCATGGCCAAGGTGATCCCGATCAGCCGGCGCGGCCGGCTGCAGGCCTGGCGCAACGCCACCGGCGGCGTCATCGCTGCGGCGCTCGCCTGGGTGGCGGGGAAGTACTTCATCGAGGGGAATCTGCTGGGCAACGGCTACGCCTCGACCTTCCTGTTCGCCACCATCCTGACCTCGCTCGGTCTCTGGGCCCTGCAGTTCCTGATGATCGAGCCCGAGCCGCCCACCACCCGGGTGCAGACCCCCTTCTTCGAACGGCTGAAGGACTTCCCGCGGCTGATCTCGCAGGACCGGGGCTACATGTTCTTCCTGATCGTCCAGATGCTCAGCATCACCGGGCGGATGGCGACCCCGTTCTACATCCTCTATGTCAGCACCACGATCGAGCTGACCGGCGCCAATATCGGCCTGCTCAGCCTGGCCTTCCTGGGCGCAGACACCCTGTCCAACCTGGTCTGGGGCTATCTGGGCGACAAGACCGGATTCCGCGTGGTGCTGGTCAGCTCCCTGGTGATCTGGATCGCCGCCACCGTGCTGCTGATGAACGTCCACGAGGTGGCCGCCATCTTCGTCGCCTTCTTCGGCCTCGGCGCGGCCCAGTCAGGCTACATGATGAGCGCCCAGACCATGATCCTGGAGTTCGGCTCGCGGGACGAACTGCCCATGCGCATCGCACTGTCCTCCACGGCCGAAGGGATCATGGCCTCGGCCGGCCCCCTGGTGGGCGGGATCATGGCCGCCACCCTGGGCTATGAGAGCGTGTTCGGAACCTCCATCGCCTTCCTGGCGGCGGGGCTCCTGCTGCTGCTGTTCATGGTGCGCGAGCCGCGCAAGGACCGGATGGCCCCGGCGGGGTGAGCCCTACTGGGCGGCCAGCACGCTGCGCCCGCGGGCGATCCGCTCGCGGGCCATCTCGCCGGCCACCTCGTGGGTGGGGCGGCGCTCGGCGATGGAACGGTCGAGCACCTCCTGCAGGGTCAGCATCAGGCGCGAGAGCTTGGCCTCCACCCAGGCCGGATCGAAGGCTTCCCCTGAGTCCAGGGCGCGGATCTCGCCGGCCACATTGATGATGCCGCCGCCATTGATCACATAGTCCGGCGCATAGAGCAGGCCGAGGTCGAACAGGGTCTGGCCGATGACGGGATCGGCCAGCTGGTTGTTGGCGCCCCCGGCGATGATCCGCGCGCGTAGCCGCGGCAGGGTTTCGGCGCTGATCGCGCCGCCCAGGGCGCAGGGCGCGAAGACATCGGCCTCCACGTCGAAGATCTCGTCCGGGGCCACGATCATCGCGCCGGTCTGAGCGGCCACCTGGGCCAGGGCCTCGCGATTGACGTCGGTGATCACCAGCCGCGCGCCGGCCGCGCTCAGCTTCTGAGCCAGATAGGCCCCCACATGGCCGACCCCCTGGATGGCGACGGTGACGCCGGACAGGTCCCGATCCAGCGCCCGGCGCACGCACAGGCTGATGCCGCGGAACACGCCCTCGGCGGTGACCGGGCTGGGATCGCCCGAGGCGGCCGCATGGCCTTCCAGGCCCGCCACGAAGCGGGTGTGCCGGCGGGCGTGCATCAGGTCGGTGGGCGAGACGCCCACATCCTCGGCGGTCCAATAGGCGCCACCCACGGCCTCGACCGCCCGGCCAAAGGCCTCGAACAGGGCCGGCGACTTCTGGGTGCGGGAATCGCCGATGATCACCGCCTTGCCGCCGCCCAGGTCCAGGTCGGCCATGGCGTTCTTGTAGGACATGGCCCGCGACAGCCGCAGCGCGTCCTGCAGGGCGTCGGCCGAGGTCGCGAACGGCCACATGCGGCAGCCGCCGGCCGCGGGGCCCCTGGCCGTGGAATGGACCGCGATGATGCAGCGCAGCCCCGTGGCCTCGTCGGCAAAGGCGTGAACGGCCTCGTGGCCATCGAAGTCGGGGGAATCGAACAGGGTCATGCGCTCACGGGATCGTTGCGTTTGAAACCAATTTCGTGGGCTCTAGCCCGCAGGCTGCGCCGTCACAAGCCCGCCGTCGCATGCTCGGCCGGCGGCGTCCAGTCATCGCCGCCCGGCGCGGTGGGAATGGGCGGGGCTCCGGACGGCAGCGGCGCCTCGGGATCCTGGATAAAGGCCAGGATGTCGGCCATCACCGCCTGGCCCTGCAGGTCGCGGGTCAGCAGGTGCCAGCCCTGCGCGTAATAGGCCGAGCGGTCGGCAGGCTTGAGCCGGGCCGCGGCCTGGAAGGCCGGCCGTTCGGGAATGATCTCGTCGTTCTGGCCATAGAGATACAGCACCGGAACCTGCAGGCGGTCGATATCGCGCCAGGCGTTCTCCATCAGGTCCACCAGGCCATAGAGCGTGTCGGACCGCGCCCCCCAGATCATCAGCTCGTCGGCGCCCATGGCCCGCAGCTCGGCCATGTTGTCGGTGGGCTTCACCCGGTCGGTGACCCAGCTCGGCGGCGTATAGACCTTGGGGCCGGTGACATGGGCGGCGAACCACAGGGCGGTCTTGTAGGGCAGAGGTTGGGTCGACCAGCCCCATACCGCCGGCGCCATCAGCACCAGCCGGTGGGCGGCGGGCGGCCGCTCCGAGGCGAAGGCGCGGATGGCTACGGCCCCGCCCATGCTCTCGCCGGCCACCACCACCAGGGCGTGGGGATGGCGGGCGCGAACCAGCGAGACCAGGGTCCGCAGGTCTTCCTGCAGCACCGTCTCGTCAGGCCAGACCCCGCGGTTGGGCGAGCGGCCGAAACCCCGCTGGTCATAGGCGTAGGTGGTCACCCCGTTCTCGGCCCAGTAGGGCGCCGCCAGGTGGAAGGCGTTGGCGTAGTCGTTCATGCCGTGGACGGCGACGACCACGGCCTGGGGCGCGCCATCCTGGGCTTCCCAGGTCGTCAGGCCCAGCCGCGCCCCATCGAAGCTGACGAAGCGGTCTCCGGCCAGGCGCGGGCCTTCAAATCCCAGGGGCGGCTCTCCAGCGGTCTGGACCATGAGCGGCGTGCAGGCTCCGAGCATCAGGGCGAACAGAAGGACGGTCAGACGAATCATGCGCGCAGAAGAGCCTCCACCCTTTGGCGAAGATAGGGCGTGACCTCGGCCTCGAACCAGGGATTGCGCTTCAGCCAGGCGGTGTTGCGCCAGGATGGATGCGGCAGGGGCAGGACGCCCGACCCATACTCAGCCCAGGCCGCCACGGTCTCTGTCATCGTGGCCTTGCGCGCCGCCCCCAGCGCCCAGGCCTGGGCGTAGGACCCCACCAGCAGGGTCAGCTCGACCTTGGGCAGGTGCGCCAGCAGTTGGCGCCGCCAGAGCTGGGCGCAGCGGGGCGGCGGCGGGAAGTCTCCGCCCTTGGGATTGGTCCCCGGAAAGCAGAAGGCCATGGCCGCGACGCCGATCGCCGGATGGTCGTAGAAGGTGTCCCGGTCGATCCCCATCCAGCTGCGCAGGCGCACGCCGGAGGGATCGTTGAACGGCAGGCCGGTCTCGTGCACCAGCCGGCCCGGCGCCTGGCCGCAGATCAGCAGCCGGGTTTCGGGCCTCACCCGCACCACCGGCCGCGGCTCGGGCACGAGGTCGCCGGCGCAGGCCCGGCAGGCGGCGATATCGCTCAACAGCGTCTGAAGGCCCGACGGAAAACCCATTCGTGTCGATGTAGGGTCAGGCGGCCTCCGCCGCCACGTCGGCCGCCCCGAAAGGCGGTGCGACAACCTGCCCTCCATCATCAGCGCCGCTTCAAGTCCTGTTAATCAAGTGTCCAGGCTCCTGCCGCAGGATCACCTCCATCTCCGGCCGCCGGTGGGGCGCTTTGGCCGCGATCTGAACGAGTGACATTGTGATGCTGAAGACGATCAAGGGCCGCATGCGTCTCTCCTGGGGCGTCGGCATGGCCTCGATGCTGGCCCTGGCGGGGCTCAACGTCACCCTGCTGCGCATGGTCGCCGAGGCCGGCGGCGGCGCCGAAGCCGACCGCATCCTCGGAATGGCCACAACCATCAGCGTCGGGATCGGCGTCGCCACCGTGGTCGGTGTGGTGCTGGGCGCCCTCTATTTCGAAAGCCTGGTGATCACCGCCCTCTCCCGCATGAGCGCCGTGATGCGCCGGCTGGCGGCCGGCGAAAGGGTCGAGGCCATTCCCGGCGCCGAGCGACGGGACGAAATCGGCCAGATGGCCGCCAGCGTCGTCGTGTTCCGCGAGAACGCCGAGGTGCGGGCGCGGCTGGAGGCCGAGGCCCAGGCCGCGCGGGGAGAACTCGACCGCCGGCTGGCCGCCGCCGAAGCGGCCTTCGAGCGCGCCAGCCAGGACCAGAAGGCGCTGGTGGAGGCCATGGCCAAGGCGCTCTCGCGCCTGGCCCGCGGCGACCTGGGCGCCCGGATCGAGGTCGCCGTGGCCAAGGACTACGAGGCCCTGAAGTCGGACTTCAACGCCGCCGTCGGCCAGCTGGAGGGCGCCTTCGGCGCGATCGCCACCGCCACCGGCGAGATCCGCGCCGGCTCGCAGGAGATCGCCACCGCCGTGGACGACCTGTCCCATCGCACCGAGCGACAGGCCGCCAGCCTGCAGCAGACCGCCGCAGCCCTGGACGAGATCACGGTCACGGTCCGCAGCACGGCGTCCGGCGCACGTCAGGCCAATGGCGCGATGGCCGCAGCCCGGGGCGAGGCCGAGCGCAGCGGTCAGGTGGTCGGCCAGGCCGTCACCGCCATGGGCCAGATCGCCGCCTCCGCCCAGGAGATCAGCAAGATCATCGGGGTGATCGATGAGATCGCCTTCCAGACCAACCTCTTGGCCCTCAACGCCGGGGTGGAGGCCGCCCGGGCGGGCGAGTCCGGCCGCGGCTTCGCCGTGGTCGCTTCGGAAGTCCGCGCCCTGGCTCAGCGCTCGGCCGACGCCGCCAAGGAGATCAAGGGCCTGATCGAGGCCTCCGGCCAGCAGGTCCAGAGCGGCGTCGATCTGGTGGGCCAGACCGGCGACGTCCTCAGTGGCATCGTCGGCAAGGTGAGCGAGATTTCGGAGGTCATCGCCGCCATCGCCGCCTCGGCCGAGCAACAGTCGGTGGGCCTGGCCCAGGTGAACACCGCCATCAACGACATGGACAAGGTCACCCAGCAGAACGCAGCCATGGTCGAGGAGGCCAACGCCGCCACCCGCACCCTGGACCAGCACGCCGCGGCCCTCGCCGAATCCGTCGACCGGTTCCAGCTCTCGGGATCGACCACCAACCCGGTCCATGCCCAGCAGGCGCGGCTGGCGGTCCTGGCCGCGGGGCGCTGAGCGCCCTATTCGGGCGCGGGCGTCTCAGAGGGCTCGGACTCGGGCGCGGGCAGGACGCCCGGCAGGACCTCGCCCGCGATCGGCAGGCGTAGGCGATAGACGCCCTTGAACTTGTTGGGATCGGCCGGCTTGCCGTGGCGGGTGATCACCAGCCGGCCTTCCCGGGCCAGCCCCACCGAGACGGTGCGCACCCGCGAGAGCCAGCGGCGCCAGCCCTCGGGATCGGCGGCCCGGGCCGCCTCCTCCGGCGAGATGGACTTGCCGGGCGCCAGCGGCGTCAGAAGATCAAAGATCGCCGTTTCGATAGGATCGGACATCAACCGCCACGCTTCAGGGTTTCGCGGGCGATGACCACCTGCTGGATCTGACTCGTGCCCTCATAGATGCGGAAGATGCGCACGTCGCGATAGAACCGCTCGATTCCATAATCGGCCACATAGCCGGCGCCGCCGAAGATCTGCACCGCCTTGTCGGCCACCCGCCCGACCATCTCGGAGGCGAAGTACTTGGCCGCGGCCGCCTCCATGGTCACGCCCTGTCCGGCGTCGCGCTTGCGGGCGGTCTCCATGGTCAGGGCCTTGGCGGCCAGGGCCTCGGTCTTGCAGTCGGCGATCATCCCCTGGACCAGCTGGAACTGGCTGATGGCCTGGCCGAACTGCTTGCGTTCGCTGGCATAGGTCACGCAGTCGGTGAGCAGCCGCTCGGCCACGCCGACGCAGACCGCCGAAATGTGCAGCCGGCCGCGATCGAGCACCTGCATGGCCACCTTGAAGCCCTCGCCCTCGGCGCCGAGGCGGTTCAGGACCGGCACCCGGACGTTGTCGAAGGTCACGTCGCAGATGTGGGCGCCCTGCTGGCCCATCTTCTTTTCAGGCTTGCCCACCGACAGACCCGGCAGGTCGCGAGGCACAAGGAAGGCCGAGACGCCGCCGCCGCCCGGCTTGGACGGATCGGTGCGGGCCATGACCGTAAACAGGTTGGCCTTGTTGGCGTTGGTGATGTAGCGCTTCGAGCCGTTCAGCACATAGGCGTCGCCGTCCAGAGTCGCCCGGGTCTGGACCGAGGCGGAGTCCGAGCCCGCCTCCGGCTCGGTGAGCGCGAAGGAGGTGATGATCTCGCCCGAGGCGATGCCGGGCAGATACTTCGCCTTCTGCTCGTCGGTGCCGAACATCACCAGACCCTGGCTGCCGATCCCGACATTGGTGCCGAAGGCCGAGCGGAAGGCCGGGCTGGTGCGGCCAAGCTCCACGGCCACCAGGCACTCCTCCTCCATGGAGAGGTCGAGCCCGCCATATTCGGCCGGGATGGAGAGGCCGAACAGGCCCAGCTCCTTCATCTCGGCGATCACGTCGTCGGGCATGGCGTCGGTTTCCGACACCTGCGCCTCCAGGGGGCGCAGCCGCTCGGTGACGAAGCGGCGGACGGTGTCGATCAGCTGGTCGCGGGTTTCGGCGTCGAGAGCCATGGTCTGTCGTCTTTCCTGGAAGGTCTTAAGCTTGGCCTGGAAGGTTTTAGGCTTTGGCGAGCGCCAGGGCCGAGCCCTGGCCGACGCCGACGCACATGGTGGCGAGCGCCCGGCTCCCGCCCCGCTCATTCATGGCCCGCGCTGCGGTCAGCGCGATCCGCGCGCCGGACGCCCCCAGCGGGTGGCCGATGGCGATGGCGCCGCCGTGCGGGTTCACATGCTCGGCGTCATCAGCCAGGCCCCAGGCCCGGGTGCAGGCGAGCGCCTGGGCGGCGAAGGCCTCGTTCAGCTCGACCACGTCGAAGTCCTTGGGGCTGAGACCCAGGCGACCGCACAGCTTCTCCACCGCCGGCACCGGGCCATAACCCATGACCCGCGGCGGCACGCCGCCTGAGGCCCCACCCTCGATACGGGCCAGCGGCTCGAGGCCCAGCTTCTGAACCATCTCGGCCGAGGCCAGCAGCAGGGCCGCGGCCCCATCATTGACGCCGGACGCATTGCCCGCGGTCACCGTGCCGTCGGGGCGCACGATGGGCTTGAGGCCCTGCAGCGCTTCAAAGGTCGTGTCGGGGCGGGGATGCTCGTCCTTGGCCACGACGGTCTCGCCCTTGCGGTCCTTGAGCGTGATCGGGGCGATCTCGCCCTCGAAATAGCCGCGGGTCTGGGCGGCGCCATAGCGTTGCTGGCTGCGGGCGGCGAAGGCGTCCTGGTCGGCCCGGGCGATCTGATAGTCGGTGGCCACGTTCTCGGCGGTCTCCGGCATGGAGTCGACGCCGTAGTCCTTCTGCATCTGGGGGTTCACGAACCGCCAGCCGATGGTGGTGTCGAAAATCTCCGCCGAGCGGGAAAAGGCGGAATCGGCCTTGCCCATGACGAAGGGCGAGCGGGTCATGCTCTCCACCCCGCCGGCGATCACCAGCTCGGCCTCGCCCACGGCGATCATCCGCGCCGCGGCGATGGTGGCGTCCAGGCCTGAGGCGCAGAGCCGGTTGACGGTCAGCCCGGGCACCGAACTCGGCATGCCGGCCAGCAGCAGGGCCATGCGCGCCACATTGCGATTGTCTTCGCCGGCCTGGTTGACGCAGCCATAGACCACCTCATCGACCTCTTCCCAGTCGACGCTGGGCAGGCTGGCCATCAGGGCGCGGATCGGGTGGGCGGCCAGGTCATCGGCGCGCACCTTGGCCAGCGCCCCGCCGTATCGGCCGATGGGGCTTCTGAGACCTGCGCAGAGATAGACGGTCCGGCCTTGCATGATCGCTCCTCGACCCCTAGGCCACGCCCCTGGCGCGGCCGTGTTTGTTGCGGGCGGGCAAACTACTGTTCGAACGCGCGCGGGGCAAACCCGCCTGAGGTCATTACGAGGGGAAGCTGGCGATGGATGGCGGCGGCGAAGCGCAAAACGGCCTGGTGACAGAGGGCGAATGGGCCGGCTGGCGCACCTGGGAGGGCTCCGATCCCTTCGAGGACCACGCCGGGCCGTTCTATTTCCGCCACGACCCTGATGGCGCGCCCCGCTGCGCCTTCCGGGCCGAGAAGAAGCACATGAACGGCGGCGGCTTCATGCACGGCGGCTGCATCATGACCTTCGCCGACTACTGCCTGTTCGTGATCGCCCGTGAGGCCCTGCAGGGCAACCACTCGGTGACCGCCACCCTGAACGGCGAGTTCGTCGGCGCCGTGCCGCTCGGCGCCCTGGTCGAATGCACCGGCGAGGTGGTCAAGGCCGCCCGCTCCATGGTCTTCGTCCGCGGGCTCATCACCACCGGCGGCGAGAACGTCATGAGCTTTTCCGGCGTCATCAAGAAGCGCGGACCCAGGACCTGAGCCTTGTGTCCCACCCCCGCGACGCCATGTTGAAGGCCTCGCCCATCCGTCAGGAGTCCCCCATGAGCCAGCCCGCCAAACGCAATCTGGGCCAGATCGCCATGGGGGCGGCGCTGGCCCTGCTGGCCGGCCCTGTGGCCCTGTTCAAGGCGTTCGAGCTCGCCTTCTTCCTGACCGGCGTCGCGCCGCGCCAGTGGATGACCTCGGCTGAGCCGACCGCCATGCCGGTCTCCATCGTCGTGCTGATCTTCGCAGGCCTGGTGGCGGCCTATGGCGTGCGCATGGTGTTCCGCGAGTTGAAGACCCCGACCTCGTGACGCGGCTTTCGGTCCTCGACCTGTCGCCGGTGGGCGCTGGCCTCACCCAGGCCCAGGCCGTCCGCCAGACGCTGGAGGTGGCCAAGGCCGCCGAGCGGCTGGGCTATGACCGGTTCTGGGTGGCCGAGCACCACAATATCGAGGGCCTGGCCTCGCCCGCCCCCGAGATCCTGATCGCCGCCCTGACCCAGGTCACCTCGACCATCCGCCTGGGGTCAGGCGGGGTGATGCTGGTCAACTATTCGCCTCTGAAGGTCGCCGAGGTCTTCATGGAGCTGGAGGCCCTGGCGCCGGGGCGCATCGACCTGGGCGTCGGCCGCGCCCTGGGCGCCGACGGCCGCACGGGGGCGGCCCTGCGCTCGGCTTCGTCGGAAGCCTTCCCGCACTATTTCGCCCTGCTGAACGCCTGGCTGCTGGACGCCTCGGGCAAGGAGCTGATCGGCCCCGATCATCCCGCCCGGGAGATCCGGTCCCATCCCACCGGCCCGTCGCATCCGGACCTGTTCATGCTCTGCTCGTCGCCCGACAGCGCCGACTTCGCAGGCCGGGCGGGCGTGGGGATGGTGTTTGCGGAATTCATCGCCCGGGCCGACGGCGGTCCCGCGGTCGAAGCCTATCGGCGGGCCTTTGCGCCCTCGCCCTTCCGGCAGACACCGATGGCGGCCATCGCCACCATTGCGTTGGCGGCCGACACCGAGGCTGACGCCCTGCGGCTGGACGCCCCGCGACGCGCATCGACGCTGTCCACCGCCCTTGGGCGGCGTCAGCGCTTCCCGGTCATCCCCGAGGCGCAGGCCTTCCTGGCCGAACACGCCGGCGATCCGCGCCTTGCGGACATCGAGGCGCGCAGCATCGTCGGCTCAGCCGAGGATGTCCGGGCGCGTCTGGCGGACAAGGCCAGGGCCAGCGGCGCCGACGAAATCTTCGTCATGGCCTCCGGACCCAGCCTGGAAAGCCGCATCCGGTCGCTGGAACTGATCAAGCCCGTCTGAGCGCTAGAACAGGCCTGCTCGCTGGGCGATGACCACCAGGGCGATGACCACCAGCAGGGCCTGGATGATCCCGTTCAGGGGGCCCGGGATGGGCAGGAGGCGCACGGCGTAGAGAGCGAGGCCGAGCACGACGAGGATGATGACGATGGTGATGAGCAATGACATGCCATCCTAACCTCTGCCTTGGGTAAAGGTTCCGGCCCTCCCCTCGCAATCTCGCACTGGCGGACCGCCGGTTTGCGGCCTGGAGCGCGTTCCGATAAGTGGGAACCGGTTATCGGAACAAAACGCGCTCAGGATTTAAAGTTTAGAGCCTGATTCAACGATCAGACGGTTCCGTCTGATCGCATCAGGCTCTAGCGTGGCCGTCATGGCCAGCACGACCAACAACACCAGCCGCGAACGCCTCAACGACGCCAATCTCGGCAAGCTGCCGGGGCATCTGGGGCTGGAGATTCTCGAGACCGACAACGGTCGCGTGGTGGGGCGTTTCCGGGTGCGCGAGGACCTGGTCGCCCATACAGGCTTCCTGCTGGCCGGCGCGGTGCTCACCGTCGCCGACATCCTCTGCGCCTATGGCGTCTCCACCGCCTGGCCCGAGGGCGCCAGCGGCTTCACCACCGCCGAGGTGAAGTGCAACTTCGTCGGCACCCTGCGCGAGGGCGAGGTGCTCTGCACCGCCACCCTGCTGCACGGCGGACGCACCACCCAGGTCTGGGACGCCCGGATCGAGGACGCCGCCACCGGCAAGCTGATGGCCGCCTTCCGCTGCACCCAGATCATCCTCTACCCGCGGGCGTGAGCCTCAGTCGGCGATGCGGTAGTCCATCGCCACCACCTGGCGGACGCTGCGCCACGACTTGATATCGTCGCCGATCACCAGGCGCCTTGGTCCCTCGCGCTCGGGCAGGGGCTGGCCGTCGAGGGTGTCGGCCAGGATCGCCACGTCCTTGTGCAGGTCCTTGTCGGCCTCCACGGCGGAGACCACGGCGGCGTAGCCGTCGGCGCCGCGGACCACGAGATAGCCCCGCATCGGGTCTCCGTGGGCGCGCATGCCCACCGGCAGGCCGGCGGCCCGCATCACATAGGCCAGCGGCGGACCTTCATAGAGGCTGGGACCGGCCTCGCCGGGCACGCTCACCTGGGCGCGGGGCAGGTCGGCGAGCGCCGCGGCGCTGAGCGTCACCTCGGTTCCGTCGGCCCGGGAGATGGTCACGTCCTGGGCGGCCGCGGGCGCGGCGATGGCCAGGAGAAGGGCTGCAAACAACAAGGGCTTCATAGGGCGGTCTTGACCGAGTCACGGGCGCGCATGGCCTCAAGCCAGCGGTTCACATGGGTCAGCTCCTCGGGCGGGCGGAACTTGATCATGCGGGCGAAGTCGATGGAGGCGAAGGCGACGATGTCGGCGATGGTCAGCCGGTCGGCGGCGATCCACTCGCTCTCGGCCAGGCGACGATCGAAAATCTTCAGCGCCCGAGTTCCGCTTTCGGCGTTGGACTCGCCGATGGCCGGGTTCTGCTTTTCGAGCACGCCCAGCGCCGGATGGGTGTGGCGCACGGCCATCATCAGCGGCGTGGCGACCATCATCTCGGCCCGCCTGGTCCACATTTCGATGATCGCCGTCTCCTTGGGGTCGCGCCCCATCAGGTTCGGCTCGGGATAGACGCTCTCCAGATAGCGGCAGATGGCCAGGGACTCGGTGATGCAGGTGCCGTCGTCCATCTCCAGCATCGGCACATTGGCCAGCCCCGCCTTGGCCAGATAGTCCGGCTGCTTGTGGGCGCCTTCCAGCAGACTGACCGGGACGATCTCGACGTCCTCGATGCCCTTTTCGAGCATGAACAGGCGGACCCGGCGGGGATTGGGCGCGCGCTGGGTGTCGTAGATCTTCATGGCGATTCCTCCTGGGTCTCAGGCCTGGGAAAGAGGCGCCCTGACGTGGCGGCGGTCAAGACCACGCCTTGTCCGCCCTAAAGCCCGAACAGCTCCCGGGGCATGGCCCCGACCACGGCGGCGGTCATGCAGGTGGCGAGGAAGCCGGCCAGCAGGGCCTTCCAGACCATGCCGATGATCTCGGCCCGGCGCTCGGGCATCAGCACCCCCATGCCGGTGACGGTGATCCCCACCGAGCCGATATTGGCGAAGCCGCACAGGGCATAGGTCATGATCATCCGGGTGCGCTCGCTCATGGCCTCGGCGGGCACGCCGCCCAGCTGGATGAAGGCGATGAACTCGGTGAGCATCAGCTTGACGCCCAGCAGATAGCCGGCCTGGGGCGCCTCGGACCACGGCACGCCGATCAGCCAGGCCAGGGGCGAGAAGACGACGCCCAGAACCCGCTCGATGGTCAGCGGCGCCCCCAGCACGTCAGGAAAGGCGCTGAGCAGTCCATTGCCGATGGCCACGAAGGACACGAAGACGATCAGGATGGCCGAGATGTTCAGGGCCACGGTCAGGCCGTCCATCGTGCCCTTGGAAATGGCGTCGATGGAGGAGTCGTATTTCAGCAGCGAGCCATAGTCGGCGAAATAGCCCCCCTGCCCCTTCTTCTCCGGAATGATGATCCGGGCCAGCAGCACGCCGGCCGGGGCCGAGACGATGGAGGCCACCAGCACGTGGGCCGCCGCATTGGGCAGCACCTCGCGCAGGATGGTGGCGTAGGCGACCATGGTCGAGCCGGCGACCGTGGCCAGGCCGACCACGATCATCAGGAAGACCTCCGAGCGGGTCAGCTTGTCGAGATAGGCGCGGATCACGATCGGGCTCTCGATCATGCCCAGGAAGATGTTCACCGCCACGGCGAGCGCCGAAGCGCCGCCCAGGCCCATGGTCTTCTGGAACACGAAGCCGAAGCCCTGGGTGATCCATTTCAGGATCTTCCAGTGCCAGAGCAGGGCCGACAGCGCCGAGATCACCAGGATCAGCGGCAGGACCTGGAAGGCGAAGACGAACAGGGCGCCAGGATTGGTGACGTCATAGGGCTGGGCGCCGCCGGCCATATAGCCGAAAACGAACTGGGTCCCCTGGGCGGTCGCGGCGGCCAGGCCATCGACGCCGGCGTTGATCCCGCGCACCACCGAGCGGGCGCCCGGCAGGCCAAACAGGGCCAGGACCAGCAGGATCTGGACGGTCAGCGCGCCTAGCGCCAGGCGCCAGGGAAAGCGCGAGCGGTCCTCCGACAGGGCAAAGCAGACCACCAGAACAAGCACCAGGCCCAGAACGCTCTGGGCGTTTTCCGGTCGGAACATAAAGCCTCCCCAAGCCCGCGCCTGAGTCGTGGCGGCGTCGCCATGTCCTTGAAGAGCAAGGCCTTGTCCGGCGCAAGGGATGACACGTCGCAGAAAGTCAGGCGCCTCCCCTTGACGCACATTACATTGTGCACAATCTAATTGCTTCAGATTGAAAAGGAGCTCCCCATGACCCCTCTCTATGAAACCAGCGCCCGCGCCGTCGGCGGCCGTGAAGGCCACGTCGAGACCACCGACGGCCAGTTCAAGGCCGACCTCGCCATGCCCAAGGCCCTGGGCGGCAATGGAAGCGGCGCCAATCCCGAACAGCTCTTCGCCTCCGGTTACGCCGCCTGTTTCGAGAGCGCCGTGCGCCACGTCGCCCGCCAGCAGAAGCTTGGCCTGAAGGACGCCGCGGTCACCGCCAACGTCCAGCTCTTCCCCAAGGATGGCGGCGGATTCCGCCTGGGCGTGGCCCTGGCCGCCGAGATCGAAGGGCTCGATGAGGGCCCGGCGCGCGAACTGGTGGAGACAGCCCACCAGGTTTGCCCCTATTCCAATGCGGTGCGCGGCAATATCGACGTGCAGCTGACCACGACGGTGCGGTGACCCAGGACGCCACCAGACGAGAGACAGGCGCGGGTCCGGCGACGGGCTCGAAGGGCGGAGGGGTCGATCCCCTTCGCCTCGACCTGCAACTGTGCTTCGCCCTCTATGGGGCCAGCAACCGGGTGACCCGGCTCTATCGCACCCTGCTGGCGCCGCTCGGCCTCACCTATCCGCAGTACCTGGTCATGCTGGCCCTGTGGGAGACCGCGCCGCGCAGCGTCGGCGAGCTCGGCCAGGCCCTGGACTTAGATAGCGGCACGCTGACCCCGCTGCTCAAGCGACTGGAGGCGCAGGGCCTAGTGGACCGCGTCCGTGATCCCCGGGACGAGCGCCGGGTGATCATCTCCCTCACCGACCAGGGCGTCGCCCTGCGGGAAAAGGCCCAGCCCATCCCGGGCGAGGTCGTCTGCCGCCTGGGCGGCGACCTCGGCGAGCTCGGCGCCCTGCGCGAGGCGCTCAGCGCCCTGCAGCAGCGCCTGGACGCCGCGCAGACGCCGGACAAGGCCTCCGGCTCCTAGGTCAGCGATCTGCGCACTTCCTCGGCGCCGGACCGAAAGCATGGGACCCGAAACGGGCGACCTTTAACCCGCTGACAGATTTTGCCACTAGAATGCCACGACGCCCGGCCATGCCGGCGCCAGACCTCCACGGGAACCCCATATGGAATCCATGCTTGAACCGGTCGCGGAGTTCATCCGCGTCAATCACGGTTGGGCCGGCCTCGTGCTCGGCCTGTTCATCATGCTGGAATCCCTGGTGATTCTGGGCGCCTTCATTCCGGCGACGCCGATGCTGGTGCTGACCGGGGGCTTGCTCGCCACCGGCGTCCTCGATCCCGTCTCGGTGCTGCTGGGCTGCATCACAGGCGCGATCGTCGGCGACGCCATCTCCTATTTCATCGGCCGCAGGCTGGGCATGCGCGTGCTGCGCCATCGCTGGCTGAAGCGCTACCGCCGCCAGTTCGCCCTGACCCGGCTCTATTGCCGGCGCTTCGGGGTGATCACCATCTATGTGGGCCGGTTCATCGGCCCGATGCGGGCCTTCGTGCCCGCCGTGGTCGGCATGGCGCGGATGCCAGTCCGCGACTTCCAGATCGCCAATGTGGTCTCGGCGGTGATCTGGGTCTTCGCCGCCCTGGCGCCGGGCTACCTGACCGCCAAGGGCCTGGAGCAGCTCGACATCCTCGACCATGTCGATCCGCTGACGCTGGGCCTGATCGCCCTGGTCGTGGCCGGGACGGTGGGAACCGTCGGCTGGCGCCTCGTGCGCAAGCGCGCCAAGCGTCGCATCCCGATCCTCGACGCCCCGGGCGTCTAGGCCTTGGCGGACGGGGCCCGGCCCCGCCCGCAGGCCTGGCCTCAGCGATCCAGCAGCTCGTCCAGCAGCCCCGTCAGGCCATAGACCTTCTCCAGGGCCTCGGTGGCCGCCGAGGTGGCCGCCACGACGGTGCGGTTGATCGTCCCGTCATAGCCGTAGTCGCCGCCCAGGGAGTGGATGTTGCCGTCGAAGGCCGCGCCCAGCACCTCGCCCTGCGCATTGACCACAGGCGAGCCGGAATTGCCGCCGATGATGTCGTTGGTGGTGACGAAGTTGAACACCGTATCGGGGCTCAGCCGGTCCTGCGCGGCGACCCAGCGGGGCGCCAGGGCGTAGGGCTCGGCGCCGGTCGCCCGCTCATACAGCCCTGAGAAGGTGGTGGTCGCCGGGATGGTGCGCCCGCGATAGGTCCAGCCCTGCACCTGGCCATAGGAGAGCCGCAGGGTGAAGGTGGCGTCGGGATAGACCTCGTCGCCATAGGCGGCGAAGCGCGCGGCGGCCACACGCTCGGCGGCCCGCGCGGTCGGCGCGTCGACCTGCGTCTCCCAGGTGTCGCGCAGGGTCCTGGCCATGGGATCCATCCGCAGGGCCAGCTGGATCAGCGGATCGTTCGAGGCTTCGATAGCCTCCAGACCGCCATCCCACAGGGCCTCGCGCACCGCGGGATCGTCCAGCTGCGACTGGGCGACCAGGCGTTCGGCCAGGCCTTCGGGACTGTCCTTGCCCAGCAGCAGCTGGGTCGCCGGGTCGTCGGTGGTCAGATACTCCCGGGTCTTGGACAGCCAGAAGCTGAGGAACATCTCCTCCAGGGGCTTATCGATGGGCCGCTGGTCCAACAGACGCTTCTCCAGCAGCGGCAGGCGGGCGTCGGCGAACTCCGCCAGGCGCTCGGTGTTGGGCTTGCTCCGCTCCTGGGCGGCGCGCACCAGGGTGCGGGCATAGCCGAACAGGCTCGATCCGCCGCCGGCGGCCGCCTCCATCTGGCGATAGGGCAGATAGTTTTCGGCATAGGCGGCCTGAACGGCTTCGATCTCGCTCCAGGGGTCGCCGATCTCGCGGGCCAGGGCCGGATCGGCGGCCACCTTGGCCTTCAGCTCGGCCTCGGCCGCCCGCTTGTCGGCCATGAAGGCCGGATCGTTCAGGGCGAACTGGCGGCCGAAGAAGACCTTGAAGCTGTTCTCCACCCCAAACAGCGGGTCGGTGGCGATACGCTTGTGCTCGGCGCTCTCCTCCGAAAAGCGGATCAGCCGGCCGCGCAGCTCGGCCCGCTGCAACTGGCTCACCGGGATGGCCAGGTCCCGCTGGCTCTCCAGCTGGGCCACGGTCAGCAGGCGGTCGGTGGAGCCGGGATTGCCCGACACGAAGGTGGCCTCGCCTTCCCGCGGGGCGCGGGCGACCCAGGTCAGGTGCTCGGGCGTCTCGACCACCTTGCCGTCCTCATAGAGGCGCAGGAAGGCCATATCGAGATTGAAGCGGGGGAAGTTGAAGTTGTCCGGGTCGCCGCCGAAGAAGGCCGTGGCGATTTCGGGTGCGAAGACCAGGCGCACATCGGCGTAGCGGCGGTACTTGTAGAGCTTGTACTGGCCGCCGCGATAGAGGCTCACCACCTGGCAGCGATACCGCTCGTCCCCGGCGCAGGTCTCCTGCTCCAGCCTGGCCACAGCGGCGTCGCGGGCGCGGTTGAAGGCCTGGCCCGAGAGACCCTCGCCGGCGGCGCGGATCGTGTCGGTGACGTCGGTGATCTCGGTCAGGATCTCGGCCTGCTGGCCGGGGCAGGTGCGCTCCTGCTCACGCCCGGTGGTCAGGAAGCCGTCCTGCACATAGTCGGTCTGCGCGCTGGAGAGATCCTGCACGCAGGAGACCACGCAGTGATGATTGGTCAGCACCAGGCCCTGGTCGGAGACTACCGAGGCCGAGCAGCCGTTGGTCAGGCGCACGGAGGCAGCCTGCACCCGGTCGAGCCAGGTCTGGTCGATGGTCACCCCATAGGCGGCCTGCACCTTGTCGGCGGGGAAGTTGTCGAAGGTCCACATGCCTTCGTCGGCCTGGGCCTGGCCGGCGCTCAGGGAAAAAAGGGCGCCGCAGGCGCTGGCGGCGAGAAGGGCTGCTTTCATCTGGCTCGGGTCTCTTTCGGCGTCCTGGGCCCCTTAAGGGCCCACCTGTAACCGCCGTAACAGCGCAAGCCCCGGCTGGCTACGGCGGGAGCCCTGCCTTACCTCGAATTAACTTGGGTTGCAGGCCCAGCCCGGCCACTCCTTCCAGGCGAGGAGGACGGGCATGTCTCTGGCTTTGGCCACATTGATCTACGAATGGCGTCGCTATCTGGCGGCCGTGATCGCACTGGCCTTTTCGGGCCTGCTGATCCTCGCCCAGGTGGGCATGTTCACCGGGATCGTCCAGGCGGCGACGGCGACGATCGACCGGTCGCGGGCCGAGATCATGGTCCTGCCCGCCAAGTCCGAGAGCCTGATCAATTCCGGCTCCAACGGCCTGCCGCGGCGCCTGGCGCCGGAGATGTACCTGCACCCCGAGGTGGTCCAGGTGGCGAGCCTGGACGGAGCCGGCGGCCGCTGGATGAACACCCCTGAGGCCGGCGAAAAGCAGGTCACCCAGTGGATCCAGCTCGACATCATCGACCCGATCCCCGGCGCCGTCACCCTGCCGGTGGACTACCCTGAAGACGTGCGCATCGCGCTGCTGGAGCCCTTCGCCGCGGTGATCGACCGCAGCACCCAGGCCCGGCTGGGCGTCACCCTGAACGACAAGGCGACCATCAACGGCAAGACCGTCACCGTCCGCGCCTTCCTCGACGGCTATCCCTCGATCAACCAGCCCTCCGTGGTGGTGTCCCGCGACACCCTGCGGCTGCTGGGCATGGCAGATGACGGCGAAAAGGTCGGGCCGCTGATGGTCCAGATCAAGGACGCCACCCGCGCGGTCCAGGTCCGCGACGACCTCAACGCCGTGGCCGAGGGGCGCTACCGCGCCTGGACTCGCGATGAGCTCGCCCAGGCCAATGAGGGCGCCCTGATGAAGGAGCAGATCATCGGCATCATGCTCGGCTTCTCGGTCTTCCTCGGCTTCCTGATCGGCGTGGGGATCACCTCCCAGACCCTGCGCGGGGCGATCATGGCCAATATCAAGGAGTTCGCCAGCCTGCGGGCCCTGGGCGTCTCCATGGGCGCCCTGCGTCTGATCGTGCTGGAGCTGTCTTTCTGGGTCGGCCTAGTGGGTCTGGCGGCCACGGCCGTCTTCACCTTCCTGGTCTCGCTCCTGGCCAAGAGCGCCGGGTTGCCCATGGGCTTCCCCACCGGCTGGGTCGTCGGCGTCGCCATTCTGCTTCTCGTCATCTCCTTGGCCTCGGGGCTGATGTCCCTGGGCGTCCTGAAGAAGAGCCAACCGGCGGACCTGCTGCGATGACCTCTGCGCCACATCCGAAAGACGCCATCCGCGCCACGGGCCTCTCCAAGCGCTTCAAGACCGGCAGGTCCTATATCGAGGTGCTGAAGTCGGTGGACTTCGACGCCCGCCACGGGGACCTGACCATGGTCATGGGGCCATCGGGCTCGGGCAAGTCGACCCTGGTGGCGGCGCTCTCAGGCCTGCTGCGCCCGGACGCCGGCCAGGTCACCGCCCTTGGCCAGGACCTCTGGTCCCTGCCCACCGGCCGCATCGACCGCTTCCGGCTGGACTACTGCGGCTTCATCTTCCAGGGCTTCAACCTGTTCTCGGCGCTCACCGCCATGGAGCAGGTGACCACCGTCCTCAAGCACACGGGCCTTTCCAAGGCCGAGGCCCGCGAGCGCGCGTCCGTGGCGCTGAAGGAGGTGGGGCTTGGCCATCGGCTGAACCAGCGTCCGTCCGAACTGTCCGGCGGCGAGAAACAGCGGGTGGCGATCGCCCGGGCGCTGGCCAAGGCGCCGCAACTGCTCTTCGCCGACGAGCCCACCTCGGCCCTCGACGGCGAGAACGGCCAGATCGTCATCAAGCTCCTGCAGCGGGCGGCCAAGGACCATGGGGCCGCCGTGATCTGCGTCACCCACGACCCACGGCTGGAAGCCTATGCCGACCGCATCATCCACATCGAGGACGGCGAGATCCTGGACGACCGGCGGGTGACGCCGGACGGAGCCGCCCGCCAACCTCAACTCACCGAGGCCTGACCCATGACCGCCCTGCTCCGCCGTCCCGCCCTCTGGATCGCCGTCGTCGCCGTGCTGGCGCTCGGCGGTGGGGGCCTGTTTCTGAAATCCCAGTCCGACGCCAAGAAGGCCGCTGAGGCCGCCGACGCGAAGGCCGCGCCGGTCAGCCCCTATGTGGCCATCGCCAATGGCAAGGCCGACGTCGAGGGCGGCCTGATCCAGGTCGCCGCCCGCAGCGCCGGCGTCGTCCGCGAGGTGCTGGTCCAGGAAGGCGACCAGGTGACCGAGGGGCAGATCCTCGCCCGGCTCGAGGACGACGAGCCCCGCCTGGCCGCCGCCCGCGCCCGGGCCGAGGTCGAGCAGGCCCGCGCCCAGATCGCGCTCACCGAGGTGGAGATCTCCACCGCCAACCGCGAATATGACCGGCTGCAGGCCCTGGCGCCGTCCAACTTCGTCGCCGGCCAGCGCCTCGACCAGGCTCAGGACGGCATCCGCCAGGCCCAGGCGCGGCTGCGCGCCCAGCGGGCCGCCGTCGCCACCGCCGAGGCGCGCCTGGCCGAGGCCGGCTACAATCTGGAGCTCACCATGATCCGCGCCCCGGCCGACGGGGTGATCGTGCGTCGCTACGCCAATCCGGGCTCGGGCGCCTCGACCCTGAACGTCTCCAACATGTTCGACCTGGAGCCGGCCGGGGAACGGATCGTCCGGGCCGAGATCGCCGAGGGCGCCCTGCCCCACGTGACCGTCGGCCAGACCGTCGAGATCGCCTCGGAGGCCGACCCCTCCAAGAGCTTCAAGGGTCAGGTCCTGCGCCGGGCGGCGGTCTTCGGCGCCCGCAAGCTGGTCTCCGACGATCCCACCCAGCGGGCCGACGAGCGGGTGGTCGAGGTGGTGGTCAGCGCCGACGGCGCCCCCTTCCTGGTCGGTCAGCGGGTGCTGGTGAAGTTCCTCAGGCCCGCCCAGGCGGCCACGACAGCAGCCGTTCCGGCCGCCTGAACCGCGCACCAACGCCTTGACGGAGAAGGGGTGAGCCGCGCACAACCGCGCCAATTCCTTCACCTGACTTTGGGAGACTTCCATGGCGGACATCCGCTTCGACGGCAAAGTGGCCATTGTGACCGGCGCGGGCGGCGGGCTTGGCCGTCAGCATGCTCTGGAGCTGGCCCGGCGCGGCGCCAAGGTCGTGGTCAACGACCTGGGCGGTTCGGTGGACGGCTCGGGCGGCTCCTCGAGCGCGGCTGACGCGGTGGTCGAAGAGATCAAGGCCGCCGGCGGCGAAGCCATCTCCAACGGCTCGTCGGTCACCGACGACGCCGGCGTCGCCCACATGATCAAGCAGACCATGGACCAGTGGGGCCGCATCGACGTCATCGTCGCCAACGCCGGCATCCTGCGCGACAAGTCCTTCGCCAAGATGGAGATCGCCGACTTCGAGCTGGTGCTGAACGTCCACCTGATGGGCACGGTCAAGCCGGTCAAGGCCGCCTGGGAGATCATGCGCGAGCAGAACTACGGCCGCATCGTGGTGACCACCTCGTCGTCGGGCCTCTATGGCAACTTCGGCCAGTCCAACTACGGCGCCGCCAAGCTGGGCATCATCGGCTTCATGAACACCCTGCGTCTCGAAGGCGCCAAGAACAACATCCACGTCAACGCCATCGCCCCTGTGGCCGCCACGCGGATGACCGAGAACCTGATGCCGCCCGCGGTGCTCGAGCGCCTGAAGCCGGAATATGTCACCCCGGGCGTGGTCTATCTCTGCTCCGAAGAAGCCCCCACGGGCGCCATCCTCACCGCCGGCGCGGGCGCCTTCGCCCTATCGCGCATCTATGAGACCGAAGGCGTCTATCTGGGCGAGGGCGGCCTCTCGGTCGAGGAAGTCCGCGACAACTGGGCCAAGATCTCCGACCCGGAAGGTCAGCAGGCCTACGCCGCCGGCGGCGAGCAGAGCCAGAAGTTCTTCCGCAAGATGTCTGGCGGCTAAGCCAACCCCATAGCCTCGAAATCAAGCGACGGGCGGTCCGCAAGGGCCGCCCGTTCTGCTTTGCGCCCGAGACTGCGGAAACCCCTTGCCTTGACCTAGGTGAACGCGCGTAACCTAACGATCGGAACAACGCCCGCCAGAGGCGTCGCCGACCAATGGGAGATACGCCAGAGTGGCACAGACCGATGCGGCCGCGCCCGCCCCTGCGCGACAGCTCAAGCTGTCTACGATCCTCGCCTTCGCCTGCACCAGCCTGCCGCTCTCGGCGCTGACCATCGCCATGTCGGTCTATCTGCCGCGGCATTTCGCCAGCGAGATCGGCATCAGCCTGCTGGCGGTCGGCTCGGCCTTCGCCCTGGTGCGCATGATCGACATCCCGCTGGATCCCCTGCTGGGCATGGCCATGGACCGGACGCGGACCCGGTTCGGCCGCTATCGCCTGTGGACGATGATCGGCGCGCCGATCCTGATGCTGGCCATCTTCATGCTCTTCATCTCGCCATCCGGCGGGGTCGGCGGGCTGATCTTCTGGCTGTTGATCCTCTATGTGGGCACCTCGATCCTGCACCTGTCCCACGCCGCCTGGGCCGCGACGCTCGCGCCGAGGTACAATGACCGGTCCCGCGTCTTCGCCATCATGACGGCGGTGGGCGTCATGGGCGCCCTGCTGGTGCTGCTGATGCCCTTCATCGTCGCCGCCCTGGGCCGGGACGAGGCCGAAGGCGTGCCGGCCATGGGCTGGTTCGTCATGATCCTGACGCCCCTGGCGGTCTGGCTGGTCGTCGCCCTGACGCCGGAGAAGATCTCGCCGGACGTGCCGGGCCAGCAGAAGTTCCAGCTGAAGGAATACTGGCGCCTGATCGCCCGGCCCTCCATGGGCCGGATCGTGCTGGCCGACCTGTGCCTGTCGCTCGGCCCCGGCTGGATGAGCGCGCTCTATCTGTTCTTCTTCACCGACAGCCGGGGCTTCACCACCAGCCAGGCCAGCGCCCTGCTGGCGGTCTATATCGTGGCGGGCTTCGGCGGCGCCCCCCTGCTGGGCCGCCTGGCCATGCGGATCGGCAAGCATCGCGCCGTGATGGTCGCCACGACGGGCTACGCCGTGTCCCTGGTGGTCCTGCCCTTCCTGCCCAAGGGCGACATGATGATCGGCGCCTTCCAGATGTTCACCGCCGGCTTCCTGGCGGCCGGCTTCCAGGTGCTGACCCGGGCCATGACCGCCGACGTCGCCGACGAGGTGCGCCTGGAACAGGGCAAGGAACGCTCGGGCCTGCTCTACGCCATCACCACGCTCACCTCGAAGATCTCGGGCGCCTTCGCCGTCTTCCTGACCTTCACCGTGCTCGACCGGGTGGGCTACAACGCCACCGACGGCGCCACCAACTCGGCCGAGGCCGTGCGCGGCCTGGAGCTGGCCTTCCTGATCGGCCCCATCTTCTTCGTCGCCCTGGGGGGCCTCTGCTTCATCGGCTACAAGCTGGGCGAAGACCGTCACAGCGAGATCCGCCGGGAGCTGGACGAGCGGGACGCCCTCTACGACAACGCCCCGGTGATCGAGACCCTGGCCAGCGAACCTTCGATCCCCACGCCCCTGGTCGAACCCCGGAAGACCTGAAAACAAACGCCGTTATATCTTTCCCGCCCGCTTGCGCCCCGCCGCAAGCGGGCGTTTGCTTCGCCGCATAATCGCGCAGCCAAGCTTGCGCCAAAATCATAGATTTGGAGACGTTCCAGTGAGTGCTTCAACCCTGGGCGCTGCTGCGCCCCGCGGCGGCGGCCGTCTATCCCTCATCACAGTTCTCGCCTTCTCGAGCACCGGCATTCCGCTCGCCGTCCTGGCCCTGGCGCTCGGCGTCTTCCTGCCGCGCTACTTCGCCGGCGAGATCGGGATCAGCCTGATCGCCGTGGGCGCGGCCTTCACCATCGTGCGGCTGATCGACATCGCCTTCGACCCCATTGTCGGCGCCCTGATGGACCGCACCCGCACCCCCATCGGCCGCTACCGTCCCTGGGTGATCGGCGGCGTGCCGATCATGATGTTCGGAGCCTACAAGCTGTTCAATCCGCCCGTCGGCGCGGGCGAAGGCTATCTGATCCTCTGGCTGCTGGTGATCTATTCGGCCCTGTCGATCGTGACCCTGGCCCATGCGGCCTGGGCCTCGGCCATCGCCACCAGCTATGACGAGCGCTCGCGGGTCTATGGCTGGATGCACGCCGTCGGCGTGGCCGGCGCCGTCGGCCTGCTGCTGCTGCCCGCCCTCACCGGCGGCGCCATCGAGCCGGGCTCTGCGGCCAGCATGCCGGCCATCGGCTGGATCATCATCATCGGCATTCCGCTGACCACCGCCTTCTGCGTCCTGCTCTCGCCGGAAAAGGTCGCGCCCAGGAGCGCCGCCGAGACCTTCGACCTGCGGGAATACTGGCAGGCCCTGAAGCGCCCGGAGATGATCCGCCTGATCCTGGCCGACCTCGCCCTGGCGCTCGGCCCCGGCACGACGGCGGCCATCTACGTGTTCTTCTTCCACGACGCCAAGGCGTTCAACTACGCCCAGGTCTCCATCCTGCTGGTGCCGTTCATCGGCGCGGGCCTGCTGGGGGCGCCGGTCTGGGCCAAGCTCGCCCAGCGGTTCGGCAAGCACCAGACCCTGATGGGCGCGACGGTGGCCTATGCGGTGTTCCAGACGATCCTGATGGTCATTCCCAAGGGCCTGTTCCTGCCCACCGCCCTGGGCATGTTCGCCGTCGGCTTCACCGCCAGCGCCTTCGTGGTGCTGGTCCGCGCCATGGTCGCCGACGTGGGTGACGCCATCCGGCTTGAGCAAGGCAAGGAGCAGGCGGGCCTGCTCTACGCCATGGTGACCAGCACCCAGAAGGTCGGCGCGGCCATCTCCGTGGGCATCATCTTCCCGGTGCTGTCGCTGGTGGGCTACAACGCCGCCGACAATGTCACCAACACGCCGGAGGCCATTTTCGGGCTGGAGATGTGCTACCTGTTCGCGCCGATTATCTTCGTCCTGATCGGCGGGGCCTGCTTCTTCGGCTACGGCATGAACGCCGAAAAGCACGCCGCCATCCGCGCCGCCCTGGACGCCCGGGACGATGCGGCGGCTTGAGCTCAACGCGCCGAGGCGAGCATGATCACCACCATGAGCGCCCGCCTCGGTTCAGCCGACGCCCACACTCCGCCGATCGAGGGCGACGACCTGGACGCCTATCTGGGCAAGGGCGGCTTCGACGCCGAGACCGAGGCCTTCATCGGCGATCTCGCCAGGGATGGGGTGGCGCGGATCGATCTCGGCGACGAGGCCCTCGCCACCTGCGACGCGGCCGTGGCTCAGGCCTCGCGCTGGCTGGACCAAGCCGGGATCGCCCGGGTGCAGGACGCCTGGCGCCAGGCCCCGGCGGTGCGGGCCCTGGCCGCCCATCCCAAGGTCCTGCGCCTGCTCACCGCCGCCTATGGCCGGGCGGCCTTCCCGTTCCAGACCCTAAACTTCAAGCATGGGACCCAGCAGCCCCTGCATTCGGACTGCATCCACTTTTCCAGCCTGCCCGAGCGCTTCATGTGCGGCGTCTGGGTGGCCCTGGAGGACATCCACCCGGATGCGGGCCCCCTGACCTACCGCCCCGGCAGCCACCGCCTGCCGATCGTGACCATGCAGACCGCCGGCCTGAACGCCGGCGTCGCCGCGCCCGAGGACTATGACCGGCTCTACGTCCCGGCGATCGCCGCCCAGGCGGACGCCTTCCCGGCCCGGGAGGCGGTCCTGAAGAAGGGGCAGGCCTTCGTCTGGGCGGCCAATCTGATCCATGGCGGCGCGCCGATCCTCGATGCGGCCCGGACCCGCCAGTCGCAGGTGACCCACTACTATTTCGAGGGCTGCCAGTATTACACGCCGCTGCTTTCGAGCGCCGAGGCGCCGCGCATGCGCCTGCCGTCCAACGCCCTGACCGGCGGCTGGACCTGGCCGCAGGTCGAGGGCCGCCGCGCCCCGCTCTCCTGGCGCACCCTGGTGGATGCGGCCTATCTGCGGCTGTTGCGCCAGCCCTACGCCTCGGCCTGACGCGCCGTCCCGCTAGCCCCGAGCCAGGCCCAGGCGCGTGCGCAGCATTTCGGCCGCCTGGCGGAACGCCTTGGCCGGGCCGCTGTCGGGCGCCGTGACGCCCAGGGGCCGCCCGTCGTCGCAGGCCTGGCGCAGGGCCACGTCGATCGGAATCTGGCCCAGCAGGGGCACGCCCAGGCGCTCGGCCTCGGCCGCGCCGCCGCCCTGGCCGAAGATCGGGATCGGCACGCCCGTGGCCGGATCGGCGAAATAGGCCATATTCTCGATGACGCCGAGGATCGGGGTGGCGGTCTTTTCAAACATGGACGCCGCCCGCCGGGCGTCGATCAGGGCGATTTCCTGGGGCGTGGTGACGATGACCACGCCATCCAGCTTCATCTTCTGGATCAGGGTCAGCTGGATGTCGCCGGTGCCGGGGGGCATGTCGACCACCAGCACGTCGAGGGGGGCGCTCTCCTCGCCCCAGGCGACCTCGTGCATCATCTGGCGCACAGCCGAGGACGCCATGGGCCCGCGCCAGATCATCGGCGCGCCCTCATCGACCATGAAGCCGATGGACATCACCTTGATCCCCCAGGCCTCCAGGGGGATCAGCTTCTTTTCGGGATGGTATTCCGGGTCGCCGTCCACCCCCAGCATCCGCGGGGCCGAGGGCCCATAGACGTCGGCGTCCAGCAGACCGACCCGCAGGCCCAGGCCCGACAGGGCGGTCGCGAGGCTCACCGACACGGTGGACTTGCCCACCCCGCCCTTGCCGCTGGCCACCGCGATGACCCGGCGCACGTGGGCTGGCCGTGTGGCGTTGGGCGGCGGCGAAGGCGCAGCCTGGGGATCATTGGCCAGCCGCGCGCCCTTGCGCACCCGGGTCACGCCCGGCGCCGGCGGCGCCTCCTGGGCGGCGGGCTGCGGAGCGGCGGGCGAAGCGCCACCGGACCCCTCGAAATTGGTCAGCACCACCTGCGCCTGCTCGACGCCCGGCGCCTGGCGCAGGACCTGCTCGGCCTGGACGCGGACGGGCTCGTAGAGCTCCAGCAGCCCCGGCGCCACCTCCATCATGAAACCCGCCCGCCCGGTCCGAACCGAAAGCCCCTGGACCAGGCCGGCGCTCACCAGACCCTTGCCGCTTTGAGGATCTCGCACCCCGTCAAGGAGGGCCAGCAGGGCGTCGCGGTCAGGCAGGCGTGATGTGTTCATGTCGGCTTCGGCTTGCGTTGGCGGCTTGGCCGTCTCATATCCGGCTGTAAGCGCCGGTTTACAAGTCCGCCCCTACGGACCCAACATCGCGGCCGCGCCGAGATACGCCGACACCCCGACGTCCCCCGACGACGCGACCCAGAAAGACGACGCACAAAAAGAATGCCCTGGAATGACAACGTAAACCCCGGCCCCTGGGGAAATCCGCCGCAGCAAGGCGGCGGTTCTGGCGGGTCGGGCGGTCCGGGAGGCCCAAGGCGCCCCGGATCCGGCGGCGGCCCTCGCGGACCCCGTGGCCCTCAACCCGACCTCAACCAACTGCTTGAGCGCCTGATGGCGCGGTTGCGCAACTTCTTCGGCGGCCCAGGCGGGGATCAGATCCGTCCCGGCGCCGTCGCCGCCGTGGCGGCCATCGCGTTTGCGCTCTGGGCGCTGTCGGGCCTCTATCTGGTCCAGCCCAATGAGCAGGCGGTGATCACCACCTTCGGTTCCTATTCGCGCTCCGCCGGGCCTGGCCTGAACTATCACCTGCCGACCCCCATCGAACGGGTCGAGAAGGTGCCGGTCACGTCCCTGAACCGGATCGACATCGGCGGCGCCGACGGCGCCGACGTGCCCGAAGAGAGCCTCATGCTGACCGGCGACGAGAACATCGTCGACCTCGACTTCAGCGTCACCTGGCGCGTGGCCGATGCGGCCCGCTACATTTTCACCATCCGCGATCCGGAAGAGTCGGTGAAGGCCGTGGCCGAGAGCGCCATGCGCGAGGTCGTCGGCCGCCGGGACCTGGAATCCATCCTGACCCGCGGCCGTGGCGAGGTTCAGGCTCAGGCCGCCGAACTGATGCAGCAGACCCTCGATTCCTGGGGCGCCGGCGTCAACGTCGTGGAAGTCCAGATCCGCAACGCCAATCCGCCGGCCGAGGTGGTCGACGCCTTCCGCGAAGTGGCCAATGCCGGCCAGGATGCGGAGTCGGCGGTCAACGAAGCCAACACCTATCGCAACCGGGTCATCAACGAAGCCAAGGGTGACGCCGCGCGCATCACCCAGGCCGGCGAGGCCTATCGCGAGCAGGCCGTTCGCGAGGCCACCGGTGAGGCGTCGCGCTTCGACCAGATCTACGCCGAATACCGCTCGGCGCCCGCCGTCACCCGCGAGCGCCTCTATATCGAGACCATGCAGCGCGTCCTGCAGAACTCGAACAAGGTGATCGTCGACTCCGACGGCGCCAGCGCCCCGATCATCCTGCCGCCCGACGTCTTTCGGCCGCGCACCGGCGCGCCCGCCACGACCGCCACGCCGGCAGAAACCGGCTCGGCGGCGCCCGGCGCGAGGAGCAGCCAATGATGAACCGCCGCTACATCCCCTACGCCATCGCCGCGGTGGTGGTTCTGATCCTGCTGGCCAACACCCTCTTCGTGGTCGACCAGCGTGAACAGGCCATCGTGGTGCGCCTGGGCGACCCGGTGCGGGTCATCAACGCCGGGGTCGAGCCCACGGCGGGCCTGAAGCTCAAGGTCCCGTTCATGGAGCAGGTGCTGCGCTTCGATAAGCGGAACCTGGCCCTGGCCACCGAGGAGGAGGAGATCATCGCCGCCGACCAGGAGCGCCTGGTGGTCGACGCCTTCATCCGCTACCGGATCAACCAGCCGCTGCAGTACTACCGCACCCTGCGCGACGACCGCACGGCCCGCGACCGGATCCAGCGCCTGGTGAACTCGGCCCTGCGCGAAGTCCTCGGCTCGGCGCCCTCCAGCGAGATCATTTCCGGGTCCCGCAGCGGGGTCATGCAGCGGACCCTGCAGGACGTCCGCGCCCGGGCGGAATCCTCGCGCCTGGGCATCGAGGTGATCGACGTCCGCATCCGCCGCGCCGACCTGCCCGAAGCCAACCAGGCGGCGGTCTACCGCCGGATGGAGACCTCCCGTCAGCAGGAGGCCGCCCAGGTTCGCGCCATCGGCGAGCAGCAGAAGCGCGAGATCATCGCTGCGGCGGACAAGGAAGTGACCATCACCCTGGCCACCGCCCAGGAAATCGCCGACCGCACCCGAGGCGAAGGCGATGCGCAGCGCACGCGCATCTACGCCCAGAGCTTCGGCCGCGACCCCGGCTTCGCCTCCTTCTACCGCTCGATGCAGGCCTATGAGGCCTCCATCGGCCAGGGGGATGCGACCATGGTCCTGTCGCCCGACAGCCAGTTCTTCCGCTACTTCGAGCGGGGTCCCGGCGCCCGATAGGCTCCGGACCTGACCCAGACCGATCAGCCCCCGATCCTTAAGCCGGATCGGGGGCTTTTCATTTGCGGACCATCACGGCCAGCAGGTCGCGGACCTCGTGCAGGTCCTGGGCGATGCGCACGCAAAGGCCGCGCATCTCGTCATTGGGCTCCAGCATGTCGGGGACCATGATGGTCATCATGCCGGCGGCGGCGGCGGCGCGGACGCCATTGTGGCTGTCCTCCAGGGCGATGCAGTCGCGGGGGTCCATGCCCAGCGCCGCGGCGGCCTTCAGATAGGGCTCTGGGTGCGGCTTGCCGTGGGTGACGCTCTCGGCGGTGATGAAGGAGTCGAACCGGGAGAGCAGTCCGGCATGGCCCAGATGGGTCTCCACCGATCTCATGCGCGACGAGGTGGCCACCGCCCGCG
>CAZERE010000007.1:0-2352 GCA_964515365.1 uncultured Phenylobacterium sp. | reverse complement strand
TGTGGGCCTCGACGAACCGCGCCCGGACATCGGCCACATAGTCGTCGAGCACGAAGCCTTCGCCGAAATGGTCGATCAGGATGCCGTCGCTCTGGGCGTGGGTCAGGCCGACCATGCTCTGAAACACCGGGAACGGCAGGTCCTTGCCCATGGCCAGGGCGGCGCCGCCCATGGCCTCGAGCATCAGGCGTTCGGAGTCGATGAGCAGGCCGTCCATGTCGAACACGACGGCGGCGCAGGGGCGAGGAAGCGTCATGGGCAGGCTCTTAATCCGAGACGCGCCCGAAGCGAAATCAAGGTTGGCTTCAGTCGGTGACGAAGTCGCTCGCGGCATAGCCCTGGAAATAGAGCAGGGCCGTTAGCTCGGCATGGTCCACCTTGGCGTGGGCCTGGGCCGCGACCACCGGCTTGGCCCGATAGGCGACGCCCAGGCCGGCGGCCTCGATCATCGCCAGGTCGTTGGCCCCATCGCCGACCGCGAGCGTCGCCGACAGATCCGCGCCGAGGGCGGCGGCCTCTTCGCGCAGGGCGGCGAGCTTGGCCTCGCGACCGAGGATGGGAACGCCCACCTGGCCGGCCAGGACCTCGCCGTCCTCGATCAGGGTGTTGGCCCGCTGGGCGTGGAAGCCGGCGGCCTGGGCCACGCGGGAGGTGAAGAAGCTGAAGCCGCCCGACACCAGGACGCAGCGGGCGCCGTTTTCAGCCATGGTGCGCACCAGGGTCCGGGCGCCGGGATTGAGCGCCACCCGCTCATCATAGGCCCGCTGCAGATCCGACAGCGGCAGGCCCTTCAGCATGGCCACCCGTTCGCGCAGGGCGGCCTCGAAATCCAGCTCGCCGCGCATGGCCCGCTCGGTGATCTCCGAGACCTTGTCCTTGACCCCGGCGAAGTCGGCCAGCTCGTCGATGCACTCGCAGCCGATGATGGTGGAATCCATGTCGGCGATCAGCAGCCGCTTGCGCCGTCCCGCCCAGGGCTGGACGCAGGCGTCCACCGGCATGTCCGACAGGGCGGCCAGGGCGGCGGCGCGCACCGGCGCGAGCGCCTCCGCCTCCACCGAGAGATCGACCGCGCCGGGACCCAGCGGCCGGGGCTCCTTGACGCGGGCGCGGGCGCCTGCGAGCGCTTGGGTGAGTTGAACGGTGGCCGCGGCGAGCGCGGTCTCCTGCGGGCTGACGAGGGTGAGAGCGATTTCCATGGAGCCCCGCATCTGGCTGATCGGCGGGCCGACGGCAAGCGGCAAGACGGCGATCTCCCTGCGTCTGGCCCGGGAAATCGGCGGTGAGATCGTCAACGCCGACTCCATCCAGCTCTATGGCGACCTGAGGATTCTCAGCGCCCGCCCGACGCAGGATGAGATCGCCCAGGCCCCGCACCATCTGTTCGGCGTGGCTGACGGGGGCGAGGCCTGGTCGGTCGGCGCCTGGCGTCGCGCGGCCCTGCCGATCATCGCCGATATCCGCGCCCGCGGGGGAAGCCCGATCCTGGTGGGGGGCACGGGCCTCTATTTCCGCAGCCTCACCCACGGCCTGGCCGATATCCCGCAGGCCCCGGCCGAAACCCGCGCCGAGGCCGAGGCGGAGTTCGAAGCCCTGGGTGAGACCGCATTCCGCACCCGCCTGGGCGAGATCGACCCGCCGGCGGCGGGCCGGATCGCGCCGGGCGACCGCCAGCGGCTGGTGCGGGCCTGGGAGGTCTATCTGGCCGCCGGCCGTTCGCTGTCAGACCTCCAGGCCGCCACCATCGCGCCGCTGGCGCCCAGCGACTGGCGGGGGGTCGTCGTCGAGCCTCCGCGAGACGCGCTCTATGCCCGCTGCGACGCGCGGCTGGCCGCCATGTTCGAAGCCGGGGCCGTCGAGGAGGTCTCCGCCCTGATGGCGCGCGGCCTCGACCCCGCCCTGCCGGTGATGAAGGCCCTGGGCGTGGCGGAGATCGCCGCCTGGCAGGCCGGTGAGATGAGCCGGGATGCGGCGCTCGCCGCCGCCCGCCAGGCGACCCGCCGTTACGCCAAGCGCCAGGCCACCTGGTTCCGCAACCAGACGCCGGACTGGCCGCGGATTTCAGCCACCACCCCGGAAGACCAATGGAGGCAGTTTCTTGCTCTGAGCGCGCCTTGACGCCCTGGCGGGAGCATGCGATGAGCGGGAAACCTTATATCTGGAGAACGCGCATGCGCGTCCGCACCGTACTTGAGTGGCGACCTTAGACGGGCCGATTTCGATCGGCGCGAACGAGGTCGCTTGCACCAAGGCCCCCCGAGGGCCTTTTTTATTGCCCTGAAGGCCAGCCTAAGAAGGCCACTGCCATGACCGCCCACCAGACCATCTTTTTTACTGATACGGCGACCACCG
>CAZERE010000006.1:0-45762 GCA_964515365.1 uncultured Phenylobacterium sp. | reverse complement strand
TGGACGAAGGCCGGACGGGCCGTGGCCCGGGCGACATAGGCCCGGCAGGCCGGATGCCTGGCCAGGCCGTTGAAGCGATCGACCAGGCGCAGGACGTCGGCCATCAGGATGTCGGCGATGGAAAAGCCGCCGGCCAGCCATTCGCGCCCGGCGAGCACAGGCTCAAGATGATCCAGGCGGGCCATGAGGAAGGCGTCCAGGCGCTTCCAGCCCGGCGCGTCTCCGGTCTCGCCGGAGAACTGGAAGATCGTCCAGGGCAGGCTCGCCATCTCGACGGAGTTCAGCGCCGCAAAGGTCCATTCCAGAACCTCGCGGCGGCCGGCGAGATCCTTCGGCATAAGCGCCGCGCTCTGCTCGCCAAGATGGATCAGGATCGCGCCGCTCTCGAAGATGGAGAGATCGCCGTCGGTCAGCCAGGGGACCTGGCCGAACGGCTGGTGGGCGAAATGCCCGGCGTCCCGGCCGCTGAACGGCACGCCCTCCACGCGGTATGACGCCTGCGCCTCCTCCAGCGCCCATCGGACGCGCAGATCGCGCACATAGCCCCGGGGACCATCCGGAACCCAGTCAAAGGTCGTGAGGACCAGTTCGCCCATTGTGCGCTTCCATCCTGATGCGGACCGCCGTTGGGGCGGCGCCTTGTTCCAAGGACGTCGGCGCTGAGGTCAATCCGACAGGGGCGGTCCGTTTTGTGGACCTAGTCGTCGAAGCCCACGAAGGTGGTGGCCTCTTCCACCGACTTGCGCTCGGACACCACCGCATTGGCCGGGAAGGTTTCGTCGGGCCAGCCGAGCGCGATGCTCTTCATGATGACCTGGTCATCGGCGATGCCGGCATGCTCGCGGACCACCGGCGACTGCATGATGCCCTGGCTGTTGATCACCGCGCCCAGGCCGCGGGACCAGGCGGCGTTGACCAGCGCCGTGGTCACCGCGCCGCAGTCGAAGGGGGTGTCGTCGCTGCCATCCAGCACCCGGTCATAGGTGACGATGATGCAGACCGGGGCGTCGAACTGGCGGAAGCCGCGCAGCACCCAGTCCTGGCGCATCTCCTTGTCCTCGCGGGCGATCCCCATGGCGGCGAACAGCTGCTTGGCCACGCCCACCTGGCGGTCGCGATGCTGGCCCTCGAAGGCCTGGCCGGTGCGGAACTCCCGCGACTGGGGCACGCCGGCCACCATCCGCTCGGTGTTGCCGGCGCGGATCCGGTTCAGCGGCTCACCGGTGATGACGTAGAAGTTCCAGGGTTGGGTGTTCATCGACGACGGCGCCCGCATGGCCAGGCGCAGGACCTCTTCGATCAGTTCCCTGGGCACCGGATCGGGCTTGTAGCCGCGGATGCTGCGGCGACCGAGAACGACGTCGTCAAACTGCATGAGGAACCCCTGGAAACCGGCTGGCGATTGCGTTGGGCAAGACCTGTCAGTTTTCGGTCGCCAAGCCAATCTGTGCCGTGGCGTCAAGGCTGACTGCCGCTGGGCCCGGCCTCGGCGCAATGATGAGTTCATCCAGGAATAGGCTCGCCAGCGCCGCGCGGGAGCTGACGCCGGCCTTCTGATAGACTCGCGTCAGCTGCGCGCGCACCGTGCCGGGCGCAGCGTGACGCAGCTGGGCGATCTCGGCGACGTCGCAGCCTTTCAGCGCGAAAATGGCCACATCGGCCTCGGCCGGCGTCAGTCCCCACGCCCGAGCCCGCGCTTCGAAAACCTCGCTCAGGGCGCCGGCGGCGACGGCGAGCGCCGCCGTCTTGCGCCGCCCCGTTGCGAGCAGGGCGCGAAGCTGAAGCAACCCCATCGCCACCCCGGCCAATAGGCCCAGCGCCGCCATCGTCTCCACCGCCACATGGAGACTCAAGCCGTCGGCGACCACATCGGCGGCCGCATCAAGGATGAAGAAGGTCACCGCCAGGGCCTGGAGCGCCACGACGCCGGCCACGGCGCCGGCGCGGGGCTCCAGGCTGCGCGGCGGGCGGAGGCTCATTCTGCGCGAGGCGGTTTACGAGCGCCGGGCAGCATGGCGGTCACGACCTTTAGTCCGCTACGGCGCGTCTCAAAGGCGACGCCCAGCAGGTGCAGGCCAGCCAGCACGAACAGCAGGTTCGCCGCCACCTCATGGATCTCTTCCATCACGTCCTCATCTATGCCCGGGAACGGGCCGGTTTCGCCCTGCGCCCCCTCGGATTCGTGGGCCTCGTCCTCTTCGCCCTCCTCTTCCACGGCCGGGGGAGAGGGCGAGACATTAGACGCCGCCTCGGCGACCGGTGTCGAGGCGCCCGGCAGGCCGCTCATGGCCACGCCGGTGGAAATGACGACCGCCAGGGTCGCCCATAGGGCATAGACCATGAGGGCGCCCAGAGGATTGTGGGACCGGTGCTTGGTCTTTTCCCCACGGGAGATCTCCAGCACGTGGGCGCCGGCCCGGCGAAGGCTCGGCGGAAAAGCCTTGAACCGGGCCTCGGGTGAGCCGACCAGCCCCCAGACCCAGCGCAGGATCAGCAGTGCGGCGATCCCATAGCCAACCCATTGGTGGGGCTCGGAACCCTCGTCGGTGAATAGGCCATTGGCCACAACGCCGGCGGCGACGCCCCAATGGGTCAGCTGGACGAGCGGATCCCAGCGTCGGGTTTGAGATGTCTGCACGGTCGTCTCCTGTGATCGGAACGACCGTCAACTCGCCTGCCGGCCCCCGGCTTAGCCATTGCGGCGGCGCTTACGGGGGGCGCCATAAGCGGGCGCTTACGCTTCGCCCCACATGCGCAGGAGGCCGCCGATCGACTTGTCGAGCAGCAGAGAGGCCTCGCCGGGCGCCAGGCCGGCCCGGGCGCGCTCCAGATCGTAGAGCAGCTCCCGCTGGTCGGGCCGCCGGATCTGGCTCTGCACCCAGCCGACGCAGGCCAGCCGCTCGCCCTGGCTGACCGGCTCCACCCTGTGCAGGGCGCCCGTGGGATAGAGGACCGCCGCGCCGGCCGCCGGCCGGAACGTCCGATCCCCCGACAGGTCCTGAACGACGAGGTCGCCGCCCGCATAGGTCTTGGGGTCGGAGAGGAAGAGGGTGAAGCTGAAGTCGGTCCGCAAAGGCTCGCCGCGCGCGTCGTACATGCCGGCGTTGTCCACATGCAGGCCGTACTGCTGGCCCGGCCCGTAGCGGGAGAAGATCAGGTTCGACCAACGGATGGGCCGCACCAGGGCGCGCATGGTGGGGTGGCCCTCGAGCGCCAGCCGCACCCGGCGGGCCAGGGCGGCGACGCCGGGGTCATCGCCCCGGGCCTGGGTATTGGTCTTGACCGCCTCGGCGGCCGCGCCGGCCGTCGCCCGCCCGTCCCGGAAGGGGGCGGCCTCCAGGCCTTTGCGGACCTCGACCACCTGCTGAGGGTCAAGGACGTCGGTCAGCACGATCACGCTTGGTCTCCTCACCGCCGGGGGCTGCCGGCCCTTTCTCGCATCGCTGGCGTCATGGGCAAGTCTGGGCTCGCTTGCCCCTTGCCCGCGACGCGATCATCGCCCATCTCTGGGATGCGGACCGGGCCCCTCTGGTGACGCCGATTAAGGTCGGCGCTCACGATGTCGGACGCATCACGTCGCCACGTGAGGTCGAAGGGTCCGAAGTCGCCGTCGCGCCTCCGTCGTTCAGAAGGAAGTCTCGATGCCCCTGCTCCTATGCCCCAATGACAATAGCCCCATGCAGACCGTGGATCGCTCCGGCGTGCAGTTCGACATGTGCCCCACCTGCCGGGGCGTCTGGCTCGACCGCGGCGAACTGGAAAAGCTGATGGAGTCCAGCGCCCAGGACGCCGCCCCGCCGCCGCCTTCGCAGCAGCAGGCCGCGCCGCCGTATCGCGGCCCGCCTCAGACCCCCCCGCAGCCGTGGGCCAGCGGCCATGGGGAGCGCGGCGAATACGGAGAGCGGGGTGAACGCGGTGAGTATGGCGAGCGCGGCGAATACGGCCATCGTGGCTACAAGAAGCGCAGCTCGATCTTCGACATCTTCGACTGAGGCCGCAGGGTCCGGCCGGCGCTCGCCGCTCCGGACCCTCAGCCCACCTCTTTCAGCACCGTCTCGATCGCCGCCAGCCGCGTCTTGATCTCGGCGAGGCCGTCGAGCAGCTCCTGCTGAGAGGCGCCGGTCCTCCGCTGGGCGCGCGCCTGCAGCACGGCCGCGCGGTATCGCATCCCGAAGACGAGCAGGATGGTGGCCAGCGGCATGGCGAGGGCCAGGAGGAAGATGTTCGCGTGCATATCGGTCTCTATGTCTCGGGTTTTTCAGACAGGGTCGGCGCCAGGGCGGCGACGATCTCAGGCGTCAGCTCCAGGTGGAACGGACGAATCTCGAAATATTTCAGCGCCTTGCCGTCGGACGACAGCTCGAGCTGACTGGCCACCAGACCCGCCTCCTCAAGCTTGCTGAGGTGCAGATGGAGCAGGGGCCGGCTGATCCCGATCTCCCGGGCCAGCCGGCTCACATAGTTCCGCCCCCCGACGCTCAGGGCCGCCAGGATCCGAAGGCGATGAGGGTTGCTCAAGGCCGCCAGGGTCCGCGCCAGTTCATCTCCAGGGGTCAAATCGGATATCCATCTTTCATGTGTAAGTTATTTCTTACGCATGAAAGAAAGTCAAGCGGTAGGGCCTTGAGGAAGCTCTGCGCTTGAGTCACCGACCCCGAAGGGGCGCTCCGCCGAGGCCATAGGGCCACGACGCCTCGCGCTCTAATCCGCGAGACGCTGCTCCAGTTCGTCCATCGTCCCGGCGAACGCGGCGGCGAGATCGACATCGTAGAGGCGGGCGAGGACCATGACGCTCCACAGGCAGTCGGCCAGTTCGTGGGCGAGCTTGGCCTTGGCGTCGGGGATGGCGCGAACGCCTTCCGCGGCTTGGACGAGTTTCATCAGGTCGCCGACATCGCCCACGAAACCGAGGGCCACCTCCTCGGCGGTCCAGGGCCTTCCGTATCGCGCGGCCTCCAGCGCGGCATAGCGCTGGCGGATCGCCCAGGCGCGGTCGTCCATCTCCTGAAAGGTCTGCATCTCGCTGTCCCTATCCCACGGCCACGTTTGAGAACGCCTGGATCACGATAGTGCTAGGGAGGATCGGGGCCACGCCCCCAAGTCTCCATCTTGCCACCGTCATCCTGGGCCTTGTGCCCAGGATCCCGCGCGACGCTCGCGCTCGCCCTCGACAGGGATGCTCGGGACAAGCCCGAGCATGACGCGGGGGTGGGTAAGTGGGGAGAAGCCGCCCTAGGCCGTCGTCTTCGAGAAGACCTGGATCACGATCACCCCGGCGAGGATCAGGCCGATGCCGATGAGGCCGGGCGTGTCGAGGACCTGACGATAGAGGACCCAGGCGATGGCGGTGATCAGCACGATGCCGATCCCCGACCACAGGGCGTAGACGATGCCCACGGGCACGGTACGCATGGCCTGGGACATGCACCAGAAGGCGATGCCGTAGCCCACGGCCGTGATCACCGAGGGCGCGGTGTGGCGGAAGCCGTCCGAGGCCTTCAGCGCCGTGGTGGCGATCACCTCGGCGACGATGGCGATGGCCAGCCAGGCCATGCCGGGCATCAGCCGCCCCGCTTTCGGCCGAAGTCGGGCTCGGCGCTTTCCTGGCCGGCCTCGATCACCCCGCGGCGGATCTCGCGGGTGCGGCTGAAGAGGTCATAGAGCTTGTCGCCCTCGCCCCAGCGGATGGCCCGCGACAGGGCCTGCAGGTCCTCGGTGAAGCGCCCCAGAACCTCCAGGACCGCGTCCTTGTTGGTCAGGAAGATGTCGCGCCACATGGTCGGGTCCGAGGCGGCGATGCGGGTGAAGTCGCGAAAACCCCCGGCGGAGTACTTCATCACCTCGGCTCGGGTGACCTCCTCCATGTCGGCGGCGGTGCCGACGATGTTGTAGGCGATCAGGTGGGGCAGGTGGCTGGTGACGGCCAGGACGAGGTCGTGGTGCTTGTCGTCCATCCGCTCGACCTGGGCGCCGAGCGCGGTCCAGAAGTCGGCCAGGCGCTGGACGGCCTCCAGATAGGCGTCGTCCTCCCGGGCCTGCGGCGTCAGGATCACCCAGCGCTGATGAAACAGCTCGGCGAAGCCGGCGTCGGGGCCGGACTGCTCGGTGCCGGCGATGGGGTGGCCGGGCACGATGTGGACGGTGTCGGGCAGGGCGGCGGAGAGCGCCTCGCTGACGGCGGCCTTCACCGAGCCCACATCGCTGACGATGGTTCCCGGCGCGATGGCGTGGGCGCAGGCGGCCGCAGCCTCGCCGATGGCGCGCACCGGCGTGGCGAAGATCACCAGGTCGGCGCCGGCCACCGCCTCTTCGGCGCTGAGCGTCACCTCGTCGGCCAGGCCGAGTTCGGCGATGCGGGCGCGGGCGAAGGCGCTGGCGTCATGGATGACGATCTGGCCGGCCGCGCCGGACGCGCGCGCGCCGCGGGCCAGGGACGATCCGATCAGGCCGCAGCCGATAATAGCCAGGCGGGCGAAGACAGGTTCGGCCATCAGTCGGCCTGCATGAAGTCGGTCAGGGCCTCGACCACGGCGCGGTTGTGCGCCTCCAGGCCGATGGTCATGCGCAGGTGGTCGGGCAGACCATAGCCGCCGACGCCCCGGAGGATCAGGCCGCGGCTGGCCAGATAGGCCTCGGCAGCTTTGGCGCTCTTGGGGCCGGTGGCGGGAAAGCCGACCAGCACGAAGTTGGTGGCGCTGGGCACCGGCGACAGGCCCAGGCCCCCGAACTGCTGGACGAGCCAGGGCCGCCACTTGGCCAGCAGGTCCAGGGACTGCTTCTGGAAGTCGGTGTCGGCCAGGGCCTCCACGGCGGCCAGCTGGCCGGGGATTGAGGTGTTGAACGGCTGGCGGATGCGGTCCAGGGCGTCGATCATCTCCGGCGGCCCATAGGCCCAGCCCACCCGGAGCGTCGCCAGGCCGTGCAGTTTGGAGAAGGTGCGGGTGACGATGACATTGTCGCTGGTGCGCGCGAGATCCGTCCCGTCCTCGAAGCCCGGGTCGTCGACGAACTCGGCATAGGCGCCGTCCAGCACCAGGACCACGCTCTTGGGCAGGGCGGCGTGCAGGTGGCGGATCTCCTCGCCCCCCACATAGGTGCCGGTGGGATTGCCGGGATTGGCGATGAAGACCAGGCGGGTGCGGTCGTTGACCAGCTTCAGCAGCTCGTCCACATCGACGCGATAGTCCGGCTCCGGCGCATTGAGCACCTGGGCCTGGCAGGCCCGCGCCCCGATCGCATAGGCGCCGAAGGCGAACTCGCCCTGAACGATGTTGTCGCCGGGCTCCAGATAGGCCTGGCAGAGCATGTGGAAGATCTCGTCCGAGCCGCAGCCGAAGATCAGCCGTTCGGGCTCCAGCCGGAAGGTGCTGGCGATGGCTTCGCGCAAGGGTGTGGCGCGGCTGTCGGGATAGACGTGCAGTTGATCTATGGCCGCAGCGAAGGCCGCCTTGGCCTTGGGGCTGCAGCCCAGGACGTTCTCATTGGCCGACAGCTTCAGCGGATGCTCGATCCCGTCCACCTTGGCCTTGCCGGGGACGTAGGCGGCGATGTCGAGGATGCCCGGCTTGGGAACCGGACGGTCGGCGGCGGCGCGATCGGGGGACTGGGACATGGGAAGGCCTGGGTTGGTCGTGTCAGGCCCTGGCTCTTACACGTCGAACGGTTCCGGCGCAGCCCCGATGACGCCGCTGAGCCGGCCCGGCGCCCGGGCCAGGCGCTCGTCATCGGCCTGATAATAGCCGGCCAGGGTGAAGAGCTTGAGGCCGCCGGCCTCGCTCAGCAGCTCGGCCGCCACGCCGTCGCGGCTCAGCGCCTCGGCGGTGCGGGCGGCGGGGCCGGGCGCGTCGGTGACCCACAGGGTGATGTCGGCGCCGGTGGGCTCGACCTCCACCTCGGCGAAGGCCAGCGCCGAAGGCGGCCCCCAGACGTTGAGACAGGGCAGGACGGCGAACACCTTGAGTTTGGGCTCCGCCAGCAAGCGGCCCCACCAGGCGCTGTCGCCGCTCAGCATGGCGACGCCGACGCCGCCCTTGAGCCGGGCGGCGGCGATGGCGTCCTCGGGCTTCTGGGCCATGCGCAGGGACGGCGCCGCGCCGAAGCGCAGCCGGGCCAGCTCCACGGCGCGGGCCGGCGTCGGGCCGCCCCAGACCATCAGGTTGAAAGGCCCCTGCAGGGCCAGGCTCTGGCCCATCAGCTCGCGCCAGACGCGGATGACCAGGGCGTCGCTGGCGCCTTGCCGGGGCATGGCCAGCAGCCGGCGCAGGATCTCGGTTTCGCGACCGGGACGCAGGCCGAAGCGGTCGGCCTGGCCGGCGGCGGCCTTGGCGGCGGCCACCTGCTTGCCGAGCGCGGTGCGCTCGTCCAGCAGCGCCAGCAGGCCAGCGTCGATCTCGTCGATGCGCGCCCGAACGGCGTCCAGAGCGACAGGCGAAGGCGCAGGATGCGGGGCGTCGGCCATTTCTATTCCCGAAACGAAAGCCGCGACCTAGGTCATTGCGCCAAGGGGCGCAATAGTCCGCCTTGACGCAATAAAGTTGCAGCCGAAACCATCAGCCTCAGTAGACCCGCGGCGCAGGTCCGATGGCCACAGGACCAAGCGTGGTCTGGCCGGCCTGGAAGGTGATGGCCGCCTGGGCCACATTATCCGCCCCCTGGCGGGCCGAGGCCACGGCTGCGGCGGTGTCGGCGGTTTCCGGGGGCAGCACGCCGCCGGCGCCCAGGGCTTCCAGGGCCTCAGGCGCCTCGCGCAGGGTGACGTCGAGGGTCCCGCGCAGGCGGCCGTCCGGGCCGACGAACAGCTGGCCGCGATTGACCCCGATCATGGCCTCGCCGGCGGTCAGACCCGCCTCCTGGATCTGCGCCATACCGCCGGCCAGGGCCCAGTTCCGAACCGCCGAGGGCCAGTCGTCGCCGTCAAAGGCGCTCATCTTGCTGAGCACCGCATCCCACTTCAGGTCGACGTCGCCATCCTGGGCGATGCGGGCGAACATGCCGGAGAACTGCGCCTGGCCCTTGGTGACGCCCAGGAACATCGCCCCCTGGTCCTCAGGCCCCGGGCGAAGGTGGAAGGCCACCTCCTGGGCGGACGACAGGGCGAAGGGCTGGGCGCCCGGACCTGGCGCGAAGATCACGTCCAGCCCCTGGAAGTCGAAGCTGGGGGGCTTGCGGTCGGTGTCGCCGAGGCTGGCCCGCAGGACCCGGCCGTTCACCTGCACCGAGCCCGACCGGGGCCGGGTGAAGGTCAGGCCGTCCGGGGCGGCGAACACCCAGTGATCCAGGGCGTGCATGAAGGCCTCGGACTCCAGCCGCGGCGTGGCGATGGCCCAGCCCGACGGTTCGCGGATCTGCGCTTCGGTCAGGGTGACGTTCAGCCGGAAGGGATAGCCGCCGATGCTTCGCGAGCCCCAGCTCACCTCATAGCCGGCGCTGCGCAGGGCCTCGGCCGTCTGGTCCATCCGGTCGCCGGTCTGGATGCGGGTCCAGAACCAGAAGCCGCTCCAGACCACGACCGCCAGGATCAGCAGGGCGAAGGGCAGGACGAGGCCAAGGCGGCGGGGTTTGCGGGCGGGCTTGGTATCGGGCACAGACATGGACGGTTTTGCGGGGCTTCTTCTAGCGGATCGGGAATGGCGGACGACGAAGACTACTGGGTGTTTGGCTACGGATCGCTGATGTGGCGGCCGGGCTTCGACTTTGTCGAGCGTTCGAGCGCCACCCTACACGGCCGCCGCCGGGCCTTCTGCATCTATTCGGTCCATCATCGCGGGACCTATGCGCGGCCGGGCCTGGTGCTGGGCCTGGCGCCGGGCGGCGCGGTCCGCGGCGCGGCCTATCGCATCGCGCCGCAGGCCTGGCCCGAGGTCTACGCCTATCTCCTGGAGCGCGAGCAGCCCACCGAGACCTATGTGGAGGCCAGGCGGCACGTGCGCCTGGCCGATGGGCGGCGGGTCGAGAGCCTGGTCTTCCTCTCGGACACCGGCCATCCCCAGTGGGCCGGCGCCCTGTCGCTGGAGCGGCAGGCCCAGCTGATCACCGGCGCGGTGGGCCTGTCTGGCCCCAATGAGGACTATCTGCGCGACCTGGTCGCCCACCTCCGCGAGGCCGGGGTCAGGGACCGGGCCATGGAGAGCCTGTTGGCGAGGGTCGAAGGCCGACCGGCCGCCGACCGCGCCGCCAGCCTTGGCTGAACCCTACAGGTCCAGCAGCTTCATCGAGGCGGTTTCGATCCGCTCTTCCAGCAGGCGCATGAATTCCGCCCGCTTCAGGCCCGGCGGGATCGGCTCCAGATATTCGAAGACGATGACGCCGGGTTTGCGCAGGAAGCCGTGCTTGGGCCAGTGCACGCCGGAATTGGTCGCCACCGGATGCACCGGCAGGTTCAGCTCGCGATAGAGGGCGGCGATGCCGGGCTTGTACTCGCCCTTCACCCCCGGCGGACCCCGGGTGCCTTCCGGGAAGATCACCAGCTGCCGCGGCTCGGCCAGGCGGTCCTTGGCGTCGCGGACCATCTTCTTCAGGGCCGCCGAATGGGCCTCGCGGTCCACCACGATCATGTCGGCCTTCTGGGCGAACCAGCCGAAGAAGGGGATCCACATCAGCTCCTTCTTCAGGACGAAGCAGATGTCGGGCAGCCAGGCGAACTGGGCGAAGACGTCGAACATGCACTGGTGCTTGGGCGCCACCAGGGCCGCGCCCACAGGCATGTGCTCGTGGCCCCGCAACTCCACCTTGATGTCGCAGATCCCCAGCAGGGCGATGACGCCGCGACTCCAGAAGTCCAGCGCCCGCAGGGTCCAGGCCCGGGGCGCCAGCAGCAGCGGCGTGATGCTGATCGCCACCACCGCCGACCAGAGATAGAAGAGCGCCACGAAGAGCAGCGAGCGCAGAACCGTCACGGCGGGCCTTTCCTCAATGTTTTCGGGCTTCAATGTTTTCGGACGTCAGGACCCCTGGTTCGGGCGCCGCGGCTGAAAGATCAACCGCTGTTCGCCGCCGCAGCCGTCTCCGGCTCGTCCTTGGGCCCCAGGCCCAGGACCGTTTCGCGGCCCAGGATCGCCAGGTACTTCATGTATTCGATGACCATCAGCCGGGCGCCGCCAGAGGTGCGCCACCAGCCGCGGGCGTCGAATCCGGGGGTGTTCACGGGATAGGCCTGCAGGGTGGTGTCTGGCAGGGCCGAGCCCAGCTCCAGCATGGCGCGGGGCATGTGATAGTCGGCGGTGACCACGATCAGGCTGTCATACCGCCGTGCCGCCACCCAGCCGGCGGTCTCCTGGGCGTTGCCGAAGGTGTCGGCGGCCTCGAAGCCGAGGTCCACACAGCAGTCATAGAGCAGCTGGACCGCCCGGCTGACATTGCGGATGTCCTCGCGGCTGGCCTCGCGATTGACGCCGGACACCAGCATCCGGTCGCCCTTGCCGGCCTCCAGCAGACGCATGCCCGCGGCGATGCGCTCGTTGGAGCCGGCGCCGGTGAGGGCGACGATGCCGTCGGCGGCCTGCGGCTCAGGCGCCGGCGTCGAATTCTCGACGCGGGCGGCGAAGGCCAGGAGCCCGGCGCCCCAGATCAGGGCGGCGACAAAGAGGAGGGCGAGCGTTTTCATCGGTGGCTAGGAAAGCTCGCGAATGAGGTTTGCGGCCGTCAGCCGCGCCGCCACCGCCGCGACGAGGGCCGCAGCCAGGGGGCAGGGTAGAACAGCCAGAAGGTCGCTCCAAGCCACCGGAAGCACGGGCGTCAGGCCCTGGCCCCCGCCGGCCAGCCGCAGGCCTGCGCCCAGGGCTGCGGCCGCAACGGCGCCGATCAGGCCGGCCCCGGCGGCCATGCGGGCGAAGCGGGCCTGGAACAGACGGGCGATGAAGGCGTCCTCGGCCCCGGTCAGGTGCAAAAGCTCCACCACCTCGCGCCGGGCGGCCAGGCCCGCCCGGGTGGCGAAGGCCACCACGGCGGCCGCGGCGGCCGAGATCAGCAGGAAGACGCCGATCCCCAGCCAGCGCGCGATCGCCGCGCCGCGCTGGATGTCGGCGAGCCAGGTGGTGTGGTCGTCGACCACGGCGTCCAGGCCGCGGGTCCGCAGGGCGCGCTCCAGGGCCTCGCCCGTGGCCGGCGCCTCGCGGCTCAGGGTGACGGCCACCAGGCGCGGGACAGGCAGGTCGGCGAGGTCGGCCACATCCCCAAGCCAGGGGGCGATCAGGGCCTCGGCCTTTTCCCGCTCCAGGGCCCGGGCCTCGGCCACGCCGGGAACGCCGGCCAGGGTCTCGGCGGCGCGGGCGGCGGCGGAGTCGGGAGTCTCGTTGGCCTTGGGGCGGACGATCACCGTCATCTCGCCGTTCAGCTGGTCCGACCAGCCCTGGGCGGCCCGGTCGGCGGCGATCACCCCCAGGGCCGTGAGGCAGGCCATGAAGCACAGGACGGCGACCACGAAGACCAGGGCGCTGTCGCGGGTGTCGCGCTCGGGCAGGAAGGCTGTGGGGCGCCAGCGGGCGGGATCGAAGATGACGCTCATCCGTCAAATCCCTGGGGCACAGGTCCCATATGGACCAGGCGGCCGTCCTCCAGGTGCAGGATGGGCTTGCCCGACCGGGCCACGAGGTCCTGGTCGTGGGTGGCGATCAGAACCGTCGTGCCCAGGCGATTGAGCTCCAGGAACAGGCGCAGGATTCGCAGGCCCATGGCGTGGTCCACATTGCCCGTCGGCTCGTCGGCCAGCAGAATGTCGGGACGGCCGACCACGGCCCGGGCGATGGCCAGGCGCTGCTTCTCGCCGCCGGCCAGCGTCGGGGGCAGGGCGTGCATCCGGTCCTTGAGGCCGACCCAGCTCAACAGCTCGGCCACGTCCTGGCGATAGGAGTCGGGCTTGGCGCCGGCGATTCGCAGGGGGATGGCGGCGTTGTCGAAGGCGCTCATATGATCGAGCAGGCGGAATTCCTGGAAGACCACGCCGATCCGACGGCGCAGAAAAGGCCGGATATCGGCCGGCGCCTGGGCGACGTTCTGGCCGAACAGGTGCAAGAGTCCCTTGGACGGCTGCGCCGCCAGATAGATCAGCTTGAGCAGAGAGGTCTTGCCCGCTCCCGACGGGCCGGTGACGAAATGGAAAGACCCTTGCGGCAAGGAGAAGGTGAGGTCCCGCAGCGTTTCGGGCGCGCGTCCGTACCGCATGGAGACGTCGTCGAAACGCACGACGGCGTCATCGGCGTCGGTCACGTCTGCGGCGTACGGGTTTCTGGACATGGAGACCGGAATCGGCGACCTCGATACGGTGGGCTGGAGGGTCCGATACGGCGGCCATGATACTGACCTGTCCAGACTGCTCCACCAGCTATTTCGTGGACGACGCGAAGATTCCCGAGGATGGGCGCGTCGTGAAGTGCGCGAGCTGCGGCCATCGGTGGACGGCGCGCCGTGAGATCGAACTGGAAACGGCCCTTCCGGCCGCCCAGATTGAGCCCCCTCCCGCCGATACCCCCACAACCTCCACCGATCAAGCCGACGCCGAAAAGACTGAGGCGCCGGCCGAGGGCGGCGTGGCCCTGCCCAAGGCCTTCCGCGCCAAGGCCCATGACAATCGCCGCCTGCGCGAGGCCGCGGCGACCGGTGTGGTCTGGGCCGGCATGTCGGCGGCCCTGGCCCTGATGATCGCCGTGGCCGTGGTCTTCCGGGTGGATGTGGTGCGCCTGTGGCCCAGCACGGCGGGCGCCTTCGCCAGCGTCGGCCTGCCGGTCAACAGCGTCGGCCTGGCGATCGAGGGGGTGGAGTTCGAACCGGCCCTGCACGACGGCCATGCGGCGCTCTCGGTCTCGGGCATGATCCGCAATATCGAAGACCGCACCATCACCGCCCCGCCGCTGCAGATCCGCCTGCTGGACAAGGCCGGCGAGGCCGTGGCGACCAAGGTCGCCCGGGCGGCGGATCCGAACATCCCACCGGGCGAAACCCGCCACTTCGCCATCGCCATCATCGACCCCCCGGGCACGGCCGCCGACCTGGAGGTCAGCTTCGCCGAACTGCGGGCCGCAGCCGAACCGCCGGCCGAGCCCGCGGCCCTGGACCTGCGCGGCGCGGCCGAGGCCGCCGCCCCGGACATCGAGGCGCGCGAGGTGCTGGACGCCAAGCCGCTGGCCGCCGACGACCCCGAGGCTGAGGATCATCATGGCGGCTGAGCGCCCCACCGAAGTCCTGCTGGACGAGGCCGAGGTGGCCCGCAGGGTCGAGGCCCTGGCCCGCGAGATCGCCCCGCGGATCGACGACGACACCGTGGTCATCTGTCTGCTCACCGGCGGGCTCTGGTTCTGCGCCGACCTGACCCGGGCCCTGGCCCGGGCTGGACGCAATGTGCGCTTCGACGCCCTGTGGCTGGCCTCCTATGGCGACGCCCGCGCCAGCCTGGGCCGCTGCGAGGTGCGCGCCGACCTGCAGCGCCCCCTGGAGGGCCGCCGCGCCCTGATCGTCGACGATGTGATCGACACCGGCCTGTCGCTGAGCGAGGCCGCCCGTCTGGTGCGGGACTCCGGCGCCTCTGAGGTGCTGACCTGCGTCTTCGCCACCAAGCCCTGGCCGACGCCCCGGGCCATCGAGCCCGACTTCGTGGCCTGGACCGCCCCGCCGCGCTTCCTGGTGGGCTATGGCATGGATGCGGCCGGCCAGCTCCGCGGCCTGCCCTATGTTGCGGCGATGGACTGAAGGGAAGGGCGGCTTCAGTCGTCCTTGGTCGGCCGTCCCCGCATCGACTTGAGACCGCTGCGCCGCGTCTTGCTGTCCAGCCGCCGCAGCTTCGAGGCCTTGGTGGGCTTGGTCGGCCGCCGCGCCTTGGGCCGGTGCAGCGCCTGACGGATCAGCTCGGCCAGCCGCTCGCGGGCCTCCTGCCGGTTCATCTCCAGCGACCGCGAGCCTTGGGAAAAAAGGATCAGCACGTCGTCGTTCGACAGGCGGCTGCCCGACAGTCGTCTAAGCCGCGCCTTGACGTCGTCGGCCAGGCTGGACCTGCCGACGTCGAAGCGCAGCTCCACGGCGTTGGACGTCTTGTTGACGTGCTGCCCGCCCGGCCCGCTGGCCTTGACCATTCGCTCTGTGAATTCGTCGTCCTCGATGGAGACGGCGTCAGTGATCTTCAGCATCGGGCTCGAGCCGGGTGAAGAGCAGCTTGTCGATCCGGCGCTCGTCCATGTCGATCACCTCGACTTGGTAGCGACGGATGGTGGCGGTCTCGCCTTCCTGAGGGATGCGGCCCATGCGGTGGAGCACCAGTCCCGCCGCGGTGTGGAAGCCTTCATTCTCTTCGAAGGTCTCCCCCAGGCGGTCGCCCAGGTCCATCAGGTCGGCCCGGCCGTCCACCAGGAACGAACCGTCGGCCCGGCGGACGATCAGCGGCGTCGAGGCCCCATCATGCTCTTCGGGGAAGTCCCCGGCGATCATCTCCAGAAGGTCGATGGGGGTGACCACGCCCTCGAGGTTTCCAAACTCGTCGACCACGAAGGCCATGTGGGTGGTGGTCTTCTTGAAGTGCTCCAGGGCGCGCAGGATCGAGGACGTGTCGGGGATGAACAGGGGCGTGTGGACCAGGGGCTCCAGGTCGAAGGGGGCGTCGTCCATCAGCAGGTCGGCGACGTCCTTCTTGTGCAGCACGCCCAGGGGATCATCGACGTCCTGCCCGCGGCTGACCACGATGCGCGAATAGGGACAGGCGCGGATTTCCTCGCGGATCTTGGCATGCGTGTCGGAGAGCGAGATCCAGTAGACGTCCCGCCGGGGCGTCATGGCCACCCGCACGGGGCGATCGCCCAGGCGCATGACCTCGGTCATGATCTGCTGCTCGGCCGGCTCGATCAGGCCCGCCCGGGCGCCTTCGGCCAGGGCCATCTCCACATCCTCCTGGCTCATGGGCGAGCCATGGGCGTCGCGCACGCCCATCAGGCGCAGGACGCCGGCGGTCGAGGCGGTCAGCACGGTGATGAAGGGCCCCATGGCCACCGCCAGCCAGGTGAGGGGGCGGGCGGCCATGGCGGCCATGGCCTCGGGAAAGATCAGGGCCAGCCGTTTGGGGACCAGCTCGCCGACGATCAGCGACAGATAGGTCAGGCAGACCACGACCACGCCCGTGGAGATGGCTTCGGAATAGGCGGCCAGGGGTCCGGTCTCCAGCAGCAGGTCCAGTTCGCCGGCGATGGTGGCCTGGCCGAAGGCCCCGGCCAGGATGCCGATCAGGGTGATGCCCACCTGCACCGACGACAGGAACCGCGTCGGCTGCTCGGCCAGGCGAAGCGCCGCGGCCGCGCCCTTGTCGCCGCGTTCGGCCCGGGCCTGCAGCTTGCCCTTGCGCGCCGAGACGACGGCAAGTTCGGACATGGCGAAGAGGCCGTTGAGCACCAGCAGGAGCAGGACGGCGGCGATGGCGATGAGGAGCATGGGCCTGAAACAGCAGAGCGCGACCAGGGGGCGGCCGCCGCGTCAGTCTAGGGCCTTGGAGCGCGTTCCGATAAGTGGGAACCGGTTATCGGACGAAACGCGCTCCAGACTTGGAGTTTAGAGCCTGATTCACGCCAGACGGGATGGCGCGCCCTAGCTTCCGACCTTGCACGCCGGGCAGAGGCCGCGGGCCTCAAGCGTCACGGTGCGCACGGCGTAGCCGGCGGCTTCGGCGGCGGCGAACTGGGCGGAGAAGTCGGGCTCGAACTCCTGCGCCGCCCCGCAGCATTCGCAGATCAGGAAGGCCGCCCGGTGGCCGGCGCCCTCCATCCGACAGGGGACATAGGCGTTCAGGCTCTCGATGCGGTGGGCGAAGCCGAGGCGTTCGAGAAACTCCAGGGCGCGATAGACCGTGGGCGGCTTGGCCGGTTCGCCATCCTGGCCATAGGCGGCGATCAGGTCATAGGCCTTCATCGGCCCATCGGACTCCAGAAGCAGCTCCAGAACCCGGCGGCGCGGCGGGGTCAGCCGCTCGCGCGTGCGCTCGCACTGCGCCTGGGCGGCGGCGACGGCGTTCGCCAGGGCGAGGCCTTCGAGGCCCGGTTGCGCACTTTCGGCGTGGTGACACTCGGCTCCCATGCAGACCAGCTAAACTTCTCTCTTTTTCGGCGCAACAGGCTTGACGGCTCGTTATGTTATTTCATAACGCTGCGGCTCAGTTTCAAGAACGGGGCGCCGACATGCGTAAATCCATCCTGCTTGCTTCCGCAGCTCTCCTGGCGGCGGCCGGTCCGGCCCTTGGCCAGACAAGCCCCCGGCCCACCAGCGTGTCGGAAGTGGTGGTGACGGCGGCGCCCTATGTGGTGTCCCTCGACTCGGTGACCACCAGCGTCGATGTGCTCGACCGGGATGATCTGGACACCGCGCCGGCCGCCGGCCTTGGCGAAGTGTTGAGCAACCTCCCTGGCGTGCGCTCCAGCTTCTTTGGCCCCGGGGCCAGCCGCCCGGTGATCCGCGGCCTGGCCGGCCCCCGCGTGCTGGTCTTGACCAATGGCGTCGGCATGGTCGACGCCAGCGCCCTGTCGCCGGACCACCAGGTGGCGGTCGATCCCCAGGAGGCCAAGCGGATCGAGGTGCTGCGGGGCTCCGCCGCGCTCGCCTATGGCGGCTCGGCCATCGGCGGCGTGGTCAATGTGATCGACGACCGCATCGCCGAGACCCCGGTCGAGGGGATCGAGGGCCGGATCATGGGGGCGGTCTCCAGCGTCGACGGCGGCGAAACGGCCTCGGGCGCGATCAAGGCCGGCGTCGGGCCCTGGGTGTTCAGCCTCGACGCCCTGCGCCGCGAGAGCGACGACTATGACGTCCCCACCCTCCCCGAATCCCGCCGCCAGATGGCGGCTGAAGGGGAGGACTACCCCGGCAAGCAGGACAGCGTGGTGGAGAACACCGCCGTCACCCTCGATTCCTACGGGGCTGGCGTCTCCTATGTGGGTGACCGGGGCTTCCTCGGGGTGGCGGTCAAGCAGACCGACACCCGCTATGGGGTGCCCGGCCACGCCCATGAGCATGCCGACGAAGACCATGATCATGAGGATGAAGACCATGATCACGAGGAGGAGCATGACGACGAAGAGGCCGGCGCCGAAGAGGGTGTGAAGATCGACCTGAAGCAGACCCGCTATGATCTGCGCGGGGGTCTCGACCTGGCGCTCGGCCCCTTCGAGAAGGTCCGCTTCTCCGGCGGCTATGCCGATTACGAGCATGTGGAGATCGAGGACGGCGCCCCGGCCACCCGCTTCCTCTCCGAGGGCTGGGAGGGCCGGCTGGAGCTGGTCCAGGCCGAGCGTGACGGCTGGCAGGGCGCGGTCGGCGTCCAGGCCCTGACGCGGGACTTCGACGCCCTGGGCGAAGAGGCCTATGTGCCGGCCGTGGAGATCAATGAGGCGGGCGTCTTCACCCTGCAGCGCCTGGACCGGGACGCCTGGGGCCTGGAGGGCGGCCTGCGCTTCGACCGCCGCACCCTGGAGACCGCCGCCGCCAAGGCCGAGTTCGACAATGTCTCGGCCAGCCTCGGCGCCTTTGTGCGTCCGGCGGAGGGCTGGTTCGCCGGGGTCAGCCTGTCGCGGGCCGGGCGCGCGCCCACCGAGGCCGAGTTGTTCGCCGCCGGGCCGCACATCGCCACCCGGGCCTTCGAGGTCGGCGACGTCGGCCTGGACTCCGAGGTGTCCTACGCCGTGGACGCCACCCTGCACTATGACGGCGGCCCCTGGGACGCCGACCTGCACGCCTTTGCGGTGCGCTATGAGGGCTTCATCGACCTGCGCCCGACGGGCGCGGAAGATCCCGAGAGCGAGCTTCCCATCTTCGCCTATCAGCAGACCGACGCCGAGTTCTGGGGCGGGGAGGCCGAGGTGGCCTACCGCCTGTGGGAGGAAGGCGACCGCAGCTTCACCCTGGAGGGCGTGGCCGACTATGTGCGCGGCGACACCGATCTGGGCGCCCCGGCCCGCATCCCGCCGTGGTCGGCCACGGCCCGCGGCGTGTTCGAGACCGGTCGGTGGACCGGCAAGCTCGAGCTGCGCCAGGTGGGCGAGCAGGAACGGGTGGCGCAGGGCGAACTGCCCACGGACGGCTATCGGATGATCAACGCCTCGCTGGTGGTTCGTCCCGCCGACGGGTTCAAGATCTTTGTCGAGGGCCACAACCTGAACGACGCCGAGGCCCGCGAGCACGCCTCGTTCCTGAAGGACCTCGCGCCGCTTCCGGGCCGCAGCTTCCGCCTGGGACTGGGCTACACCTTCTGATCAAGCGACTGCCCGGCGCGATTAACGAAAGACCCCCGGAAGCCAGGCTTCCGGGGGTCTTGTCGTCTGCGTCGCCGGTTTGGGACGCTGTTAGGCTTCTTCGGTCTCGTTGGACGGGGGCGCGCCTTCGCCACCCTCGAAGCTGCGCGGGGCGCGCCTGCGACGGGGCTTCCGGACGGGCTCTTCGCCTTCGGCCTTGGGTTCGGCGGTCCGAGGGGCCTGCAGGAAGGCCGGGGCCTCGCTGGCGCCGCCCTCGGCGTCGCGCAGCATGGGACCGTCCGGGGCCGGCGTCTCGGCGACCAGCGGCGCGGCCTGCGGCTCGACCACCGCCATGGGGTCGCGTTCAGGGCGGTCGGTCCGCTCGCGGCGGTTCTCATCGCGGTCGCGCCAGCGTTCACGGCGGGGCGGACGGTTCTCATCCCGGGGCTGATCGTCCCGCGGACGGTCGTCCCTGGGGCGGTCATCTCTGGCCCGGTCGTCCCTGGAGCGATCATCTCGGGCGCGGTCATCCCGCGGGCGGTCGTCGCGCGAGCGGTCGTCCCGGCGGCTGTCGTCCCGGCGGTTCTGGTCGCGATTCTGATCGCGATCGCGGCCGTTGCGGTCGCTGTCGTTGTCGGACTCGTTGTCGCCGCCCTCGGGGGCGTCGGACACCTGCTGCTGGCCGCTCTCGTCCTCGAAGTCGATGTCGAGGCCTGAGCTCACCTGGTCGCGGCCCAGGATCTCGCTGGGCGAGCGCTGGGGCTGCATGGCGCGCAGCAGGCGGAAATAGTGTTCGGCGTGCTGGAGATAGTTCTCCGCCAGAACCCGGTCGCTGGACGATGTCGCGTCGCGGGCGAGCTGCTGGTACTTTTCGAAAACGTGCTGGGCGTTGCCCCGCACCTTGACGCCGTCGGGGCCGTTCGAATCGAAGGCGCGGTTCGCGTTGTGCTGCTGGGGTTTATTCCCGCCGCCTCCGCGATTGCGTCCGCGCTGACGCTTCATGCCCTTGAAATCTCTCATATGCGGTAACCGTCTTGCGCCGCGCCCAGGGCGTACCCTTCAGGGCGTGCGGCTGCGTTAGCCTCATCTCGGGAATGGGCGTAGCGCCCAATGTTCCGTGTTGAAGACGTAAATTAATCCCCGTCATCCGCCCGACCTGGGAGCGCCCGTCTGCAACGCGGCGCTTGCCGGAGTGGCCGCTGTCCCGATTTCCGGGTTCCAGCCTGTTTCACCGGCGATTTGGGTGGAGACAATTAGGGATGTAGCGATTCAGGCCGGATTTTCCAAGGCTCTTTTTTCACCAAGCACCACCCGGTCCAGGCCGGCGAGGTCCTGGTTGGTCCTGACGCCCTCGGCGCCGGCCTCACGGAAGAGCGCCTCGACGGCGGCCTTCTGGTCATAACCGATCTCCACGGCGAAGCGGCCGCCGGGCTTCAGGACCCGCAGGATTTCCGGCGCCAGCCGGCGATAGGCGTCCAGACCGTCGGGGCCGCCGTCCAGGGCCAGGCGCGGCTCGTGCACGCGAACCTCGGGCTCCAGGGTCTCGATCACTTCTGAGGCGATATAGGGCGGGTTGGCGGTGACGATGTCGAAACTGGCGTCCGACAGGCCATCGGCCCAGTCTCCCCGCAGCAGGGCGCAGCGGCCGGCCAGGCCCAGATGGGCCGCATTGTCGCGCGCCACCGCCAGGGCGTCCTCTGAGACATCGACCCCCAGGCCCCGGGCGTTGGGGCGCTCGGCGAGGATGGCCAGCAGGATGGCGCCGGAGCCGACTCCGAGATCGAGGATCGAGACCCGCTCGTCCTCGGTTCCGGCCTTGAGGACCGCATCGACGACGCATTCGGTGTCCGGCCGCGGGGTCAGCACGTCCGGCGTCACCTGCAGCATGATCTTCCAGAAGCCCTTGCGGCCCAGGATATGGCTCACCGGCTCCCGCCGTCCCCGGCGGGCGAGATAGTCCTCCAGGGTGGCTTCCTGCTCCGGCGTGAGGGTCCGATAGGGGTCGGTCACGATGTCGAGCCGGGTGGCGTCGGCGGCGGCCTCCACCAGCAGGCGGGCGTCAATGACGGGTCCCGACAGGCCGACGGCCTCGAGCTGCGCCTTGGCCTTGGCCCAGGCCTGCACCAGGGTCAGGCTCACAGGGCGCCGGCCCGCGGCGCAGCCGCCGTCGTCTCAGCCTGGGGCTGACTGCAGGCGTCGCCCGCGGCGACCTCACCCTCGCGGGTGACATGGACATAGACGCCACAGAACATGTGGCCGAAATGATCGTACAAGGCCTTGGTGATCTCCATGTCGCGCTCGGCGGTGTGCGGGTCGACGTCGGGGGCGGCGCAGCGGACGATGGGCTTGAACACCTTGGCCTGGGCCCAGCCGATCATCAGGTCGCGTCCGGCCCAGTCATTTTCGGCCCAGGCCGGCCAACCGTCCACATAGATGTTGGCGCGGAAGCGCAGGGGATCGATCTCCCGGCCGAGTTTCTGCTCCAGGTCGCGGACGCTGGCCAGGTTGACGATCGAGACGTCGCCCCGGGGGTGATCCATGAACCGGTGGCCCGGCGCCTCGACCACACGAAGCGGCCCCCGGACATCGTCGCCCAGCAGTCGCGTCAGCCAGTCGGCGAAGGCCTGGCGGCCTGCGGCGTCGCCAAGGGGCGCTGCAAGGTCGGGCTGGCCCGGGGCCTCGACGTGCAGCACGCCGGAGTCCTCGTCATAGCGGGTGCGCGCCCGGGCCACGGCCGGGATCGCCGCCAGGACCGCGAACTTCTGCTTGGGGATGAAGACCGGCGCGGCCGGATCGAAGCCCGAGGGGCCGTTCTCCACGGCGAACAGGCGATCGCAGGGGAAGGGCGCCGCCACGCCCAGCCGGACCCGGTCCAGCTGTTCGGGGGTGAAACCCTTGACGGGGTGCCTGTAGAGGGCTGCCACTTGTCCGGTCATGGGCCTCCTGTTGCCGCAAGGCGGCCTGCGTCACAAGGGGAACGGGGCGGCTTGCGAAGGGTTTGATCGAACGTAACCATGACCGCGCCCCGCCCAACCTCCGCCCGCCGCCGCATCGGCGCTGATCTGGCCCGCAAGGGTCTGGCCGCAGCGCCCTGGCTGGCGCTGGCGGCGCTCGCCTTCTGGAAGCGGCGGCTGATCGCGCCCCCGCCTGGAATGAGCCGCCCCGACGCGGCCGATCCCCTGCAGATCGAGACCGAGGAGCCGGGCCGCGGCCGTCTGGCGGGCCATCCACGGCACATCCCGCCGCACGGCTGGAAGGACGTCATCTGGCGCACCGTGGCCGAGATCGGCCGCGACCAGCTGCCCCGGGTGGCGGCTGGGGTCACCTTCTACACCCTGCTGGCCATCGTGCCGGCCCTGGCGGTCTTCGTCTCGCTCTATGGGCTGTTCGCCGACGTCAGCCAGGTGCAGGGCCAGCTCGCCCAGATGTCCCGGGTGATTCCCGGCGACGTGGTCGACATCATCGGCGAGCAGATGAAACGCCTGGCGGTGGAGCGAAAGGCCAATCTCAGCCTCGCCTTCGCCTTCAGTCTGTTGCTCTCGGTCTGGACCGCCAGCAACGCCGTGCGCGCCCTCGTGGAGGGGGTGAATATCGCCTATGACGAAGACGAGAAACGCAACATCGTCCAGCTGATGGCGCTGACCTATGCGGCCACCTTCGTCACCCTGGCCTTCCTCATCCTGGTCACCGGCCTCCTGGTGGCCGCGCCGATCGCGCTCAAGCTCCTGGGCCTGGGGAGCCTCGAGGTGTTCTGGGGCCCGTTGCGCTGGGTGATCCTGCTGGCCATCGGGGCGATGGCGTTCACCGTGCTCTACCGTTACGGCCCCTGCCGCTCGCGGGCGCGGTGGCGGTGGGTGCTGCCCGGCGGGGTTTTCGCCTCCGTGGTCTGGATGGGCGGGTCCCTGGGTTTCTCCTGGTACATCAACAACATCGCCAAGTATGACGCCACCTATGGCTCCCTGGGCGCCATCATCGGCTTCATGATGTGGATCTGGTTTTCGGTGATGGTCGTGCTGCTGGGCGCCGAGCTGAACGCCGAGATCGAGCATCAGACGGCGCTGGACTCCACCACGGGACCCGAGCAGCCGCTCGGCCAGCGGGGCGCGACCATGGCCGACACGGTGGGCCTGGCCCTGACCACGACCCTGGCCGACGCCTTCGGGGCCGTGCGGAATCGCGGCGCCAGCCTGGCGGCCCGCCTGCGCCGGGCCAGGCCTGAGGACCCTAAGGGCTAGATCAGCCGAACTCGTCCTCGAGCGCCGAGAGGCGGGCGGCCTGATCCTCGGCGATCAGCGGGCCGATGACGTCGTCCAGGGCCTCGCCCTCGATCACCTTGGCGAGATTGTAGAGGGTCAGGTTGATCCGGTGATCGGTGACCCGCCCCTGCGGGAAATTGTAGGTGCGGATGCGCTCGGACCGGTCGCCGGAGCCCACCTGGCTCTTGCGGGCGTCGGCGCGGGCGGTGTCCAGCGCCTCCCGCTGCTGGTCATAGAGCCTGGCCTTCAGGACCTTCAGGGCCCGAGCCCGGTTCTGGTGCTGGGATTTTTCCGACGAGGTCACCACGATGCCGCTCGGCAGGTGGGTGATGCGGACGGCCGAGTCGGTCTTGTTCACGTGCTGGCCGCCGGAGCCCGAGGCGCGATAGGTGTCGATCCGCAAATCGGCGTCGTTGATCTCGATCTCCACATCCTCGACCTCCGGCAGGACGGCGACCGTGGCTGCCGAGGTGTGGATGCGCCCGCCGGCCTCGGTTTCGGGCACCCGCTGCACCCGGTGCACGCCGCTCTCATACTTCAGCCGGCCGAACACGCCGTCGCCGGTGATGGAGGCGATGATTTCCTTGTAGCCGCCGACCTCGCCCTCGGAGACGGAGTCGATCTCCACCCGCCAGCCCTGGGTCTGGGCGTAGCGCTGGTACATGCGGAACAGGGCGCCGGCGACCAGGGCGGCTTCGTCGCCGCCGGTGCCGGCGCGGACCTCCAGAATGGCCGAGGCGTTCTCGTCCTTGTCCTTAGGCGCCAGCAACAGGGCCACCTGGCGTTCCAGCTCGGGCAGGCGGGCCTGCAGCTCTGCCAGCTCCTCCCGGGCGAGGCCGGCCATTTCGCGGTCGCTGGCCGCGGCCATCTGCTCCAGTTCCGGCGCCTCGGCCCGGGCCTTGACCAGGGTCTCCACGGCCTCGGCCACGGGGCGCAGCTCGGCATGTTCCTTCGAGAGTCGGACGATCTCGGCCCCGTCGCTGGCCGCGCCCATCCGCGCTTCGATCTCGTGGAAGCGGTCGAGCACCTGGTCGAGGCGGGCCTGGGGAAGTCGCACGTTGAATTGTCACCTGAACGTCTGGGAACGCCTATCTAGCGTCGCGCGCAGTCCGGGACAAACGCCCCGCGCCGATCTGCGGCCGGGACTCGATCGGATTGTGGGAAAAGGGCCGCGCCGGGCTGGCGCGGCCCCGTCCGTCTTTAGGCGCGGACGCCGGTCATCGGCGCGCTGCCGAAGGCGCCGAGCTTGACCGTGCCGTTCATGGCGTCGCCTTCGACCTTGGCTTCGAACTCCAGGGTCATGGGCATGGGCTGGGTGATCTGGGTCGACCAGGTCAGGGTGTCGCCATTGACCTTACCCTCGACGCTCTGCGTGCCCATCTGGCCGGAGGTCGTGCCGGTGAAGGTGTCGCCGCTGGTGGTGATGACGGCGTCGACCGTCTGGGCGCCCATGGGCGTATTGATGGTGATCTTCCAGTTGCCGTCTGCTGCGGACATGACGTCCTCCCCATTCATGGAGCCGGCACCTAATCAAGCGGCGGGGACGGGCGCAAGCATGACCCTGACGTCAACTTCCGGGGCTTTCGGACTCCCCGAGCGAGACGCCGGCCTGGCGGAGCCGGGCGAGAATCTCGATCAGGCGGCCATAGGTGTCGTTGGCGCCCGACAGCATCTCGGCGCGGGTAAAGATCGCCGAAGGCACGACCAGGCCCAGGTCGCGGCGCTCGATCATGCCCACTTCGATCAGAGCCGCCACATAGGGATCCTGGATGTGTCGCGGCAGGCAAAGGCGGGCGGCCAGATCAGCCTCGCCGATTGGCCGGCGCTGGCTATCAGGCGGAATGTCGTGAAGGGCGGCGTAGCGGTCGGTGGTGGCTCGCAGGTGGGCGGTGTTGGCGGTCCAGACGCCGGTAAACACCAGCAGGGAAATCAGGTCTCCCCCATATCTGTGGGCCATGCCGCTGAGCAGGTCGATCAACTCGAACGCCAGGAGGCGACCGGTCAGCCGGCGATTGTCCGGGGGGGAAGGCATGGGCAAGCAACTCGCAGAATAGGATGGCGCCCCGCGGCTATTCGGCGGCGGCCAGTTCCGAGGCCTGGGCGGCGGCGAGCTCGGCGGCGCGGGCTTCCACCAGCTCGACGATGTGGTCCACCATGTGCTCGTTGTCCATCTTATGGTCGGGCTTGCCGGCCATATAGATCATGCCCGAGCCCTTGCCCCCGCCGGTGAAGCCCAGGTCGGTCATCAGGGCTTCGCCGGGCCCGTTCACGACACAGCCGATGATGGAGAGGCTCATGGGGGTGGAGATGTGGGCCAGGCGCTCCTCCAGGGCCTCCACCGTCTTGATGACGTTGAAGCCCTGCCGGGCGCAGGAGGGGCAGGCGATGATGTTCACGCCCCGGTGCCGCAGGCCCAGCGACTTGAGGATATCGAAGCCGACCTTGATCTCCTCCACCGGATCGGCGGCCAGGCTGACCCGGATGGTGTCGCCGATGCCGGCCCAGAGCAGGGAGCCCATGCCGATCGACGACTTGACCGTGCCGGTGCGCAGGGCGCCGGCCTCGGTGACGCCCAGGTGCAGGGGGCAGTCGATGGCCTCGGCCAGCATCTGATAGGCGGCCACCGTCATGAAGACGTCCGAGGCCTTCACGCTGATCTTGAACTCGTGGAAGTCGTGATCCTGGAGGATGCGGGCGTGGCTGAGCGCGCTCTCGACCATGGCCTGGGGGCAGGGCTCGCCATAGCGTTCCAGCAGCTCCCGCTCCAGGGAGCCGGCGTTGACGCCGATGCGGATGGAGCAGCCATAGTCCTTGGCCGCCTGGATCACTTCGCGCACTCGGGCCGGCGATCCGATATTGCCCGGATTGATCCGCAGACACGCCGCGCCAGCCTTGGCCGCCTCGATCCCGCGGCGATAGTGGAAGTGGATGTCCGCCACCAGGGGGACCTTGGCCGCCTTGGCGATGGTCGAGAAGGCTGCGGTGGACTCCTCGTCCGGGCAGGACACCCGCACGATATCGGCCCCGGCCTCTTCCAGCTGGCGAATCTGGTCGATCGTCGCCGCGGCGTCGGCCGTGAGCGTATTGGTCATCGACTGGACGGTGATCGGGGCGTCGCCGCCCACCTCGACCGATCCGACGCGAATCTTACGGCTGACGCGCCGCTCTATCGTGCGCCAGGGGCGGAGGTGGGTGTGATCGTGCTGGGTCATGGACCTGCAAAATAGGCCCTCGCGCGCCGTTTCCCAAGCCGGGAAACATGACGCTTTTAGTCGCCCAGGCGGCTGAGCGGGGTCTGGGCGCCGGGCAGCAGGCCGCGGGTCTGTCCGTTGACGAACACCTGGAAGGCGGTGGGCTCGGAGACGTCGATCACCAGGCCCCGCAGATCGGGGGCGCGATAGGCTTCGCCGGCGGCGAGCTGGCGGGCGAAATAGACCTCGCCGTCGGCGCTGCGCACGATCAGGGCGGCGGATTCCCGAGCCTGAAGCACGATGGGCGAGGCGGGCGCGGCCGGCGCGCCGTAGACGGTCCCGTCCGGCGTAAAGGTGGCCGGCAACTGACTGAGGTCGGCCTCGGCCTGGGGCCCCCTGGCGATCTCGCGGTTGGAGGCGATCACCGCATCGGCCGAGCCGCCGGCGGCGGAGGCCACGTCGAGGCCCGGGGTTTCATAGAGCTCGGGCACGGTGGATTCCACCGGCGCGGGCAGGGGCGCGCCCAGGGACAGCGGGCCTTGCGGTCCGGCGTTGGCGGCGATCTCTTCGGCGGTGCTGGGCGGGGCGGCGACGGGCGCGACGGGCTGGGCCTCGTTGATGCCCCGCTGGGCGAAGTTCCAGACCAGGATGGCGCCGACCACCAGGACGCCGGCGGTGATGGCCAGACCCACCCGGCTGTCGCCGGTGCGCCGCACGCCGACCGGCTCGCGCAGGGCCTCGTCCCCGGCGGGCTCATCGGCCTTGAAGCGGGTCACGGCGGCCTCGGCCTCAAGGCCCAGCGCCTTGGCGTAGGCGCGCACATAGCCGATGGTGAAGGGGCGCGACGGCAGGTCTTCCAGCCGCATCTCCTCGATGGCGGCCAGATAGGCGCGTCGGATTCGGGTGGAGTCGGCGACATCCTGCAGGGAAAGGCCGCGGAATTCGCGCGCCGCCTTCAGGGCGGCGCCGATGTTGGGGCCAGAGTCCAGGGTCGGCATATAGCTTTCAACAGCGCTGAGGGGGTGCGTCCCCTCAAAGCTCGGATTGAAGTCAGTGACCCGCCCAGTGTCGAGCGCCATGGCTGCTCGTCATCCCCGAAAAATAAATGCGGCCAGATAGCCGCCACCCGCCCCGTCCGTTTGCCACGGATCTGTTAATTTCTCTTTTCCTATAACACGATAGCCGTAGCCGTTCAACGCCGGCCGAACGCCGATTCGTCACGGTCAAGCTTAGATCGACAGATAGAGCTTGCGCGCCAGGGTCTCGATCTCGCCCCGCACCGAGCCGCCCGTGCCACGGATCAGGGCGCTGACCCCGCGGTGGGCCGCCTCCCGGTCGCAGGACAGCACCATCTGCTTCACCGGACCGATGCCGGCCGGCGGCATGGACAGGCGCTCATAGCCCAGCGCGACCAGGGTGAAGGCCTCCAGGGGCCGCCCGGCCATCTCGCCGCAGACCGACACCGGCGTGCCCGTATCGGCGCAGGCCTTCTGGATCTCGGCCAGGACCCGCAGGGCCGGCGGCGAGAGCGGGTCATAGCGGTCGGCCATGCGGGCGTTGCCGCGGTCGGCGGCGAACAGGTACTGCAGAAGGTCGTTGGTGCCGACCGAGACGAAGTCGGTCATGGGCAGCAGGGCGTCCAGGTGCCAGATCAGCGACGGCGCCTCGATCATGGCGCCCACGTCCAGGCGGGCCGGGGCCGGCCGGCCGCGCCGCTGGGCCCAGGCCACCTCGTGATCCACCAGGGCGCGGGCGGCGCGGAACTCGTCGACGCTGGCCACCAGGGGGAACATGATCCGCAGGGCCCGGCCGCGGGCTGCGGCGATCAGGGCGCGAAGTTGCAGGCGCAGCAGGGCCGGGCGATCCAGTCCCATGCGGATGGCCCGCCAGCCCAGCGCCGGGTTCTCCTCCCGCTCGGCCTCGAGATAGGGCAGCACCTTGTCGCCGCCCAGGTCCAGGGTGCGGAAGGTCACCGGCAGGCCGCCGGCGGCGTCCAGAACCCGGCTATAGAGGGCGGTCTGGGCGTTGAAGCGCGGCAGCTCCTCGGCGACCATGAACTGGAATTCGGTGCGGAACAGCCCGATCCCCTCCGCCCCGGTGTCGCCCAGGATCTCCAGGTCCACATCCAGGCCGGCGTTCATCAGCAGGGTCACCTTGACCCCGTCGCGGGTGAAGGCCGGGGTGTCGCGCAGCTTGGCGAACTCGGCCCGGCGCTGGGACCGCACCTCGATCCGCGAACGGATCGCCTGGACCACATCGAGCCGGGGTCGCAGATAGGCCTCGCCGGTCTCGGCGTCGACGATGACCGGATCGCCCTCGTTCACCCGGTCGCGCAGGCCGTCCAGGCGTCCGACGCAGGGAATGTCCAGCGCGCGGGCGACGATGGCCGCATGGCTGGCCGGCGAGCCCTCTTCGAGCAGCAGGCCCTTCAGCTTGTGGCGGTCATATTCCAGCAGGTCGGCGGGGCCGAGGTTTCGGGCGATGAGGATGGCGTCGTCGGGCAGGTCCCGGGCCACGTGGCCGTCGCCGGAGAGGTGGCGCAGCAGACGGTCGGCCAGGTCCTCGAAATCGTGCAGCCGCTCGCGCAGATAGGGGTCGCGGGCCTGGCCCAGCCGGGCGCGGTGCTCCGAACGCACCCGCTCGACCGCCGCCTCCGCGGTCAGGCCGTTGCGGACGGCGTCTTCCAGCGACCGGTTCCAGCCCCGGTCGTGGGCGAACATCCGGTAGGTGTCGAGCACCTCATAGGAGGCTTCCACCAGGCCGTGCTGGCCTTCCAGCATTTCGTCGAGCTGGGCCTGCAGACTGGAGATGGCGCTCTTCAGCTTGGCCTCTTCGGCCACCACGTCGTCGGCCAGCAGCTGCGAGGGCGCCACCGGCGGCTCGTGCAGGACGGCGACCCCCAGGGCCAGGCCGTCGGCGAAGCGCGCGCCCTTCAGCCGTTCCGACCGGTGCGGGGCGATCTCGACGCCGGACAGTTCGTCCTCGGAGATCAGTTCGCCGGCGACCATCTCGGCCAGCACCATGGCGATGATCTGGACGTCCTCGACCTCGTCCTCGGTATAGACCCGCTCGGTCCGGTTCTGGACCACCAGCACGCCGATGGCCCGGCCGCCGCGCAGCAGGGGCACGCCGAGGAAGGCGTGATAGGGGTCTTCGCCGGTCTCCGGACGATAGGAGAAGGCTGGATGGTTGGGGGCGTCGGCCAGGTTCAGGGGTCGGCCAAGCCGCATGATCTCGCCCACCAGGCCCTCGCCCGGACGCATGCGGGTCAGGTGGACGGCCAGGGGATCGAGGCCCTCGGTGGCGAACAGCTCCATCTCGCCGCCGGCGCGGCGCATGTAGAGCGAGCACACCTCGGCGACCATGGAGCGCGCGATGATGCGCACGACCATGTTGAGGCGTTCCTGCGCAGGACCGCCGCGCTGGACCGCCTCGCGGATCTGCCGCAGCAGGCTCCGCTGACCCCGAATGACCGCTCCGGTCATCGCCATCTTGGCCTGGTCTCCTCTCCCTTGTGGCTTCCTAGCAGTATCGCACGTCGGATCGGAGACGGAATTCGGTCGCGGGTCCAGGGCTGATCATCGCGTCGCCCGTCCGAGCAGTTCGATCAGTTCACTGGCCTTTCGCCGCTGCTCCTCGGCGTCACCGCTGACGATGGCGCCTTCGATGCAGTGATCCAGATGGTCCTTGAGCAACTCCGTCTCCACGCGGGCCAGCGCCGCGCGCACCGCCTGCACCTGGGTGAGGATGTCGATGCAGTAGCGATCTTCCTCGACCATGCGCGAGACCCCACGCACCTGCCCCTCAATCCGGCTCAGGCGGTTGGCCAGCTTGGACTTCGAGTCTGCATCCTTCATGGGGCGCCTCCGTTGGTCTGGATAACATACCCCAGACCGGTAATTGCGAAATGCCCCTGGGGGGTATAAATTGCGGGCAAAGCCGGAGTTTGACCATGTCGGAGCCCCATCCCCATCACAGCCATCCCTCGCCAAAGGCCGGTGAGGCTGTCGATCCGGTCTGCGGCATGCGGGTGACCATGGACGGGGCGAAGCATGTGGCCCGTCATGAGGGAGAGCCTTACTTTTTCTGCTCGGCCGGCTGCCGGGCCAAGTTCGAAGGCGATCCGCCGCGCTATCTTTCCCCCCGCGAGCCGGAGCCCCCGGCGCCGGCGGGCGCGATCTACACCTGTCCCATGCATCCGGAGATCCGCCAGGAGGGGCCCGGGTCCTGCCCGATCTGCGGCATGGCGCTGGAGCCGGACCTCGTCACCGCCGAGGCCGAGGCGAACCCCGAACTGACGGACTTCACCCGCCGCGCCTGGATCGGGGGCGCCCTGGCCCTGCCGCTCTTTGTGCTGGAGATGGGCGCGCATCTGTTTGGCCTCCATATCCCGCTTCCCGACGGGGTCGGCCCCTGGGTTCAACTCGCCCTGGCGACGCCGGTGGTGTGGTGGGCGGGCTGGCCCTTCCTGCAGCGGGGCTGGACGTCCCTGCGCACCGGCCAGCTCAACATGTTCACCCTGATCGCGCTCGGCGTGCTGACCGCCTGGACCTTCAGCGCGGCGGCGGTCCTGGCGCCTGGCCTGATCCCCGACGCCTTCCGGGACGCCCACGGCGCGCCGCCGCTCTATTTCGAAGCCGCCGCGGTGATCGTGGTCCTGGTCCTGGTCGGCCAGATCCTGGAGCTCCGCGCCCGGGAGCGAACATCTGGCGCCCTGCGCGCCCTGCTGAACCTGGCGCCCAAGACCGCCCTGCGGGTCGGGGCCGACGGGCAGGACGCCGAGGTTCCGGTGGACCAGATCGCGCCTGGGGATCGGCTGCGGGTCCGTCCCGGCGAGAAGATCGCCGTCGATGGCGAGGTGATCGAGGGGCGCGCCGCGGTCGACGAATCGCTGATCACCGGGGAGTCCCTCCCGGTCACCAAGGGGGTCGGCGACAGGGTGTCGGCCGGCGCCCTGAACACCACCGGCGGCTTCATCATGCGGGCGGACAAGGTGGGCGCCGAGACCCTGCTGGCCCAGATCGTCCAGCTGGTGGCCCAGGCGCAGCGCAGCCGCGCGCCGATCCAGCGGCTGGCCGACAAGGTCTCTGGCTGGTTCGTGCCGGCGGTGGTCGCCGTCGCGGTCGCGGCCTTCATCGGCTGGAGCCTGTGGGGGCCTGAGCCCCGCCTGGCCTACGCTCTGGTGGCGGCGGTCTCGGTGCTGATCATCGCCTGTCCCTGCGCGCTCGGCCTGGCGACGCCGATCTCGATCATGGTCGGCGTGGGGCGCGGGGCCCAGGCCGGCGTCCTGATCCGTTCGGCCGAGGCCCTGGAGCGCCTCGAAAAGGTGGACACCCTGGTGGTCGACAAGACCGGCACCCTCACCGAGGGCCGCCCCGACGTGGTGGCGGTCATGCCCGCCGAGGGAATATCCGAGGACGACCTGCTGCGGCTGGCGGCCGGCTTGGAACGGGCCAGCGAGCACCCCCTGGGCGCGGCCATCGTCCGCGCCGCCCAGGCCCGCAACCTGCCGCTGAGCGACCCCAGCGACTTCGACTCGCCCATCGGCCGCGGGGTGCTGGGCCAGGTGGACGGCCGCACCGTCGCCGTGGGCAGCGCCGCCTTCCTCGCCGACCAGGGCGCCTCGGCGTCGCCCCTGACGCAGGCGGCCGAGAGCCATCGGCGGCAGGGGGCGACGGTGGTGTTCGTGGCCGTCGATGGGGCGCTCGCGGGCCTCATCGCCATCGCCGACCCGATCAAGGCCAGCACTGGCCCGGCCATCGCCGCCCTGCATGCGGCCGGTCTCCGTATCCTGATGCTCACCGGCGACAATGAGGTCACGGCCCAGGCGGTCGCCGCGCGCCTGGGGATCGACGAGGTGCGGGCCGAGGTGTCGCCCCAGGACAAGGCGCGCATCGTCGCCGAGCTTCGCGAGGCTGGCCGCGTGGTGGCCATGGCCGGCGACGGGGTCAATGACGCCCCGGCCCTGGCCAGCGCCGATGTGGGGATCGCCATGGGGGCCGGCGCCGATGTCGCCATCGAGAGCGCGGCGGTGACCCTGCTGAACGGCGATCTGTCCGGGGTTCTTCGGGCGGTCCGGCTCTCGCGGGCGGTGATGGGCAATATCCGCCAGAACCTGGTCTTCGCCTTCGCCTACAACGCCGCCGGCGTGCCGCTTGCGGCCGGCCTGCTCTATCCGGTCTTTGGCCTGCTGCTGTCGCCGGCCATCGCCGCGGCGGCCATGTCGCTGTCCTCGGTCAGCGTGGTGGGCAACGCCCTGCGCCTGCGCGGCCTGAAGCTCTAGGGCACGGCCTAAGTCTGCGGCGTGACGAGGTAGGCGCAGCGGCGGGCGCCCTGCAGGATATGGTCGATCCGCTCCACCTGAGCCGGCGCCAGCAGGGTGCGAAACAGGGTCAGCTCCGAGCGGCAAAACCCCTGGCAGGCCTGGGCGGCGGCGCAGATCGGGCAGTGGTTCTCGATCAGCACATAGGCGCCGTCGCCTGTGGGCGTCCATTGCGCCATATAGCCCTCGGCGGCGCGCAGGTCCGCCAGGCGGGCCAGGCGGGCTTCGAGGTCTGGCGCGCCGTCCAGGGCCGTGGCGTAGGCCTGCCCGCTGGCCGCCTCGCGCCGGGCGATCAGGCGGTCGAGCCCGGCGGCGCCGAACTCCTCGCGCACGGCCTCCAGAAGCTCGAGGCTGACCTGGGCGTGGGCGTCGGGGAAGCGGGCGTGACCGGCCGCCGTCAGCGCCCAGGTCTGGCGGGGACGGCCCACGCCGCCGCGCTCGGCCTCGCCCTCCACGAGACCGGCGGCGGCCAGCTTCTCCATCTGCTGGCGGGCGGCCTGGCGGCTGACGCCAAGCTGCGCGGCCAGGGCGGCCGTGGTGGTCTCGCCCCGGGTCTTGAGGTGCAGGAGGATCTGGTCGGCGGAAGAGGGCATCGGCCTCGCGGAATTTGACAATTATCAGGTTGCGAAATCATTGCGAGGTCGGTAGCCAGGGTCAAGTCGATTTCGCAATCTAGAGCTTGTTAAAGATGTCCCCCGCGGTCGCCGCCCCCGGCAGTTGGAAAGACGTCCTGGCCGAGGGCCGCCTCGCCCAGTTCATCCTCATCTGCCTGGCGGTCTGGCTGCATGCGGCCGACAGCCTGGTCACCGCCACCATCATGCCCAGCGTTGGCGCCGACCTCGGCGGCTACGCCTATTTCGGCTGGGCCACGGCCGGCTTCCTGCTGGGCTCGGTGGTGGCTGGCGCCAGCGCCGGCTGGTTGACCGGGCGGGTCGGCCTGCGCCGGGCCTTCGCCTTTTCCGCCGCCCTCTACGCCGCCGGCTGCCTGATGAGCGCCGTGGCGCCGGATATCTGGACCTTCCTGATCGGGCGCCTGGTCCAGGGGGTGGGCGGCGGCTGGCTGGCGGGGTTCGCCTCGGTGGCGGTGGGCCTGCTGTTCCCCGACCGGACCCTGCCCAAGGTCTATGCCGTCATGACCGGCATCTGGGGGATCGCCACCCTGATCGGCCCCATGCTGGGGGGCGTCTTCGCCGACGCCGGCCACTGGCGCTGGGCCTTCGGCGCCTTCGTGATCCAGGCCCTGGCCGTGGCGCTCGCCGCCCTGGTCCTGCTGCCGCGGGGCGAGAAGGGGCAGGGGGGCGCTGTTCCCGCGCGGCAACTGCTGCTGGTGACCGTCGGCGTCTCGGCCATCGCCGGCGCCGACCTGATGGGCGGCTTCGTGCTGGCCCTGGTCCTGGTGAGCGCCGGCCTCGCCATCCTGGTCTACAGCGTGCGGGTCGACGTCCGCGCGCCGGTCCGCCTGCTGCCGGTCAGTTCCGGCGACCTCGGCTCGGTGGCGGGCCTGGGCTTCGCCACCATGTTCCTGATGACGGCGGCCTCCATGGGCTTCACCGTCTATGGCCCGGCCATCCTGCAGGCGACCCGGGGCTATTCGGCGCTCGGGGCCGGCTATGTGGTCGGCGTCGAGGCCCTGGCCTGGACGGCCGCAGCCCTGGCGGTCTCCAACCTCACCGGCGCCTGGCGCAGCCGCATGGTCCGCGCCGGCGCCGTCAGCGCCACCCTCGGCGTGGCCATGTTCATCTGGGTGCTGACCGACGGCCCGCTCTGGTCGCTGCTGGCGGCGGCCATCCTGCTGGGGGCGGGCTTTGGCCTGTCCTCGGCCTTCATGAATCAGATGGTGCTGGCGGCCCTACCGGCCGAAGAGCGGGGCCTGGGGGGCGGGGCGATCAACACGGTCCGCTTCACCGGCGCGGCGGCCGGCGCGGCGGTGGCCGGCGCCATCGCCAACCTCTCCGGCTTCGGCGAGGGGCTGACGATTGAGACCGCGCGCTCGGCCGCCTATGCGGTCTTCGCCGTGGCGACGCCGGTGGCGGCCCTGGCCATCCTCACCGCCTGGCGGCTGACGCCCCGGGCCGAAGCCGCCGGAGCCTAGGCCTCAACCTGCCTAGAGCTTGTCGAGGCCATAGGCGGCGTGCAGGGCGCGGACGGCCAGTTCGGTATAGGCCGCGTCGATCAGCACGCTGATCTTGATCTCGCTGGTGGAGATCACCTGGATGTTCACGCCCTTTTCCGCCAGGGCGCCGAACATGGTCTTGGCGACGCCGGCGTGGCTGCGCATGCCGACCCCGATCACCGAAACCTTGGCCACGTCCTCGTTCACCGCCACATCGTCGAAGCCGATGGCGCCCTGCGCCTGGCGCATGATCTCGATGGCGCGGGCCGCGTCGCGCTTGCCCACGGTGAACTCCATGTTCGCCGTGTCCTGGGTGCGGGCGTGGCTCTGGACGATCATGTCCACATTCACATTGGCGTCGGCCAGCCGCCCGAAGATCTCCGAGGAGACGCCGGGATGGTCGGGCAGGCCGAAGACGCTGATCTTGGCTTCGTCGCGACTATAGGCGACGCCGCTCACGATGCGCTTTTCCAAGATCTCCTCCTCGTCGCAGACGATGGTGCCCTGACCGGGGGCCTCTCCGGGTTCTACGAAACTCGATAGCACGCGGACGGGCATGTGCTGGGCCATGGCCAGCTCCACCGAGCGCGTCTGCAGCACCTTGGCGCCGAGGGAGGCCATCTCCAGCATTTCCTCGAAGGAAATCTTGGAGAGCTTGCGGGCCTTGGTCTCGATGCGCGGATCGGTCGTATAGACCCCGTCCACGTCGGTGTAGATGTCGCAGCGCTCGGCCTTCAGGGCCGCGGCGATGGCCACGGCGCTGGTGTCGGAGCCGCCGCGGCCCAGGGTGGCGATGCGCCCGTCCCGGGTGACGCCCTGGAAGCCGGCGATCACCGCGACCTCGCCGGCGTCCAGCGCCGCGGCCAGCTTTTCGGGCGGGATGTCCTCGATGCGCGCGCGCCCATGGGCGTCGTCGGCGATGATCGGGATCTGCCAGCCCAGCCAGGACCTGGCCGAAACGCCCATATTGCGCAGCGTCATGGCCAGCAGGCCGGCGGTCACCTGCTCGCCCGAGGCGACCACGGTGTCGTATTCGTCGTCCGAGGGCGCCAGGCCCTGGACGGCGGCGCCGGCCCCGTCTGTCCAGGCGACCAGTTCATTGGTCTTGCCGGCCATGGCCGAGACCACGACGGCCACGCGATGGCCGGCCGCGACCTCTGCGGCCACGAGCCGTCCAACGCGCCGGATGCGCTCAAGGTCGGCCACCGAAGTGCCGCCGAATTTCATCACCAGACGGGCCACGCCGGATCGACCCCCGCTAAAGAAGGCCGCTCTTCTACCGACGGCCAGGGCGCGCTGCAACGTAACATTCACAGGTCACGGCCAAGGCTGCGCCGATCCCGCAGATCCGCGCGGCGGGACGCCTTACGCAAACCGCGCCACACGCTATATGTGAACCATGTCCGCCGCTCCCGATCTCCGCTCCAGCATCGATCCCGACGAGGTCGAGCGCTTCTCCCGCATCGCCGCCGAATGGTGGGACCCGCACGGCAAGTTCGCGCCCCTGCACCGGTTCAATCCCACCCGCCTGACCTTCATCCGCGACAAGGCCCTGGCGCGCTTCGGCCGTGACCCGGTCGCCCGTCGTCCGTTCGAGGGCCTGCGCCTGCTGGACATCGGCTGTGGCGGCGGCCTGCTGTCGGAGCCGATGACGAGGCTGGGCTTCGCCGTCACCGGCGTCGACGCCTCGGAGCGCAACATCGGCACGGCCTCGACTCACGCGGCCGAACAGGGCCTGGCCATCGATTACCGCTGCGCCACGGCCGAGCAGCTGCTGGCCGAGGGGACCGCGCCCTTCGACGTGATCCTCAACATGGAGGTCATCGAGCACGTGGCCGATCCGGGCGCCTATCTGCGCAGCTGCGCCCAGCTGCTGGCGCCGGGGGGGATCATGATCGTCGCCACCCTGAACCGCACGCTGAAGGCCCTGGCGCTCGCCAAGGTCGGGGCCGAATATGTCCTGCGCTGGCTTCCGGCCGGCACCCATGACTGGCGCAAGTTCCTGAAGCCGGACGAGCTGCGCGGCTTCCTGGCCAGCGAGCCCGTGCATGTGGACGGGCCCTACGGCGTGGTCTTCAACCCCCTGACCGGCCAGTGGTCCACCTCCCGCGACAGCGAGGTGAACTATATGATGACGGTGACGCGGGCGGCGCCCTGACGGCCGCAACCGTGACAATTCGACGTGTCGGAGAACCGACTCAAGGCTTGGGCGTTTTCTCCACCGACATGCACCCGACTGAAGGAAGATAAGCGTGGCGCGCAAGCGGCCTAAGGGCGTGGTGGGCGTAGGTCTCGCCTGCCTGACCTCAACTGTGCTCGGCCGGACCGAGCACGTACCCACCTCTGAAGACTATCCCGAACACGTGGTGCGGCGGACGAGCTTCACGGCCGGCGGCGACCTGGGCTGGCGGATTTCCGCCCTTGAGACGCCGCGGGAAACACCTGCGCCGTGGAAGATCGTGGTGGTGACGGGTTCGCCCTCCTGGGCCGAATACTGGGCGCCGGTTCTGGCCGCCCTGCCGCAGGATCGCGAGATGATCGTCGTCGACCGGCCAGGCTTTGGCGCGTCCGAGCCCGCCGACCATGTGCCGGACCTGGAGGTCCAGGCCCTGGCGCTCTCGCCGCTGCTGAAGGCGGCGCCGGGTCAGAAGATTCTCCTGGTCGGCCAATCCTACGGCGCGGCCATCGCCACCCTGATGGCGCGGCGGGGCTCGCGTCGGCTGAAGAGCCTCGTGCTGCTGTCAGGCTATTATGGCGAGCCCGGCCCCACGGCCCGCTGGCTGCTGGACGCCGGCGCCAAGGCCATGGCCGTCATTCCGCGGGATCTGCGCCACGCGGTCCTGGAGGTCAGCGGCCAGCCCGAGCGTCTGGCGCCGGTGCGTGACGCCCTGCGCCGGCTGAACCTGCCCATCCATGTCGTCCACGGCGACAAGGACGACTTCGCCCCCCTGGACGCGGCCGAACGGCTGGTGGCCGAAACCCGCTCGCGGCGGCCCATGCGTCTGGCCACCGTCGCGGGCGCCGACCATTTCATCAATGACGGACCCGCCGAGGCGCTCCTGGCGACCTTGGAGGAATGCCTGCCCCGGCGTCGGCCGCTGTTGCCGGAAGGCCTTCGCCTGCCGGAGGTCGCCCTTCCGGACCTGGCGCGCATGTGGGCCTCGATCGTTCCGGCGCGCGCCGCCACCTGACCGTCCGAAAGCCGGCCAGCCCGCAGCGCCCGTTGCGGGGAAAGGGACTTGGCCCCCGCGAGATGAACGGCGATAAGTCTCCCTGAAGGGAGGCTGGATGTTGCGGCCTCCTCATAACCGGCCCGATCAGCGGGCCCTCCAATGGGGAAGCACGACATGAAGGCCGCCGTTCTGCGCGAAGTGGGCAAGCCGCTTCAGATCGAAGACGTCCAGATCAACAAACCCGGCCCGCACGAGGTGCTGATCCGCACCATGGCGGCCGGCGTCTGCCATTCCGACCTGCACTTCATCGAAGGCTCCTATCCTCACCCGCTGCCGGCCGTGCTGGGCCACGAGAGCGCCGGCATCGTCGAGCAGGTGGGCTCCGAGGTCCGCACGGTGAAGCCGGGCGATCACGTCATCACCTGCCTCTCGGCCTATTGCGGCCACTGCGAGCATTGCCTCACCGGCCATATGAGCCTGTGCGTCTCCCCCGACACCAAGCGCGACAAGGATGACGAGCCGCGCCTGCTGCAGAACGGGGTCGGCCTGCCGCAATTCCTCAACCTGTCGTCCTTCGCCGAACAGATGCTGATCCACGAGCACGCCTGCGTCGCGATCCGCAAGGACATGCCCTTCGACCGCGCCGCGCTCATCGGCTGCTCGGTCACCACCGGCGTCGGCGCGGTGATCCACACCTCCAACGTCCGCCCGGGCGAAACCGTGGCGATCATCGGCTGCGGCGGCGTGGGCCTGTCGGCCATCAACGGCGCGGCGATCGCCGGGGCCGGCCGGATCATCGCCATCGACATGGTCCCGGGTAAGGAAAACCTGGCCAAGGCCTTCGGCGCCACCGACTTCATCTGCGCCGCCGACGGCGATGCGGTGAAGACGGTCATCGAGATGACCAAGGGCGGCGTGCACCACGCCTTCGAGGCCATCGGCCTGGCCAAGACCGCCGAGCAGGCCTTCAACATGCTGCGCCGCGGCGGCACCGCCAACATCATCGGCATGATCCCGGTGGGGCAGACCATCAGCCTGATGGGCGCGGCCTTCCTCGGTGAAAAGCGCATCCAGGGCTCGATGATGGGGTCCAACCGCTTCCCCGTCGACATGCCCCGCCTGGTGGACTTCTACATGTCCGGCAAGCTGAAGCTCGACGATCTGGTCTCGCGCCGCCTGCGGCTGGACCAGGTCAACGAGGCCTTTGACGAGATGAAGCGCGGCGAAATCGCTCGCTCCGTCATCGTCTTCGACGCCTAGACGCACCCCTCAGGGCAGGCGGACGCTCCCAAGGCGTCCGCCATTCCCCAATTAGGCGTGTGGCCTTGCTCGAAAGCTTGGCTGTGACACTCTGCAAACTGAGGTTCGGTCAACGATGTTCCCAGGGGGGAGATCGGCCGCGGCGAGCGTTCGCCAGCGACGATTCTGGGGGCGTCAAAAAAGGGGCGGCGTAAGGCCGCCCCTTTTCTTATGGGCGTCGGGTCTTATGGGCGTCTTCTTATGGGCGTCGGGTCTTATGGGCGTCGGGGTCCCACCCTATTCGGCGGTGAAGAAGCCCAGCAGGGCCGGCCGCACATAGGCGGCCATCACCGTATCGACGGTGGCGTCCTCGCCCCAGTGCTCCAGCAACAGCACCGAATTGAACATGGCCATCACCAGATGGGCGCTGAGCAGGGGATCGACCGGCCGGATCGATCCGTCGGCGATCCCATCGCTGATGATGCCGGCAAACGCGTTGGCGATCTGCTGAAACCGACCCGAGATCGCGCGGCGAAGCTCGCCCGGCATGGCCGACAGGGCGAAGTGGCGCAGCATCCGGCCCCGCTCGCCGCTGGTCTGATGGGCGGTCAGGGAGGCCGAGATCAGCCACAGGCGCAGCCAGCCGGTCGCCTCGGCGCTGCCCCGCGTCCGGGCCTCGTCGATCAGGTCGAAGGTGCGCTCGAAACAGGCCCGGGCCAGCTCATCCTTGTCGGTGTTGTGGTGGTAGAACGAGCCCTTGGTGACGTTGAGAAAGGCCGAGATCTTGTCGACCGAGGCCCCGCGATAGCCTTCGCGGTTGATGATCTCGGTGGCCGCGACCAGGAAGCGGTCGCGGGTCACCTCGTCGTTCAGGGCCGGCGGCGCACCCAGTTCCAGCAGGGGGCGGTCGGGCCGGTCCTGGCCCGGCGCGGCCAGGCCGTTGATCATGACGTCGGCCACACGCTCGGCGATGCGGCCGAAGTCGCCGATGTCATAGCCGGCGATCCAGGTGTCGGACCAGCAGAGCTGGTCGAGGATCAGGTGGGCCAGCATGTAGCGCCGCGGCCCGGTCAACCAGGGCGCGTCCGTGGGGCGCAGCAGGCGGGCCAGCCGCTGGCGGAGGGCGCGATAGGCCTCGACCAGTTCGTCGTCATCGGGCGCGGCGATATAGCTGATCTCGCCGAAGGGCAGCAGCCGCGGCGCTTCGCCCAGGATGATGCCCCGGCGGGTTTCGAAATAGGCGCCGACAAAGGCGCGCAGACGGTTCTGCGGCGTCGCCTCCTGCTCGGCGATCTCCAGCATGGCGTTGAAGCGCGACAGGGTCAGCCGCATGCACTCGGCGGCCAGCTCTTCCTTGCGCTTGAAATAATAGGTCAGGCTGACCGGATGCAGGTCCATCCGCTTGGCGACGGCCGCCAGGGTGAAGCCGCTGACGCCCTGGTCGATGAAGACCTTGCAGGCGGCCGCAAGAATGGCGTCACGCCGGGCCGCGTAGCGGGCGCGGGTGGTGGGGCGGGTCGCGACAGTCATGGCGCCTCCCATTGCGACGGACCAACGTCACCCAACCTTAGGGGCGCACGCCAGAGTCGCAAAGCCTGACGCTGCGGCGCCCGCGGGGCTCAGCGGCGCAGGTTAGCCTGGGCGACGGTGTCGGTCTTGGCCGCCGCCAGCTTGATCTCGTCGCCGGCCGGGCCCGCCTTGGCCAGCATGGTGTCGATGCGGGCCATCTTGGCCTTGAAGGCGTTGAGCTCGGCGCCAGCCAGGATAGTCCCCTGGGGCACCTTGGCGCCGATCGGATTGACCCGCTGACCGTTGCGCCAGACCTCGTAATGCAGGTGGGGTCCGGTGGACATGCCGGTGGAGCCCACATAGGCGATCACCTGGCCCTGCTTGACCCGAACGCCGGCGCGGATGCCCTTGGCGTAGCGCGAGGTGTGGGCGTAGCCGGTCTCCCAGCCATTGGCGTGGCGCAGGCGGACCCAGTTGCCGTAGCCGCCCCAGCGACGGGCCTCGACCACCACGCCGTCGCCGGCCGCCAGGATCGGCGTGCCGGTTCCGGCCCCGAAGTCGACGCCCTGGTGGCTGCGGCGGAAGCCCAGCACCGGGTGGCGGCGAGGGCCGAAATTGGAGGTGATGCGGGCGCCGTCCACCGGGGTGCGCAGCAGGAAGCCGCGGATGTTCTTCCCGGTCTCGTCGAAATAGTCGACATCGCCGTTGTTGCGCTCGAAGCGATAGAACTTCACGCCCTTGACCTCGGCGTATTCCAGCTCGCCGGTTTCGACCACGCGGCCGGACTCGGTGACCTTGCGCTCGAAGACCAGCTTGAACTCGTCGCCGGCCTTGATGTCGCGCTGGAAGTCCAGCTTGTGGGCGAACAGCTTGACCACCTTGGAGGTGACCGAGGAGGTGGCGCCCAGCTTGGCGGCGCTTTCATAGAGGGAGCCGTGAATCTCGCCCTGGGCGACCGTGGTCTCGTTGCGGATGGCTTCTTCCATCTCGCGCAGGCGCAGGGCGCCGTCGAAGGTGCGCGACAGGGTGATGGCCGTGGCGGGACCAGTGCGCAGGGACAGGCCGACCAGACGGGCCTCGCCGGCCTCGCCCATCTCGCCGCTCGGGCGGGCGATGGCGGCGTCGAAGGTCATGCCGGCCTTGATGTGAACCGTGTCCATCGCTTCGCCGAGGGTGCGGACGGCGCGTCGGGCTTCTTCGCTGGAGACGCCGGTGCGGGCGACCGCCGCTTCGAGGGTGTCGCCCGGCAGGACCTTGACCGCCACGTTCTCCGGGCGGGCGAAGCCGGGCAGGGCCTCGGCCTGGGCGAAGGCCTCGTGCTGCAGCATGGCGATGGCGGCGGCGTCGAGTTTTTGCGGCATGGGCGCGGTGGCCTCGGCCGCCGTCAGCTTCCAGCCCAGCGCCAGGGCGCAGATGCCCCCGATCCCCACCATCAGGCGGGGCGTATAGCGCAGGGTCGGCCGTCTCGGATCGAACTCTTGCATCGTGCCCCCGGATTCCAACGACGCCATAGTCTGGGTCAACAGCGACCTGACACGACGGGATACAGCGAGTGGTAGGCTACGCCAGGGTCGTGTCATGCGGTTAACCGTTGGTAACTTTAGGAACATTGGTCGTTTTTGTCGCGTCTTGGCGCGCCAGGGGAGAGTTCGGTCGCCTGGACGCTGAATCTGTTCACAGCAGGCCCAGGACCTGCTCGCCGGGGCGGCACAGGGCCACGCCCTTGCCGGTGGCGACGATGGGCCGGTTCACGAGGATCGGGTCGAGGATCATGGCGGCGATGATGGCCTCGTCAGACGCGGCCGGATCGGTGAGCCCGAGTTCGGCGGCCCGGGTCCCCCGCTCACGGAGCAGGGCGCGGACGCCGTTGGAACGATCCGCCAGGTCCTGCAGTTGTTCTCTCGTCCAGCCGGTCTTGAGATATTCGACGACCGTCGGTTCCACACCCTTTTCGCGCAGCAGCGCCAGGGTGTTGCGCGAAGTTCCGCAGGCGGGGTTGTGATAGATCACCACGTCGGGTCGGCTCATGGCCCATCGATAGCCGAGCCCGCCCTCCGAACCAAGCGCCGCCTCACCAGGAAAACGCCTTTTCCCCTTTTACGATCAGGGAATCCGACGTGTCGAAGGCCATCACGTCGTCGGGACGCGGGGGCAGGGGCGCTGCGCCGATCGGCCAGCCCTCGCTGATGGCGCCATAGCGCACCTCCAGGCGACCCTCCTCGGCCACGGGCGCGAAGCTCACCTGCAGCGGTTGTGTGTCGCCCGTCCATCTGAGCCGCGTCCAGGCGCCGGGCGAGGCGAAGAGCGGGGCCGGCTGGCCGTTCAGCCGGACATCGGCGACTTCGCCGGTGACGCGAATGTCCAGGACGAGAATTCGCGCAGCAGGCGGCGATGTGGCGGAAAACACCAGGCGGTCGCCCCCGGCGTCGAGCTCCAGGGCCGGCGCCGGCAAATCGAGCAGCGGCGCCGGCGTCGCCCAGACCGGACGTGGCAGGACGGGCGGGGCCTTGAGGCGGGCGACGTCGCCGTCGGGGGCGTTCAGGGCCTGGCGGCTCCAGTCGGCAAGCCTTGGGGCGGCCTCGACGCGATAGGCTTCCCCCGCGGTCTGGTCGGCGAGATAGTAGGCCAGGGTGGCCCGGGGGTGGCGCTCCGACCACGGAGGATCGACCCGCATCAGGGCCAGGACGGCCAGGCCCGCGCCCAGCACCAGGAGGGCGGTGACCCGCCCCGCCCCGCCGATCTTGGGATGGGCGAAGGGCCACAGGAAGAAGGCGGCGAGCCAGGCGGTCAGAGTCAGGAGCTCCACCATGTCGAGGCTGACGAAGACGGCGTGCGCCATGCCGGCCAGCCAGCCCAGGCCCGCGCCGCACAGGACGATCAAGACCAGGCGAAGACTGAGGGGGCGTCGCTCCCCCAGGCGGCTGAGGGCCGCCCCGCCGCTGGCCAGCAGCACGGGCCAGGCGATCAGGAAGGCGGTGGTGGGGGCCAGGACCTGCAGGGCGATGGCGGCGAGCAGACCGCTGGCCAGCAGGCCGATCCAGGCGCCGCTGCGCTCGGCCGGGCGGCCGAAGGCGGCCAGGGCGATCACGGCGGCGATCAGGCCCATGGCCAGACCCGCCAGGTCCCAGCCGCCGAAGATCTGGCAGCCCAGGGCTGCGGCCAGGGGCGCCAGGGCGGTGGTCAGGCGCATGCCGCCCTTGGCCAGCGCCGCAGCCGCCAGCAGGACGACCCCCAGGGCGAGCAGGATGAGAACGGCCTCGAAACGGGCCGCCTGGGCCAGCAGGAGATGCTGCTCCAGAAATCCGAAGCCGGCGCCGCTGGCCCGCCTTGCGAACCGCAGCGCCACCGCGCCGGCGACCAAGATATAGACCCCGGCCAGAACCCCCTGGCCGGCGTCGAGCCAGCGCACCGGCGCGCCGCCCTTCCGCGCCTGGAAACCGGCCAGGGCCAGCAGCAGGGCGGCCGCGGCGATCACCCCCCAACCGACCATGGCGGGATAGGCGAGCATGTGGCCGGCGAAGGTCCCGGCATAGACGCGGTTGGGACCCTGGCCGGGCAGGGTGTCGGAATAGGCCACCGCCACCGCCGCGGCCAGGGCCTGGTCCCCCAGGTCCTGCACCGAGCGCGCGGACAGGTTCTCTACGGTCGATGTGGGGCTGTGATAGTCGAACTGGCGGCCGACAAAGGCGTAGTTCAGGCCAGGAATTCCCTGGCTGCGGGGAACCGAGAAGTCGGTGTCGTTGGGCATTTGCTCATAGGCGAACACCGCCAGGGCGTTGGACGGCGAGCCGGGTGAGGTGCGCACGAACAGATCGATGGTGGGGCCGTTTTCGGCCCCGGTCTCGAACATATTGGCCCGTCCGGCCGAGCCGCGGGCCTCCAGATTGATGACGAAGCCGATGCGCCTGGCCAGGGGATCGTCCTGGAAAAAGGCCTGGGCGCCCAGCAGCCCCGCCTCTTCCCCGTCGGTTATGATCAGGACCACGTCCCGTTCGGGCTGACCGCGGGCCCGGAAGGCCCGGACGATCTCCAGCGCCGCAGCGACGCCGGCGGCGTCATCGGCCGCGCCGGGGGAGCGCGGCACGCTGTCATAATGGGCCATCAGACCCAGGGCCGGGGCCTGCGGGTCCCGCCCCGGCAGGACGCCGATCACGTTCTCGACCCGGCCGCCGGCCACATAGGCCTGGCCTGAATAGGTGCGGGCGATGAAGGGGCGGGCCACGACCACCCGCGGCGACAGGTCCATCGCCGCCATCCTGGCGGTGAGGTGATCGCGGACGGCGAAGTTGGCCGGCGTCCCCACGGGATGGGGCGCTTTCGCCATCACCGCAATGTCTTCGAAGGCCCGGGCCGCGGAGAAGGTTTCGGCCGCGGCGTCGGCGGGGAGGGGCGACGGACCGCGCTCCCCGAGCCAGCCCAGGGCCAGGGCTACGACCAGACAGGCCGCCAGTGCGATGGTGCGTTCCATGCCTCGCCTCCCGCTATAGTCCCCGTGGGAGCCTAGACTTTTTCGAAGGGCTGGCTACGCCCGCTCGCCCTCGCCGCGAGGCGGCGGACGCAAAAACGCCCGCCAGAGGAGTGGCGGGCGTTCTTCAGGTCTGTGTCGTCAGGATCGCCTGGCGTGGCCTCAGGCTGCGACGGCGGATTCCTGCGGGTCGCGCAGCACATAGCCGCGGCCCCAGACGGTTTCGATGTGGTGCTTGCCTTCGGCGGCGGCGGCCAGCTTCTTGCGCAGCTTGCAGATGAAGACGTCGATGATCTTCAGCTCGGGC
>CAZERE010000005.1:0-48846 GCA_964515365.1 uncultured Phenylobacterium sp. | reverse complement strand
GCTCGGCGGTGCGCAGGGCCGCCGAGGTCATGATGTCGAGATTGCCGGCATAGGCCGGCAGGTAGTGGGCCGCGCCCTCCACCTCGAGGAAGACGCTGACCTTGAGCCCCGCGAAGGCCTCGTCCATCTCCGGGATCAGCAGGCGGGCGTTGTCGGTGATGGTCTCGAACTGCACCGCCTGCTTCAGGCGATAGCCGGGCACATAGGTCTGCACCTCGGCGACCATCTCCAGGATGGAGGCCTCGATGGCGGCCGGGTCGCCGCCTTCACAGAGGCAGTAGACCGTGTCGCGCATGATCAACGGCGGTTCGGCCGGGTTGAGCACGATGATCGCCTTGCCCCGCCGCGCGCCGCCCACCTGCTCGATGGCCCGCGAGGTGGTCTCGGTGAACTCGTCGATATTGGCCCGCGTGCCGGGGCCGGCCGATTTGGAGGCGATGGAGGCGACGATCTCGCCATAGATCACCGGTGAGACGCGGTTGACCGCCGCCACGATGGGAATGGTGGCCTGGCCGCCGCAGGTCACCATGTTGAGGTTCGGCTGGTCGAGATTGGCCTCGCCGTTCACCGGCGGGATCACATAGGGGCCGATGGCCGCCGGCGTCAGGTCGATCACCGTCTTGCCGTGGGCGCGCAGCACCTCGTCATGCCGCTGGTGGGCGCCGGCCGAGGTGGCGTCGAAGACGATCTGGATGTCGCCGAACTCCGGCATGGCCACCAGGCCGTCAATGCCGCCGGCGGTGGTGGCCACCCCCATCCGCTGGGCGCGCTGCAGGCCGTCGGACGCCGGATCGACGCCGACCATGGCGCCCATGGCCAGGGTCTTGGACAGGCGCATGATCTTGATCATCAGGTCCGACCCGATGTTGCCCGAGCCGATGATGGCCACCTTGACCGGCGAGGATGGGGACTCCACGGCGCTGCTCCTCAGGTTCGCAGGCGCCCGAAGCGCCCTCTAATCGGGTGGCAATCTTGTCATACAATATTATAAGTCAAGGGCGCGCAGCGGAGTTTGGGAATGGCGAGTGACAAACGCATCGGATTGATCGGCTTCGGCGCGATCGGGCACGAAATCATCGCCACGGCCGGGCGCCTGGGCGAGGCGGACTCCATCTGCGCCGTGCTGGTGCGGCCCGGCCGCGAGGTCGCCGGCATCCCTTGCGTCCATGACGCGGCGGCCCTGCTGGCGGCGTCGCCGGACGTGGTGCTGGAGTGCGCCGGCCATGGGGCGGTGCGCGAATTCGGGGTGCAGATCCTGGAGGCGGGCGTCGATCTGGTGGTCTCGTCAGTGGGCGCTCTGACCGATACCGACCTGGCGCGGCGGCTGCTGGCCGCCGAGCAGGCCGGGGGCGGGCGGCTGCTGATTCCCGCCGGCGCCGTGGCGGGGCTCGATGGTCTCGTGGCCGCCAGCCTCGCAGGCTTGAGCGCCGTCACCTACGACTCCCACAAGCCGCCCCACGCCTGGCGCGGCACGCCGGCCGAACAGGCGATCGACCTGGACGATCCTGCCGAAGAGCAGGTGTTCTTCGAGGGCTCGGCCCGGGAGGCGGCGTCGGCCTATCCCAAGAACGCCAATGTCTCGGTGGCCGTCTCCCTGGCGGGGCTGGGGCTCGACCGCACCCGGGTGCGGCTGATCTCCTCGCGCAAGGTAACCGACCCCTTAGGCGTCATCACCGCTGAGGGCGACTTTGGCCGGTTCCTGTTCGAGATCTTCGCCTTGGCCGCGCCGGACAACCCCAAGACCTCGGCCCTGACGGCCCACAGCCTGCTGCAATGCGCCCGGCTGGGGATCGGATTGCCGGCTTCGCGCCTGCAGGCGGGCTTGTTTCCTGAGCCCTGACTGGGCCAAATCCACGGTAGGGTTGTCGGACACGGAATCGCAACGCGGCGAACGACAGATCCGCGTGACAAGGGGCTGACTTGGAATACGAAGACCTGAGGATTATCGATACGCCGTCGCTGGTGCGCGACCATGCGATCTCGAAGCTCCGCAACGCCATCAGCTCTGGCCTCTACCCCCCCGGCGCGCGGCTGGTGGAGCGGGAGCTGTGCGAGGCCCTGGGCGTCAGCCGCACCTCGGTGCGCGAGGCCCTGCGCCAACTACAGTCGGAAAACCTCGTCGAGGTCGGCCGCCGGCGCAGCATCAATGTGGCGGTGATCACCGCCCAGGACGCCGCCGACATCTACATGATCCGTGAAATGCTGGAGACCCAGGCGATCCGGCGTTTTGTCGCCCTGTCCGACGACGCTGAGCGCAAGGCGTTGGCCGCGGTGCACAAGCGGTTGGTCAAGGCGCTCAGCAAGAACGACATGGCCCAGCTCTCGGCCATCGCCAGCGAGTTCTATGAGCGGGTCCTGATCGGGGCCAAGAGCCGGGTGATCTACGAGGTGGCCCGGCCCCTGCTGGCGCGGGTCAACTATCTGCGCATCCGCTCCATGGCCGAGCCCGGCAGGCTCGATGGGGGCCTCAAGGAATGGGACGCCATGATGGAGGCGGTGCAGGCGGGCGACGCCGATCGCGCCGCCGAGGCCATGGCCGTTCACCTGCGCAACGCCCGGGCGGCCATCGTGGCCCGCCTGGAGGCCGATGAAAAAACCGCCATTCCGGCGAAACGGAAGGCTGCTTCCTAGGCGCCGCCCAAAGGCGTCTCCGGCGCCAACATCTAATATTGTCATACAAACTAGAGGCCGTTAGCGTCGCCCCTCTCAAGAGGAGTGCGTACCATGGCGTCTGGGTCGAAAGTGATCGTGGTGGGGGCCGGTCCCGTGGGGACCATCGCCGCCTACGCCCTGCGCCGCCGGGGGGTGCCGGTGGTTCTGGTCGAGGCGCTGCTGGCGCCGGAGATCGATTGCCGCGCCGCCTCCTGCCATCCGCCGACCATCGCCATGCTGGCCGAGCTGGACCTGCTGGAGGCGGGTCTGGAGCAGGGGCTGGTCTCGCCGGTCTTCCACTATATGGACCGCCCCACCGGCCAGCGGATCGCCCGCTTCGACATCCGCGAGATGAAGACCCCGCCCGAGCACCCCTATGTGCTGCAGTGGGAGCAGTACAAGATCTCCGCCACCATCCTGGAGCGCCTGAAGGCCGACCGCGGCTGTGAGGTGATGATGGGCGCCCGCCTCACCGACATCATCCAGGACGCCGACAAGGTCCGCGCCGTGCTGGAGACGGCCGAGGGCGTGGTCGAGATCGAGGGCGACTATCTGATCGGCTGCGACGGGGGCCGCAGCACGGTCCGTCGCCTGGCCGAGATCGAGTTCGAGGGCTTCACCTGGCCCGAGCGCTTCCTCAAGGTCGACACCCATTTCGACTTCATGTCCCTGCGGCCCGACCTCAGCAACCGCAACTACTTCTCCGATCCCGACGAGTGGATGAACCTCTTCAAGGCCCGCGGCCCGGACGGCGGCGGCCTGTGGCGGGCGGTCAGTCCGACCCTGCCCGAACAGACCGACGAGGAGCTCCTGTCGCCGGACGCCATTGAGGCCCGCCTGCAGAAGTTCTGCCCCAAGGACGGCCCCTATGAGATCGCCACGGTGGCGCTGTATCGGGTGCACCAGCGGGTGGCGGCGACTTTCAATAAGGGCCGGGTGCTGCTGGCCGGCGACGCGGCCCATGTGAACAACCCTGTGGGCGGCATGGGGATGAATGGCGGCATCCACGACGCCGTCAACCTGGCGGCCAAGCTGGACGACATCCTCAATGGCGGCGCCGAAGCCCAGCCGCTGCTGGACCGCTATTCCCGCCAGCGGCGCAAGGCCCAGACCGATTTCGTCCAGGCCCAGAGCATCCAGAACAAGAAGACCCTCGGCGAGAAGGATCCCGAGGCCCGCGCCCAGGGCCTGGAGACCATCCGCCAGGCCGGCCTCGACCCCGACCTGCATGACGCCTTCATCGGCCGCGCCTGTCTGATCGACAGCGTCAAGGTCGCCGACGCCGTCCTCTAGCCCATAAGGAACGCCACCCCATGTCCGTCGCCCGTCACCCCCGGCCCCCCGAACTGGCCGACGCCTCCCTCGAAGACCTGATGGCCCGCTATGTGGCCAGGTTCGAGACCCGCACGCCCGACTGGAACGCGTTTTCCGACGCCAGCATCGAGGGCTATCGCCGGGCCCAGCATCGCTTCATCGGCGCCGGCGCCTCGGGCAAGCATGACGACGCCGGCGTGATCCCGGCCACCGGCTTCACCCTGTCGATCATGCTGGTGCCGCCAGGGCAGGGGAATGCGCCGCACACTCACGAGGTCGAGGAGGTGTTCTTCATCCTGCAGGGCCGCTGCGTGGTGTTCATCGAGGACGAGGATGGCCGGCGCCTGTCGCAGGAGCTCGGCCCCTGGGAGATGATCTCGTGCCCCCCCGGCGTCATCCACGGCTATGTCAATGAGACCGAGGAGGACTGCTACCTGCAGGTGATGCTCGGCCGCGGCCGCCCGGAGACTGCGGGCTTCGCTGACGCGGCCCTGTTCGAACGTCGGGATGCGCACCTGGGCGGCGGCTGATCCCGGCCGCTTGCGGCGCCATCGGCGGTATGGTCTGAGAAGGCATGGAACCGACCGGCGCCAATCTACCCTCGATGAATCTGCGGCATATCGAGGTCTTCCACGCGGTCTATCGGGCGGGCTCGATCAGCGCTGCGGCCCGGGCCCTCTATGTGTCGCAACCCTCGGTCAGCAAGGTGCTGAAGCACGCCGAGGGCCGGCTGGGCTTTCCCCTGTTCCGCCTGGTCAAGGGGCGCCTGACCCCGACGGAGGAGGCCCATGCGCTCTTCCGGGACGTGGACGAGATCTACACCAAGATCGAGTCGCTGAAGGAGACCACCCGCAACCTGCTGAAGGGCGGCTCGGCCCATATCGGCCTGGCGGTGCTGCCGTCGCTCGGCCTCGGCGTCGCGCCGCGGGCCGTCGCCCTGTTTCGCAAGAAGAATCCCGGCGTCACCTTTGGGCTGCAGACCCTGCACGACGAGGACGTGCTACGCGCCCTCTATGAGCGCAAGGCCGACCTGGCGGTGGCCTATGACGCCCCACGCCACCCCCGCCTGGCCCACACCCGCATCGGCACGGGCGAACTGGTGGTGCTCTACCGGCGCGAGTATCTGCCCGACGCGCCGCCCCGGGTCAGCCTCGACCGCTTCGCCGGCCACGAACTGATCAGCTTGACCGGAAGCGGCCCGGTCGGCGCCCTCTATGCCAGCGAGGTGGTGCAAGGCAATCCCGGACGCCCAGAAGGTATCGTCGTCCAGACCTACTATGTGGCCGCGGCCCTGGTCCGCCACGGCGCCGGGGTGGCGATTGTCGATGAGTTTACGGCCCGGGAAAATCTTGGACCTGATCTTGACTTCAGGCCGCTGGAGCAGCCGGTGAGCTTTGGCGTCTACTGTATATACCTGGAAGACCGCCCGCTTTCCAAGATCGCCAAGGCTTTCGTGAATACGTTGAAGGCCGATATCCAGGACCAGCAACAGGCGCATAACCCCGGGCTATAACACTCCTCTCTCTTTCGAGCTTCGCGCGCGCCCTGGTTGCGCGATGATTGCGCAACACCACTGCGCCGGCCCGAAGTGAGGCATTATGATCCCGCCGCCCTACCTGCTCTATCTTGGGGACTCCCAGAACGAGCTTTCCGTGAAGACCTCCCGCGGGGTGGCTTACTGGCGTCCCGAATGGAGCCTGGGCGAGCACCGGGGTTCGGAGTGCACGGTCACCCTGAACCTGCCGCACCTGGACTTCGCCGAGGCCGCCGCCAAGGGCGCCAAGACCCTGATCATCGGCGTCGCCAACGCCGGCGGCGTGCTGGGTCCCAAGATCGTCGCCGACGCCGTGAAGGCTCTGGACGCGGGCCTCAACGTGGCCTCGGGCCTGCATGAACGCCTGACCGAGCATCCCGAGATCGTCGCCGCGGCCGAGCGCAACGGCCTGTCCCTGTTCGACGTGCGCGAGCCGCCGAAGAAGATGGACGTCGGCAATGGCCGGCCCCGCGCAGGTCACCGCCTGCTGACCGTCGGCACCGACTGCTCGGTCGGCAAGATGTACACCACGCTGGCCATCGAGCGGGAAATGCGCGGCCGCGGCCTGCGCGCCGACTTCCGCGCCACCGGTCAGACCGGCATCTTCATCGCCCAGTCCGGCGTGCCCATCGACGCGGTGATCGCCGACTTCATCTCCGGCGGCATCGAAGCCATCACCCCGGCCCGCACCGATGGCGGCTGGGATCTGGTCGAGGGGCAGGGCTCCCTGTTCCATCCGTCCTTCGCCGGCGTGTCGCTTGGCCTGCTGCATGGCGCCCAGCCGGACGCCATCGTGCTCTGCCACGAGCCTGGCCGCCCGCACATGCGCGGGATCACCGGTCGCGCCCTGCCGGACCTGAAGACCTGCCTGGAGGCCAATCTCGCCTCGGCCGCCCTGACCAATCCGGGCGTGACGCCGGTGGGGATCGCGTTCAACACCTCCAACCTCGCCCCCGATGAGGCGCGCCGTCTCTGCGACGAGACCTCGGCGCGCTTCAACCTCCCTTGCCAGGACCCCGTCTCCATGGGCGTGGACCAGATCGTCGATAGGTTAGTTGAATGCTTCGCACCGTTGCAGTCCGAGCAGAGCGTTGGCCGCTAAGCACCCCCTTCCGCATCTCCCGCGGGGTCAAGACCGCCGCTGACGTGGTCGCGGTCACCCTGGTCCAGGACGGCCATCGGGGCCGGGGCGAGGGCGTGCCCTACGCCCGCTACGGCGAGACCATCGAGTCGGTCCTGGAGCAGGTGAACAGCCTGTCGACCGAGCTGACCAACGGGATGACGCGCCTGGAGCTGGCCAGCCGGCTGGGTCCAGGCGCGGCCCGCAACGCCATCGATTGCGCCCTGTGGGATCTCGAAGCCCGCCTGGCCGGCCGTGCGGTCGCCGACACCCTCGGCCAGCCTCCGCTCCATCCCCTGGTGAGTGCGCTGACCGTGAGCCTGGACACCCCCCAGGCGATGGGTGAGGCGGCCGCACGGATGACCGGCGCGACCCTGATCAAGGTCAAGGTCGACCGGAAGAATCCCGCCGCCTGCCTGGAGGCGGTCCGCGCCGCCGCGCCGGACGCCGCCCTGATCGTCGACCCCAATGAGAGCTGGACGATCGAGACCCTGGCGCAGCTCCAGCCAGTCCTGCGCGACCTGAAGGTCGCCCTGATCGAACAGCCCCTGTCGGCCGACGAGGACAGCGACCTGCTGGGCTTCGAGAGCTGCGCCCCGATCTGCGCTGACGAGTCCTGCCATGTGGCCGCCGACCTGCCGGGGCTGAAGGACCGCTATCAGGTGGTCAATATCAAGCTCGACAAGACCGGCGGCCTGACCGAGGCCCTGGACCTGCTGACCGAAGCCCGGCGCATGGGATTTGGCGTCATGGTCGGCTGCATGGTCTCGTCGTCCATGTCGATCGCGCCGGCCTTCCATGTGGCCAGGCACGCCGATTTCGTCGATCTCGACGGTCCCACCTGGATTGCTGATGACTATGCCGGCGGCGCGGTTCAGCGTGGCGCCGAGCTGCTGCCGCCCAAGGCCCTCTGGGGCGTGCCCGACACCGCGACACCGGACGGCGCGGCCTGATCCTAAAGGGGTCGCCGAGCTCAAGGATCGCCGCCACTTCGTCCTGGAGACTTGCCGATGAGCGACCTCGCGCCCGAGCCTGCGCCCCCCGCCGCGCCTGACCGCAAGGGCGTCGGCGGCTTCGTCCAGCGCTACTGGCTTGATGTCACTCTGTGGAAGCGGATCCTGCTGGGTCTGGTCCTGGGCACGATCCTCGGACTGGTGATCGGCGAACAGGCCGTGGGCCTCAAGTGGATCGGCGATGTCTTCGTGCGGCTGATCCGCATGATCGTCACTCCGCTGGTCTTCTTCTCCATCGTCTCGGGCATCGCCGGCATGGGCGATGTGAAGCGGCTGGGCTCCATCGGCGCCAAGACGCTGTTCATGTACCTGGCCCTGACGGCGGTGGCGGTCTCGGTGGGGCTTTCGCTCGGGGTGCTCTTCCAGCCAGGCGCCGGCATGGATTTCGCCGGCACGACGCCCCAGGTGCTGGGCGAGGCGCCGACGCTCGGCGCCTATCTGATGAGCATCATCCCGCTCAATCCGTTCGCCGCCCTCACCAATGGCGACATTCCGGCCGTCATCTTCTTCGCCATCCTCATCGGCATGGGCGTGCTGATCATCGGCGAGCCGGCGGCGCCGGTCGCGCGGCTGTTCCAGATCGGCTCCGACATCATGCTGGTGCTCGTGCGGGTGATCATGGAGCTGGCGCCCTTCGGGGTCCTCGCCCTGGTCGCCTGGGTGATGGGGACCTCAGGGCCGGAGACCTTCATCCATGTCTTCCTGCTGGCCTGCGCCCTGGTGCTGGGGTGTCTGATCCAGAGCCTGATCGTGCACGGTGGCGTCATCCGGCTGATCGCCCGCCTGCCGGTGGTCCCCTTCTTCCGCGACATCGCCGATGCGGTGATCGTCGCCTTCTCCACCTCGTCCAGCGCCGCGGTCCTGCCCGTGGCCATGCGGGTGGCGGAGAAGAATCTGGGCGTCAGCCATACGGTGGCCTCCACCACCCTGCCGCTGGGGGCGACGCTCAGCATGGACGGCACGGCCCTCTATGTAGCGCTGCTGGCGGTGTTCTCGGCCCAGGCCTTCGGCGTCGACATGACGGTGGCCCAGTACTTCATGGTCGGGCTGGTCTGCGTGATCGTGGCGGTCGGCACAGCGCCGGTGCCCTCGGCCTCGCTGTTCATGCTGGCCGCCGTGCTGCAGGTCATCGGCCTCAGCGCCGAACAGACCGCCCTGGTGGTCGGCTTCATCCTGCCCTTTGACCGCATCCTCGACATGACCCGCACCGTGCCCAACGCCACCAGCGACCTGGTGGTGGCCGTCACGGTGGCCAAGTGGGAGGGCGAGCTGGACGAGGTCGCCTACCGCGCCAAGCCGGTGGAGTAGGGGCGAGCCGCACAGGGTCTGGCTAGTTCGGGCTGTCCCAGACCGGCAGCAGCCGCTCGGCCCGTGTCCATCCGGACCGCCCATCGGCCAGCTTCACGCGCCGCCAGCCCAGATAGGCCTTGTCGACCCGCCCCGCCGTGCCGCCGGCCAGCTGGATCTCGGCCTCCTCGGCCGGCGTGTCCACCGGCAGGGGGCGCAGGGGGCCGGCGCCCCAGACCAGGACAGCCTTGTCGCTGGCCAGCACCCCATAGCCGCTCAGGGCCGTGGCGCTGATCACGGCGCCGGCCATGGCCAGCGCGGTCACGGCGAGTCCCGCCCGGGCGAGGTGGCGCCTTGGCCGGTAGCGGGCGTAGAGCGCGGCTGCGAGCCCCGCCGCTGCGACCCAGGCGAAGCCGATCAGCAGCCAGCGCCAGGCGGCCGGCGAGGCGATGGCGATGGCCCGGCCGCGCCAGTCCCGGGGGCGGGGCACGCTGGCGCCGGGCTCCAGGCTGTAGCCGGCCTTGGCGCCGGTGGTCATCCAGAGCTGGCGGGTCCGGGGATCGGCGGGGTTCTGCACCCAGGCGATCGCCGCATGGCCGGCGGCCTCTTCCCAGCGGTCCTGGGCGGCGAGCGCGATGGACAGATTATGGCGCGCCCGCCAGTCGAGGGGGGCTTCGGCTACGCTCTGGCGAAGGGCCTCGGCGGTCATGTCCTGGGCCACGGCCTGGCCGCTCAACACCACCAGGGCGAGCCCCGCCATGGCGGCGGCGGGCAGCAGATTGCCGCGGCGCAGGGCCGTGGCCGGCTTGAACGGCGGGGGCGGGCCGAGCGCGTCCAGGGCGACCCGGGCGCGTTGTGTCCAATCCTCGGCGAGCAGGCCGGCGCGGGCGTAGAGGAACTGGTCGGCCTCGGCCCAAAGGTCCCGCCATTGGGGATCGGGGAAGGCGTCCGGCGCCGGCGCCGCCAGGCCGAGGCGCCAGCGCAGGGCGGCGTCGGCCTGCCAGGCCCGCACCAGGCGCCGGCGCTCGGGCGTCCCGGGGCTCAGGGTCAGGCGGGACAGGGTGGCGGCCAGCCGGCGATGGGCGGCGCGGGGAATGCGATCGGGGTCGGTCTGGTGGGCGCGCCACAGGGCCAGCAAGCCCCACAGGGCGGCCAGCATGAGCGGAAGGGCCAGCAGGGCGCCGATCCACAGGCCCCCGGCCGGCGGGGCCACGGCCGAACCCTGGCCCTTCAGCATGGGGGGCAGGCGAGCCTCATCCTCGGCCTCATGGGGCGTCGTGTCTTCGGGCGGAAGCAGGTCGCCATTGGGGCCAGGCAGGACGTCCAGGGTGATCGCCTCGGCCCGGACGCGCTCGTAGCGTCCGGCCTGCGGATCAAACACCACCATCTCGAAGTCGCTCAGCACATACTGGCCGGCCCGCTGGGGGATCAGCGTCACGGTCTCGCTGAGGGTCCGCTCAAACAGGCCCGCCCCCTCGGCCTCCTCGAGCTCGGGCGCGCCGACAACCTCGAAGTCGCGGGACACCTGGCGGGGGGCCAGGCCGCGAATGGCGGGCCAGTTGCCGGTCCCAGACAGGGTGACCCGCCAGGTCAGGCTCTCGCCCACCCGGATCTCCTTAGCCTCCACCTCGGAGGTGACGGTGAACTGGCCGACCGCGCCGGTGAAGCCCTCGGGCGCGGCGGGCAGGGGGCGTATGGCGAACTGCCCGGGCGCGCTCTGGATCGTGCGGGTTTCGGTGATGGCCCGCTGGTACTCTTCCATATCGACGACCCCGGTCTGCAGCCGCATGACCTGGCTGGCCGGCGCGACGCTGATCTCGCCGGGCTGCAGGGCCATGGCGCGGGTCTTGAATTCGATCACCGCCCGGGACGCCCCCGGCGCGGGTGGGTTACGGAGCGCCGGCTCCCCCCAGGGTTCGGCGACCAGGGGCTCGGACGCCCATTCCAGCTCGCCCTCCAGATTGCCGAAGGTCGCCCAGTCTACGCTCCAGGCCAGGGTCAGGTCGAAGACCTCTCCGGCCCACAGCGGCTTGTCGGGCGCCTCGAAGGCGCCGGTGACGCTCTGGCCCAGGGCCGGCGCGCCCCACAGGGCGGCCAGGGCCATGAGCGCGGCGGCGGCGCGGCGAGGTCTCACCATGTCTGGGCTCCCGGCGGGCGGGGCTCGGCCGTGGCGCTGCGCAGCCGCTGGAAGAGTTCGGCCGGGGAATCTGCGGCGCGCAGGCGGCGCAGTTCGTCGAGGGGCTGGACGAGCGCCGGATTGCTCCATTCGGAGGGATCGAAGACGTCCTCCTGCGAGCCGCCCACATTCTGCAGGCCCTGCTCGCCGGCAGTGGGCTCCTGTTCGTCCTCCGGCGGGCCGTCGCCGCCGCTGTCGCGGGCGTCCTCGCCGGCCACCGGCTGCTGGCCCTGGGCGCCCATGGGCTCGTTGGCCGGGTCGGCGGGGCCGGGGTCTTCCATGGGGACCGGCGGCGGCGGGACCAGCAGGCGCTCCAGCTTGGCCTCGATGGCGGGCCAGTCGGCGAGGTCGGGGTCCTGGGCGCGGCCGCGGCGGGCCGCCATCAGACCGTCGCGCATGACCCCGTCCTCCAGGGCGTGGCCGTGGCCGCGGTGGATTTCGCCATAGCGGGTGGCCACCTCGGCGATGCGCAGATGGTCGGCGGCGCCCAGCCGCGGCTTGGCGATCAGTTCCTCGGCCAGGTCGCGCATCTGCACCAGCGGGTCCTCTTCCCCCTGCAGGTCGGCCTCGGTCAGCAGGGGCGCCTGCGCCAGGGAGCGGTCCAGGGGCAGGAGGGCGAGCGCCAGCAGACCGACCAGGGCCGCCTGCGCCACGGCCAGGGCGCGCCGTCGCCGCAGGCGGGGCCGGGCCGGGATCTCCACCGCCGCGCTCCAGATCAGCAGGGCGAGCGCCGCCAGGGCGAACCATGCGAACTGATCGGCCTTGGCGGTGGGGCGGCCTTCGATGGCGCCGGCGCTGTCGGGCGGGGTGAGGCTGGCGGTGCGGACAAGTTCACTCAGGCCTGAGGCCTCGGCCAGGGGAACCACCTGGCCCCCCGTCGCGCTGGCCAGGTCGCTCAGGGCGGCCGGCGCCAGGCGGGAGACCACCGGCGCGCCTGAGGGCAGGGTCAGGGGCTGGCCGTCGGGACCCGGCAGCGTCGCGCCGGCCTCGGTCCCCAGGCCCACGGCGATGATCCGCACATGGCGCGTCCGCAGGTCGGCGAGCCGTTCGCGCCAGGCGCCGGGCTCGGCCTCGCCATCGGTCAGGATCACCAGGACGCGGCCCTGGTCGGCGTCGCTGAAACTGGCCAGGGCCAGGTCGAGCAAGGCGGAAAAGTCGCTGCCGGGGACCGGCATGTGCTCGGGCGCCATCTGCGGCAGATAGGCCGACAGGATCGCCCGGTCCTCGCTGACCGGCGCCAGCAGATGGGCCGTGCCCGCAAAGCCGATCAGGCCGATGCGCCGGTCGGGCAGATCCTCGGCCAGGCGCGTGGCGAGGCTGCGGGCCCGGGCGAGCCGTGTCGGCGACACATCGGCCGCCAGCATGCTGCGCGACAGGTCGAGCGCGAGGATCACCTCGCCCGGCGCCTGGTCGCCCTCGGCCGGGGGCGCCTGGCCCCATTGCGGCCGCGCCAGGGCGAGCACCACCAGCAGCAGCGCCAGCCAGAAGCGCCAGGCGACCCGCGGGCCCCCGCGCCGGCGATGATCGAAGCGCACCCGCCCGCCCGCGGCCACGCCCCGCCGGATCTGCGGCCAGGCGGTCTTGCCGTCGCCGCCCCGCGACAGCCAGGCGTCCAGAACCGCCAGGATGGCGACCGGAGCGGCCAGCCAGAGGACCATGGGCCAGAGGAAGCTCATGCGGCCGCCTTGCGGCGAAGGCCGCCGCCCAGGCGCGCGCCCAGACCGCTCCAGATGGGGGCGGCCAGCAGCAGGGCGATCAGGGCTGCGCCCAGCGGCCAGGGGAAGAGTTCGGTGGTGACGACCCGGGTGCGGGTGCTGAAGGCGGTCTTCTGGGCTGCGTCGATGGCGGCGAAGGCTGCGGTGAGGGCCTGGACGTCGCCGGCCTGGACGAAGCGGCCGTCGGTCTCTTGGGCCATCCGCTGCAGGGCCTCGATGTCCAGGGCCGAGGGGAACTGGCGGGTGCCGACGCGCCGGCCTTGATCGTCAAAGATGGGGAAGGGCACCATGCCGTTGCGCCCGGCGCCGATGGCGTAAACCGGCGTCCCCCGATGGCGGGCGATGGCGGTGGCCTGGGGCGGGGTCAGGCTGCCGCTGGTGTTGGCGCCGTCGGTGAGCAGGATGACGAACTTGCCCACCGCCGCATCGTCGCCGTCGCGCTCATTCTCCAGCCCGGCGAGCGCGATGGCCAGGCCATCGCCGATGGCCGTGCCATCGTCCAGCAGGCCGATCTGGATGGAGGCCAGCTGATCCTCCAGCCAGGCGTGGTCGGTGGTCAGGGGGGCCAGCGTATAGGCCCGGGCGGCGAACACCACCACGCCGATCCGGTCGTTGGGCCGCTCGGTGACGAAGGCCTGGATGGCCGGGCGGACGGCCTCCAGCCGGTTGATCGGGCCGTCGGGACCCACATAGTCCTCGGCCAGCATGGAGGTGGAGAGGTCGATGGCCAGCATCAGGTCATAGCCCCGGGAGACCACCTCCTGCCGCTGGTCGGTGCGCTGGGGCCGCGCCAGGGCCAGCGCCAGCAGGGCCAGGCCCACGCAGAGGGCGACCATCCGCCAGGGGGCGGCCGGCGTGCGGCTGCGCGGGTTCCAGGCCGCGGCATAGGGCACGAGCCACACCGGCGCGCGGCCTCGCCAGAGCCGCCAAGCGACCAGCGCCGGGATCAGGGCCAGCAGCAGCAGGAAGGCCGGGGCGGCGAGCTGGAACTGGCTCATGAGGCGTCGCGCAGGGCGCCGAGGCTGCGGGCGCGCAGGAAACCCACCAGGGCGGCCAGGGGATCCTCGTCGGCGCGCACCACCAGCCGGTCGCCGGGATTGGGCCACCAGGCCGCCCAGCGCGCCTCGCGCTCGGCCCGCCAGGCGGCGTGGGCGGCGCGGCCGGCGGCCGTGGCGTTCATCCAGACCAGCTGGCCGGCGGCAGGATCATAGGCGGTGGCCCCCTGGGCGGCAGGGCCGTCCCGCTCCCAGGCGTCCTCCACCCGCACGCCGATCACCGGATGACGGCGGCGGAAGGCGGCCCATTCCGGCGGCGGGGCGCTGGCCGGGACCTCGCCGAACCAGACCACCAGGGCGCCCTGGGGGGCCTGTTGCGGGATCAGCGGCCAGGGGACGAAGGGCGTGGGCGGCGCAGGGTCCGGCGCCGGGGCGGCGAACAGGGCGGCCAGGGCCGAGAGGATGCGGGCGCGCCGCCGCGTGGGGCTGAAGGCGGTCGAGCCGTACGGGGTGACGTGCAGCAGGCCGGCCCGCTCGCGGTTCACTACGGCCAGCATGAGGGTGAGCGCCGCGAGCTGGAACAGGACGTCGCGCTTGCTGGCCGCGCCGGAGCCGAACTGAAGCGCGGGATCGTCGCTGACCACGGCGTAGACGGTCAGCTCCCGCTCCTCGACGAACACCTTGCGATAGAGGTCGCCGAGCCGGGCGGTGACGTTCCAGTCCACGTCGCGGATGTCGTCGCCGAACTCGTAGCGGACCACCTGGTCGAATTCCATGCCCCGGCCGCGAAACACCGAGCGGTAGCCGCCGGCCAGCAGGGTCTGCACCGATCGCCGGCGCAGCTGCCATTCAAGCCGCCGCAGCGCGGTCTGGGCGCGGGGGTCGATCTCGGGCGGGCGGGCCGTCATCGGACTTCGCGTCAGCCCGGGACGGGAACGTCGGCGAGGACCCGGGCGATCACCGTCTCGGCGCTCAGGCCCGCGGCCTCGGCCTCATAGGTCAGGCCCACCCGGTGGCGCAGGACGTCGTGGGCCACCTCCTGGACCAGGCCCGGCGTCACCTGTTCGAGGCCGCGGATGAAGGCCAGGGCCCGGCTGGACTGATAGAGGGCCAGCGTCGCCCGGGGCGAGGCGCCGAAGGCCAGCTGGCGCAGGCCAGATGTTCCGCCGATGGGCGCGGGCGCGGCCATGTCCCGGGTCCTGCGGACCAGGGCCAGCAGATAGGCCTCGATCTCCGGCGCCACGAACACCTCATCGACCCCTTGGCGCAGGGCCAGCAGTTCGGCGCCATTGGAGGCGGCCTCCACCGAGGGCGACCGGGTGGCCGAGCCCCAGCGGCGCAGCATCTCGAGCTCGTCCACATCGGAGGGATAGTCGAGCAGGACCTTGAACAGGAAGCGGTCGGTCTGGGCCTCGGGCAGGGGATAGGTGCCTTCGTGCTCCACCGGGTTCTGCGTCGCCAGGACCAGGAAGGGGTCGGGCAGGGGATGGCGGGTTCCGCCGATGGTCACCTGCCGCTCCTGCATCGCCTCCAAGAGGGCGCTCTGCACCTTGGCCGGCGAGCGGTTGATCTCATCGGCCAGGACGATATTGGCGAACACCGGCCCCAGGTGCGGGGTGAAGCTGCCGTCGTGGGGGGAATAGACCAGCGTGCCGACCACATCGCTGGGCAGCAGGTCCGGGGTGAACTGGATGCGTTCGAAATCCAGACCCATGGCCTGGCCCAGGGACTTGACCAGCAGGGTCTTGGCCAGGCCCGGCATGCCTTCCAGCAGGACGTGACCGCCCACCAGGAGGGCGATCTGCAGCCGCTCGATCACCTGCGTCTGGCCCAGCACCGCCTTGCCGATCTCCGCGGACAGGCGCGCGGCCCAGGCGGGACCCGGCAGGGTGGCGGACGAGGCGGGCTGCGGGTGACTCATCGGGACCATCCACGCGTTACGGGTACAGCCGGCGCGCCCCATGCCGGGCGCGCCGGGTCTTCAACTAGAACTACTGGCCGCGCCGCAGAACCCGGCCGTGCCGCTCGTCGGTCACTTCGCCGTCCATGACGGCGGGCTTCCCGTTGACGAAGATGTATTCCATCCCCTCGGAATAGGCGTGGGGCGCTTGATAGGTGGCCACGTCGCGGATGGTCGCGGGATCAAACACCAGCACGTCGGCATAGGCGCCGGGCCGCAGCACGCCGCGATCCTTGATCGAGAACACCTCGGCCGACAGGCCGCTGGAGGCGTGGATGGCCTGGGCCATGCTGATCACCTCCCGGTCCAGCACATAGCGATGGAACTTGCGCGGGAAGGCGCCATAGGCCCGCGGATGCTCGCCGCCGACGCCGAAGGGGCCGAGCGCCCCGTCACTGGAGGTCATGGTCCAGGGCTGCTGCATCAGCCGCTCCACATCGCGCTCATTCATGTTGAAGGAGACGATGCTGGCGCCGCCCTCGATCAGCATGTCGATGGCGGTGTCCAGCGGGTCCTGCAGGTTGCGCCGGGCGATCTCGTCCAGGCGCATGCCGTTGAGCGACGGATCGGGCGCATAGTTGCGGATCATGATGGCGTTGGCGCCGGCCCGGCGCTCCAGATTGGCCACCATCTCCTGGCGGATCAGGGCGCGCTGCTCGGGGTTCTGCAGGCGCTTGACCGTCGCGTCGGGTCCGCCCTCCTGAGCCCATCCCGGCACCAGGGAGGCCTGGAGCGAGGAGCCCGAGGCGGCGTAGGGATACTGGTCGGCCCAGATGGACAGGCCCTCGGCCCGGGCGGCGTTGATCATCTCCACCGCCTGCTCCGACTGGCCCCAGACACTGGGGCCGAGCATCTTCATGTGGGTGACCACGCCGATGATGCCGGTCTGGCGGGACACCTGGATCAGCTCCTCGATCGCGCCGAGCACGCCGACATCATAGCTGGACTCGTCGCGGATGTGGCTGATGTGGAAGGCGTCGGGATAGGTCGCCGCGACCTTGGCCAGGGCCACCAGTTCCGAGGTGTCGGAATACTTGCCCGGAATATAGAAGGGGCCGGTGGACAGGCCGAAGGCGCCCAGGTCCATGGCCTCCTTGACCTTGGCCTCCATGCTGGCCAGCTCGGCCGGGGTCGGCTTGCGGTTCTCCAGGCCCATCACGTCCCGGCGCACGCCGTTGTGGCCGATCATCGGCACGACGTTCACGCCCGGCACATTGGTCTCGATGGCGTCGATCTGCGGGCGAAGGTCGCCAGGACCGCCGCCATCGGGATTGATCATCACGGTGGTGATCCCCTGGTAGAGGATCGGCACGGCGGCGGCGAGTTCGGGCGTGCCGATCTCGGGCGCGGCGTGGGAATGGGGGTCGATGAAGCCGGGCGAGACGATCTTGCCCGTGGCGTCGACGGTGGTGGTGGCGGTCGCGGTGGCGGGGATGGCGCCGATCTCGACGATGCGCTCGCCCTTGATCGCCACGTCGGCGGCGCGGCCCTCGGCGCCGGTGCCGTCATAGACCAGGCCGCCGCGGATCAGGACGTCGTACTCCTGGGCCAGGGCCGTGGCCGAGACCCCCGACATCAGGCTGAGCGCGAGGCCGGCCGCCAGGACGCGGCGGCGAAGGAAACTCGGCGGGGTCGTGATGCGGTCAGGGGTCATGGTGGTCTCCACGAACTGGGACGATTGGGGCGTCGTTTCCTCTCCAGGCCTTCCGATCGAGATGCGGAGCGGGCCTGGCCGTCGTTATGAAAAGAGCCCCGGGCTTTCGCCCGGGGCTCTCTTAGACTTGGCTAGTACTCGAAGCGCACGCCCACCCGGAACACGCGGCCGAGGATGTCATAGACCCCCTGGCTGGTGGACGGGTTGCCGTAGGCGGTGCCGGCCGGGCCGTAGGCGACGATCTCCGGGTCGCGGTTGAAGAGGTTGGAGATGCTGACGAAGGCCTCGGTCTTCTGAAGGACCTTCAGATCGTAGGTCATGGCCAGGTCGACATAGAAGGCGCCGTCGATCTTGTTGTTGTTGATCGTGCGGTTTTCGATGGTCGAGGCCGGGCAGCCCGCGGTGCATTCGATGAACGCGTTGTCGTAGGTGCTCTCGCTCACGCCGCGGCCGGTGACCTGGATGGTCCAGGGATCAGCCGTATAGGTGGCCGTGGCCCGGTAGATGAACTCCGGCAGGGAGATCGAACCGGCCGTATCGGTCGGCGCGTCGATGCCGTTGTCCTCGTAGTTTTCCAGGTAGTAGGTGCCGACCGCCCGCAGGGCCATGGCGCCGTCGCCGAGGTTGAAGCGGTAGGAGGCCTCCAGGTCGAGGCCGCGCGACTTCTGGACCGCGAAGTTGAAGGGGCTGACCGAAACCTGGCTGATCTGGTTGCCCGACCGGGTGATGGCCGCGCAGTAGGTCTGGTTCCCCTGGAAGCAGCGGTCGACGATGGTGTTGGCCTGCACCGAACCGATGGCGCCTTCGATCTGGATGTCGAAATAGTCGATGGCGGCGGCGAAGCCCGGCAGGAAGGCGGGCTGCAGCACCACGCCGACGCCCCAGGTGTCGGCCAGTTCGGGGTCGAGATTGAGGTTGCCGGTGGTCAGTTCCAGGAACTGGGTGGACTGGTTGTTGTTGAACGGGTCCAGCAGGGTGTTGGTGCGGCTGGTGCCGGCGGCGAACAGTTCGTTGAGGTTCGGCGCCCGGATGTCCCGCGAGCGGGTGACGCGGAAGCGGATGTCGGGGATCGGCGAATAGACCGCGCCCACCTTCCAGGTCGTGACATAGCCCGAGGTGCTGTAGTCGGTGCCGCGCACCGCGGCGTTCAGGTCAAAGCCGTCGGCCAGCGGAATGACGGCTTCCACATAGGCCTCGGTGACGGTGTAGGAGCCGAAGGTCGGGCGATAGTTGCCCACGAACCAGCCCGACTGGAACTCGGTCGGGACCTCGCCGGAGACTTCCTCCTTACGGTGCTCGATACCGGCCGCCATGGAGACCGGGCCCGCCCAGGTGGAGAAGGGGTCGCCGGAGATGTTGGCGGCCGCCACCTGCTGGGTGAAGAACTGCTTCCGCTGCGGATCGCCCAGGATGTAGTCGAGGGCGGCCTGGGAATTGACGCCGATGCCCATGCGGTTGAAGGGCACGCAGCCATTGGTCGGATTGGTCAGGGTCGAGCGGCAGACGATGTCGCCGTTGGGGGCGAAGACCGCATCCTGGGCCAGGGCCAGACGGGCATTGTTGGTGATGTCCTTGGCGATCTCGAGGGTGTCGGTCTCGCCCCGCTGATAATAGGCGTCCCAGCGCCAGGCGCGGTCGAAGGCGTCGAAGTCGCCCTCGGCCCCGACCACATAGCGGGTGACGCTGCGCTCATTGTCGGTCTTGCGGATCGGCAGGTCGGCGTTGGTGGTGCCGAGGCTGAAGCTGGCGATGTTCAGGGCCGCCAGCTGCTGGCGGATAGAGGCCGGCAGGAAGGCGTTGTCGGACCGGATGGTGACATTGCCCTGGTTGAACTGCACGCCGGTCCAGCCGAGGGAGGCGTGTTCGTTGTACGAGAACTGGCCGAAGATCTCGATATTGTCGGTGAGGTCGTAGCTGACCCGGCCGAAGAAGCCCTTGCGGCGGTCATCGGCGTTCAGGGACTGCTTGTCGTTGACCTGATTGGCCTGCCAGTCGCCACCGATCATCCAGGGATCGCGGGTCAGACCATAGGCCTGCTGACCCACCACGCCGCCGACGCCGAAGGTCGTGCCACGCAGGGGGGTGTTGACGATGATGCCGCCCGGGGTGGCGTTGGACAGGCCCGCCCCGCTGGTGAGAAAGCGCTCGGGCTGGCCGTTGCCCGGCGCGTAGTTCGGGTTGGTGATGATGTACCAGCCGTCGTTGTTCCAATCCCGCGGCACGCCATAGATGCCTTCGCGATCGACGATCTCGCCGTTCAGCAGCAGATGGCCGCGGCCGCCGGCGAACTCGGTCCCATAGGTCAGGTTGACCCGATACTGGTCGTCGTCCCCATAGGTGGTCTGGCCCGCCTCGACCGAGCCCTTGAAGCCCTGATAGTCGGTGTCGAGGATGAAGTTGACCACGCCGCTGACGGCGTCGGAGCCATAGGCCGCCGAGGCGCCGCCGGTGACGATCTGCACGCCGCTGATCAGGCCCTGCGGGAAGGTGTTGACGTCCACCGCCCCGGTGATGGTCGAGCCGACCGAGCGCTGGCCGTTCAGCAGGACCAGGGTGCGGGTGGCGCCCAGGCCGCGCAGGTTCAGGGCGTTGACGCCGGAGGTGCCGGCGCTGATCGAGGCGTTGGAGGTCTGCGGCGTGGCGCTGCCGACCACGGACGGGATGTCGTTGACGAAGTCGGCGACGTTGGAGGGGGCGGCCGCGAGGATCTCGGTTTCGCTGATCACGGTCAGCGGGGTCGGCGCCTGATAGCCGTCACGGACGACGCGGGTGCCGGTGACCACCACCTCTTCCACGCTGGCGACGCCAGCCGGCGCTGCGGTCTGCGCGCTGGCCGCGCCCGCCGCGGCGACGCCCAGCAGCAGGGCCATGGCCGAAGCGCCGTGGGTCAGGCCCAATTTGCGGGCAGATTGGAGCCCTCGAGCCCGCACGTTGTGCATCTGAAGATTTCTTGACATGACTATCCCCCTCGGAATTGACGATAAGCAGAATGTTCATTTGGCGCCCGGCTTTATTATAATTCGCCGGAACTGCGATGATCTGCGCCCGTATTCATAACGAGGTTGTCGGCCCCCCACCGGAGTGTCAACGCCGGCTCCCCTTCGGAATATTGCAGAGCCTATAACCCCCAGACATAGGTGTGGCGGGGCCGACCGCCGCCGAGACTGGGGGAGGCCTTGGCGGGCCTGCCTTTGCGCGGCATGGCTAAAGGGGCGTCTGGCGCCAGGAAATGGCGAGATCGCGCTGGCCACGGAGCGTGTCGCGCCCGATTCGAGGCGGTGGAGCGATAGTTTTGGGGCGCCGCCAGGACGTCTTGACCTGTCCAGGGCAAGCCATGACGTCAGGCTATTGATCGCGCAATATTCGGAAGGGTCGTCTTGATTGACACTAATGTCGCAGGACTGACACCCTTCCCGAGGGCCGGAGTAAGACATTTTCGGCGCCGGGGCGTCCGCACGAAGATTCGGGCAGTCATCCTGTCAATATTTAGCGCATGACCCGGACATGACCGGGAGGCGGGCGTCGCCGACCCCGTCCACCCGGTCCGGCCGGCCCTGATTTGAACAAGGATCTGACATGAAGACGCCCTCTGGTTTCCTCCGCCGCCGGGTCCTGGCGGCGGGCCTCGCCCTCAGTCTGATGTCGGGAGTCTCAGGCCACGCCCTGGCCCAGGAGTATGATGTCCTGATCCGCGGCGGCCTGCTGTTCGACGGCACGGGCGCGGAGGGCCGCGCCGCCGATGTGGCGATCAAGGGCGACCGCATCGTCGAGGTCGGCGAAATTCCGGCCAGCGCCACCGCCGCCACCGTGGTCGACGCCACCGGCAAGTATGTGTCGCCGGGCTTCATCGACACCCATTCCCACGCCGCGCCGGGCATCGAGACCCCGGAACTGGCGCCGGCCATCTCGGTCCTCACCCAGGGGATCACCACGGCGATGATCAATCCGGACGGCGGCGGCCCGGCCGACCTGCGCCCGCAGGTGGCGGCGATCGAGACCAACCGGCCCGGCGTCAATGTCATCCCGATGATCGGCCACAATGGGGTGCGGCGCGAGGTCATGGGCCTGGAGAACCGCAAGCCGACGCCGGCCGAGCTGGCCGAGATGCAGGGCCTGGTGCGGCAGGCCATGACCTTCGGCGCGCTGGGCATGTCCAGCGGCCCCTTCTATGTGCCGGGCAAGTACTCCGACACGTCCGAGATCGTCGCCCTGGCCAAGGTGGCCGCGGAGTTCCCGAACGCCTTCCACACCAGCCATATCCGCGACGAGTCCAGCTATGACATCGGCGTGCTGGCCTCGGTGGCCGAGCTGATCGAGGTCTCCCGTCAGACCGGGATCACCGGGGTGGTCAGCCACATGAAGATGCTCGGCCCCACGGTCTGGGGCCAGTCCGACGACGCGGTGAAGATGATCGAGGCCGCCCGGGCCGAGGGCCTGTCCATCTGGGCCGACCAGTATCCCTATGCCGCCTCCAGCACCGGCCTGTCGGCGGCCCTGATCCCCGGCTGGGCGCAGGAGGGCGGCCAGGAGGCCCTGTCCAAGCGCCTGCAGAACCCCGAGCAGCGCGCCCTGATCCGCGAGGGCATGGTCGAAAACCTGGCCCGCCGGGCCGGCGCCAACGCCATCATGATCTCGAGCTACAGCGCCGATCCGTCGCTGGAGGGGATGCGCCTGGACGAGATCGCACGGCGTGACCTGAAAGACCCGCTCGACACCGCCATCGACCTGCTGATCAAGGGCGGGGCCGGCATCGTCTCGTTCAACATGAACGAGGACGATCTGGAGCTGCTGATGAAGCAGCCCTGGATGATGACCTCGTCCGACGGCGCCCTGGTGACCTTCGGCGAGGGCGCGGAGCATCCGCGGGCCTATGGCGCCTATCCCCGCAAGCTGCGGCGCTATGTGATCGAGCGCGAGGTGATCAGCATGGCCCAGGCGATCCATTCGTCCAGCGGCCTGCCGGCGCAGGTGTTCGCCATCCCCGACCGGGGCGTGATCCGCCCTGGCGCCTATGCCGATGTGCTGGTCTTCAATCCCGAGACGGTCCGGGACGTGGCCACCTATCCCAAGCCGCACGCCTATTCGCAGGGCATGGACTACGTGTTCGTGAACGGCAAGGCGGCCCTGGCCGAGGGCGAGGTCACCGCCGAACGCGCCGGCCGCGTCATCCTGCGCGGCCGCTAGCCGCGCTGGCCAGGGCCGGGGCCGCCACCCCCACTGGCGGTTCCGGCCCGAACGTCTTTCGAGGCTTCCTCCAGTCCAGGACTTCCCGTCATGCGCCGTGCGACCCTGAAATCCCTGCTGCTCGCCACCGCCCTGATGGGGGCGGGCGCCGCCCAGGCCGCCGAGTTCGACCTGGTGATCCTGGGCGGCCAGGTGGTGGACGGCACGGGCGCGGGCGCCTATCGCGCCGACCTGGCCATCGAGGGCGACCGGATCGTGCGGATCGCCCGGGACGGGCTCAAGGCCGCCGATGGCGACGCCGTGCTGGACGCCCGCGGCCTGATCGTGGCGCCGGGCTTCATCGACAACCACGCCCACATCGCCGACAATATCCACGAATTTCCCCTGGCCGAGAACTTCGTCCGCCAGGGCATAACCAGCATCATCGCCAGCCTGCACAGCGGCCCGCAGCCCTATCCGCTCAAGCCCTATGTCGAGGCCCTGGAGGTCGCGCCCAATGTCGGCTTCTTCGCCGGCCACAGCTTCGCCCGCACCCAGGTCCTGGGGATGGAGAACCGGGCGCCGAACCCGGCCGAGCTGGCGCAGATGCAGAAGATCATCGCCGACACCATGGCCGATGGGGCGCTGGGGATGTCCACGGGCCTGGTCTATGTGCCGGCCAACTACGCCAAGCCCGACGAAGTGATCGCCATGGCCAAGGTCGCCGCCTGCTGGGGCGGGATCTATGTCTCGCACATGCGCGACGAGGGGGCCGGGGTGCTGGACTCCGTGGCCGAGGTCATTGCGGTGGCCGAGGGCGCGGGCCTGCCGGGCCAGATCAACCACCACAAGGCCATGGGCTCCACCCAGTGGGGCTGGAGCGTCAAGACCCTGGCCATGATCGACGAGGCCCGCGCCCGCGGCCTCGACATCACCCACGACCTCTATCCCTATTCGGCCTCCAGCTCGTCCTCGGCGGTGATGTTCCCCGCCTGGGCCCTGGCCGGCGGTCCCGAGGGGTTCAAGGCCCGGATGGAGGATCCGGAGGTCCGGGCCAGGGTCGAGGCCGAGATGATGCGGATCCTGATGGTCCAGCGGGGCGGGGCGGACCTGGCGCGCCTGCAGTTCCGCAGCCTGGCGGCCGACCCGTCCTACAATGGCAGGACCCTGGCCGACCTCGCCAAGGATCGCGGGCTGGCCGGCACGCCGGAGGACGCGATCCAGCTGCTGATCGAGCTGCAGCTCAAGGGCGGGTTCAGCGCCATCTATCACGTGATGGACGAGGCCGATGTGGTGCGCATCCTGCAGCACCCGCTGGCCATGATCGAGACCGACGGCGACCCGGTGGGCTTCGGCGACGGCTTCCCGCACCCGCGGACCTACGGCGCCTTCCCGCGGGTCCTTGGCCGCTATGTGCGCGAGCAGAAGGTCCTGACGCTGGAAGATGCGGTGCGCCGCATGACCTCGCTGGCCGCCGACCAGGTCGGCCAGACCGAGCGCGGACGTCTGGCGCAGGGCGCGTTCGCCGACATCACGGTCTTTGACGCCGAGACCATCGCCGACAGGGCGACCTTTGATGATCCCCACCAATATGCGGTCGGCATTCGCCACGTGGTCATCAACGGCGTGCCGGTGATCCGCTCAGGCGCGCTCACCGGCGCCATGCCCGGCCGCCCGCTGCTGGGCCCGGCCAGGCCCGAGGCGGTGCGCCCCGATCCGACGACGCCGGGCTGCCCGGCGGCCTAGAGCCTCAGCGCCACGCCGCCCATGCCCGAAGCCCAGCTGGGCATGGGCTCATAGTACAGGCGCTCGCCGCGGGCGCCCGGCGCTGCGCCGGCCAGGGCGATCCAGGCGCTGACCTCCAGCCCGCCATTGCCGGCGGCGGCCAGGATGTCGGCGTTGGTCATGCGGGCGAGCTCGGCGCCGCGGCCCTCGATCATGGCGTCCATGAAGGCGAGGTCCCATTCGGCGTTGACCTGACCTTCCTCCGGCACGCCCAGCCAGTGGGAGAGGCCGCCGCCGGCCAGCAGGGCGACCCGCTCGCCGGCCGGACGCACGGTCTCCACATAGGCCTTCAACAGGCCGCCCATGGTCCAGCAGGCCTCGGGCTCCGGCGCCGGGGCGATGGCGGCGTTCACATAGAGCAGCGCCGTGGGCAGGGTCCGGTTCGGGTCGACGACCCCATGGGGGATCATCACGCCGTGGTCGGGACGCACGCCCGACAGGGTCTGCACGGCCTGGCCCTGGTCATCGAGGAAGTCGGCCAGGCCCTGCGCGAAGGCGCCCGCGCCGGGGACAGGGTCGGTGGGCAGGCCCATGTCGCCATAGGGGGTGAGCACATCGTCCAGGGCGACGGCGAAGGGGGCGGGTTGGTCGGCGTGGAAGTTGTTCAGGTGGTCGGCGGTGATCACCACCAGCACGTCGGGCCGCGTGGCGTGCAGCCGGCGGCCGATCTCGCGCATGCCCTGGAAGACCCGCTCGGCCTGATCCTCCACGCCGTCCGGCGCGCCCAGCACATGGGAGGTGGCGAAGGCTCCGACGATCTGGCCCATGGGCTACCTCCGGTCGAAATAATAGCTGATGGCGAACGGCGTAATGGTCGCCCGGCCGGACCAGATCAGCCACTTGATGATCAGGTTCGGGTGGATTCCCAGGCCGTGCAGATCGTCACGCCCGCCCTGGTTCAGCACCTCCCGCGCCGCCTCCGGCACGCCGAAACGGTCGAACAGCTGGGCGGGATCGGTCCTGATCAGCCCCCGGTCGGACGGCGTGGCGATCAGGTGGTGGATCATGGCGTGGACGCCGGCGGGCGCACCCATGGTCAGAGGGTCCGGGGTTGAACGAAGTTCAGAACCGCGCGGCAGAAGTCATCGCGCTGCTCGATCATCGCCCAGTGGCCGCAATGGGGGACGATATAGCCCCACGAATTCTCGAACAGCTCCAGGAAGCGATAGGCCCGGGGCAGGATGGAGACCCCGTCGTCCTTGCCGTTCACCACCAGGATCGGGTGCTTGATCGTGGCCAGGCGGTCCTCAGGATAGTTGAGCGTGCCGGTCCTGGTCTGGGCGTTGATCGCCGCCAGGGCCGCGCGGGCCTCAGGGCCGTCGACGATCTGATAGCGGTACTGGATCATCTCCTCGGGCGGGACATAGTCCGGGCCGGTGAGGCCGGAGACCACCCGGCGCATGCCCCCGACCGTGAAGTCGTACTGCAGGTTCTTCATCAGGTCGGGCGACGGCTTTTCGGGGATCGGCAGGCCGGCGCTGCCCATCAGCACCAGACGCTCGACCAGGTCCGGGTGATCGAGCGCCACGCCGATCGACGAGGCGCCGCCCATGGAATTGCCCACCAGGACGACGGGGCCCAGGTCCATCGCCTTGAGGAAGGCGGCCAGGTGGGCGTTGCGACCCGGCTGGTCATAGAGATAGGTGTCGGGCGAGGGCTTGTCGGTATGGCCAAAGCCGATCATGTCCGGGGCGATCACCCGGTGGGTGCGGGCGAAGATCGGCAGGCATTCGATCCAGTTGCCATAGGCGTCGGCGCCCGCGCCGCCGCCGTGCACCAGGACCAGGGGCGGGCCTTCGCCGGCCTCCAGATAGTGGGTGCGGACGCCACCCGCCTCGATGAACCGGCTGACGACGCCGGTCCCGTCCAGCTTCATCTCGGCGCTCATCGCAGGTGCTCCGGGGTCTGGATGCCGCGGTTGCAGCGGCTGGCCAGCCTGCGCCACTCCAGGATCGTCACGTCCGGCTCGCAGAGCATCTCGTCCAGCCAGCCATAGTCGTCCTGATAGAAGGGCTGGGTCACTTCGCGGGCCCAGATGTCGTCGGCGTTGAAGCCGTCCAGGCCGTGGGGCTTCCAGATGGTCTCGAAGTCGTTGGCGAACTTGACCCGGGCTTCGTCGGTCTTGGCCTCGTGGCCGATGGTCTGGAAGTAGATGTGGGAGTCGGCGTCGATCGGCACATACCATTCGAACTGGGTGAGGCCGGGCGCCGGGAAGGAGTCCACCTTCAGCACGCCGGGCAGCCAGCACGAGGTCTTCATGGCCGCCGAGGTGCCGCTGACCTCGCCCGACCGGACGCCGCGGACCACGACCTCGCCGTCCACCTCGCCCTCCCAGGCCGGCTTGTGCAGGGCGAAGTCGTCGATCACCCCCTTGGGGCCGTCGGGGGCTTCGACCGTCTCCACGGCGCCGGGCAGGGGGGTGTGGCCGATCGGGAAGTTGAACACCCGGTAGTGGCGCAGGGTGGTGTCCTTGTGGATGAAGATGTGCAGGGCGTCGAAGCCGTTCTCGGCCCCCAGGCGCCAGTTGGAGTTCACCACCCGGTGCTTGCCCAGGATCATGACGTCGTCGTCCAGGAAGCCCGGCGGCACGTCGTGCGCCAGGGGCGGGGGCGGGCCATCCTCGGTGTCGCCGATGAAGACGAAGACCACGCCCTTGGCTTCTTCCACCGGGAAGGTGGTGATCTTGCGCCGGCCGATCAGGCGGCTGTCGGGCACGGCCAGGATGTTGACCAGCTCGCCGGTCTGAACCCGGTAGGTGTAGCCGTGGTACCAGCAGGTGATGGTGTCGCGGGTGTAGCAGTCCAGCTTCTTCGACAGCGGCACGCCCCGGTGCAGGCAGCGGTCGCGGATCGAATAGACCTTGCCGTCGATGCGCTTGAGGATCAGGGCCTCGCCCAGCAGCTTGACCGTGATCGCCTCGCCCTCGGCGATCTCCTTGGAGAAGCGCACCGGGTACCAGTGATTCCGGAAGCCGAGCTTGGCCTCCACATAACCCTTCCAGTCACCGACCGCGTTGGCGACCTCAGGATTGACGAAATGATCCTCACTCATGGGATTCCTACTCTGACGCGGCGCCGACTCTGGCGATCTTGTTTGTATGACAATATGACGGAAGAGGTCGAGGCAAGCGCCGGGCTAGCCCTGCAACCGCAGGGATGCGCGGCGCCTATTTTTGAGGCGCTCTAGAGGCTGAAATTCAGGCTGACGGCGCCCAGGCCGCCGATCTCGGCCACCACCTTGTCGCCCGGCGAGACATTGGCCATGGGCCCCAGCGCCCCGGTCAGCAGCAGCTCGCCCTTGCGCAGGGGATGGCCCAGGGCGGCCGAGCGGCGGGCCAGCCAAGCGGCGGCGTTCAGGGGACTGCCCAGGCAGTCGGCGCCTGTGCCTTGCGAGGCCTGCACGCCATTGACGCTCATGGTCATGGCGCAGCCGATCAGGTCCAGGCCGTCCAGCCGCCCTACCGGCCCGCCCAGGGCCACCAGGCCCGACGAGGCGTTGTCGGCGACCGTGTCCAGGATGTTGATCTTCCAGTCGGCGATGCGGCTGGAGACGATCTCGACCGCCGGGACCACCCAGGCCACGGCCTCATAGAGATCGGCCACCGTGCAGTCGGGCAGGTCCAGGTCGCGGGACAGGATCAGGGCCACCTCGGCCTCGACCTTGGGCTGCTGCAGCCGCGCAAAGGGCAGTTCCTCATTGTCGCCGAACACCATGTCGGCGAACAGATGGCCGAAGTCCGGCTCCGATACCCCCAGCTGGGCCTGGACGGCCTTGGAGGTCAGGCCGATCTTGCGCCCCACCACCCGGCGGCCCTGGGCCGTCCAGTGGCGGACCTGGGCCAACTGCACCTCATAGGCGGCGGCCACGTCGCCCGGCGCGAAGGCCTCGCGGATCGGGGCCAGGCGTGGGCCCTCATAGGCGTCCAGCAACTGGCGGGCGAGCTGTTCGGTCTGGCTGGCCGGGCTCATGAGATCCTCCATAGGGGCTCGCGCGGCCGGGAAGACCGCCTCTTGTGTTCACGCCGTAATGTCATATCGTCATACAAACTTCAGTCAAATGGCGAGGGGCGATGTACGCCGCGCATTTCACCTTTTCCGATGGTCGCGTCACCTCTGTCCCGGTGGCGCCGGGCCAGACCGTGCTGGAGGCGGCGATGCAGATCGACGCGCCGATCCGCTATGACTGCGCCTCTGGCGAATGCGGCGCCTGCATCGCTCAGCTGACCTCGGGCGAGGCGGCGTTCGACGCGGCCGGACCCTCGCCGATCTCGGCGGCCGAGGCGGCGACCGGCCTGCGGGCCACCTGCCAGACGCGGCTCAGCGGCGATGCGGCTTTTGACCTGCCCTACGCCCTGGAGCCGCAGCCCTCGGCGCCCGCCCGCCATTCGACCCGGGTGAAGGAGGTGGAGCGCCTGTCGCAGAGTGTCTATCGCCTGTCCCTGGAGCGGCCGGAGGGCTTTTCCTTCCAGAGCGGGCAGTATGTGCGCCTGCGGCCCCCCGGCAAGAGCGGCGCGCGGATCTACTCCATCGCCAGCGCCCCCGCCGACGACAGCCAGCTGGAATTCCTGATCCGCCATGTGCCCGGCGGCCTGGCCTCGGAATGGGTGGCGACGGCTGCAGGCCCCGGCGACGCGGTGAAGATCCAGGGACCGCTGGGCGCCTTCGCCTGCGATCCCCGGGCCAACCGCCACGTCTTCGTGGTCGGCGGGACGGGCCTGGCGCCGGCGCTCTCCATGCTGCGCGACATGGCGCCGGAGAGCGGCGAAGTGGTGGTCTGTTTCGGCGTGACCAGCGCGCTGGATCTGTTTCACGTAGCCGAGCTTGAGGCCCTGGCCGCCGCCCATGGGCGGGCCCAGGCGCGGTTCGCGGTCTTCATCGGCGAGCCCGGCCCTGTGGCGAGCCAGGGGACGGCGGTCTCGCTGCTTGAGGCCTCCGATGTGGCGCCGGGGAGCGCCTATTATCTCTGCGGCCCGCCGGCCATGGTCGAGGCGGCGCGGACCACCCTGGCGGTGTTGGGCGCGCCCCTGTCGGCGGTCCGGGCCGAGCGCTATCTGCCCAGCACTTAAACGGCCAGCCAGGCGCGGATGCGCGCGGCCGCCGCGTCACCCGAGTCCTCCAGGCCCAGTATGGCCGAGGCCAGGATGCGGGCCTGGCTGGCGCCCAGATCGTCGCTGAAGATGGCCCCGGCCTCGGCCAGCCGGGCGCCGGACGCATAGTCCGGCGCGACCTGGCCGAAGGGGCAGCGGGAGGCGACCAGCACCACGACGCCGGCCGCGCAGGCCCGGCCGACGGCGGCGACCACGGGCGGGCTGGCGTTGCCCCGGCCCAGCGCCTGGAGCACGAGGCCCCGCGCCCCTTGCGCGACCGCAGCCTCGATCAGCCCCCCACCGGAGCCCAGGCTGGCGGCCAGGATTTCCACCGAAGGGTCCAGGCGCAGGTCGGGCAGGGGAGCGGGTCGATCTTCCAGGCGCGGGAGCCGGGCCAGGACGCCTCCTGCATCGCCCGCTTGATCCCGATCGGCGAACCCCGTCAGCGCGCTGGTGTGGGCCTTCACCGCATGACGGGCCGGCATGACCCGGCCGCCGAAGGCCAGCAGCACGCCGCGGCCCCGGGCGGCCGGGCCTGCGGCCAGGGCGACGGCGTCGGCCAGGTTCCGGGCGCCGTCGAATTCGGGGTGGGCCGGAGCCCGCTGGGCGCCGGTGAAGACCAGGGGCCGGGGCGAGGTCCAGACCAGGTCGGCGAGGAAGGCGGTCTCCTCCATGGTGTCGGTGCCATGGGCGACCACGATCCCGGCCAGGTCGTCGGCGGCATCCGCCGCGGCGGCCTGGGCGGCGCGGACGATGGCCGCGGCGTCCGCCAAACTCAGTTCGTCGCTCAGGCCCGAATGCACCTGCCGCAGGCTGAGACGAACATCCCCGGCGCCAGCCCCAAGCGACAGGCCCTGGCCGCCGCCCAGCACGCCGCGGGCGTCGGCCTGCGAACTGATGGTTCCGCCGGCGTCGAGCACCAGGACCTGGCTCATGCCCAATCTCCGATCAGTTGCTGATTTTTGAGCGCCGGCCGCTTCCGGCCCTTGCATTGTATGACAATCAGACAATTGTCCGTCAAACGCCGAGGCCTCGCAGGTCGCGGCCGGTGTTGTGTGTCTGAGCTTACGATTCTGGAAGGCTGTGAAATGGGGCGAATTCGACTGTGCGCGGCGGCGGACGTGGATGAGGGGCAGATCCTGAAGGTGGAGCCCGAGGGCATGGACCCCATCGCGCTCTGCCATGTGAACGGCGCCTTCCTGGCTGTCGAGGACGAATGCACCCACGCCATCGCGTCGCTGTCGGAGGGCCGGCTCGAGGGCGAAATGATCTTCTGTCCCATGCACGGCGGCAGCTTCAATGTCCGTTCGGGCAAGGCCTGCAGCCTGCCGTGCAAATTCCCGCTGAAGACCTTCAAGGTCGAGGTTGAGGACGGCGATGTCTGGCTCCTGGACGGGGCCGCCTGATGTCCGCCCCGGGCGAAGTCCTGCCGGCGACCATAACCCACCCCAGCCTGGCGCGGGCCTCGTCCTCCCTGGCCATCCTGGTGCTGGCCTACACCTTCTCGTTCATCGACCGGACCATCCTGGCCATGCTGGTCGGGCCGATCAAGGCCGAGCTCCATCTCAGCGACACCCAGATCAGCCTGCTGACCGGCCTGGCCTTCGCCATCTTCTACACCGCCCTTGGCCTGCCCTTCGGCACGATCGTCGACAAGGCCAGCCGCCGGGGCCTGGCGGCGGCCGGTGTTGCGGTCTGGAGCGTGATGACCGTGCTCTGCGGCGCCGCCATGAACTATTGGAGCCTGCTGGCCGCCCGCGTCGGCGTGGCGACCGGGGAGGCGACCCTGTCGCCGGCCGCCTATTCCCTGATCCCGGACCTCTTCAAGCCCGAGCATCGCAGCCGGGCCCAGGGGGTCTACGCCATGGGCGCCTGCTTCGGTTCGGGCCTCGCCTTCCTGATCGGCGGCTGGACCATCATGGCCGTCTCGGGCCTGCCGCCCGTGAGCCTGCCCCTGCTGGGCGAATTCAGCGGCTGGCGGCTGGTCTTCCTGGTGGTCGGCGCGCCGGGCCTGCTGGTGGCGCTGCTGGTGCTGGCGGTGGCCGAGCCTCGGCGGAAGGCGGCCGGGGCCTCCGTGGCCGGACCCTCGCTCGCCGCCCGCCCGGCCGCGGCCCTGGACGCCCTGCGCCGGCATTGGCGGGCCTATGGCGTCGTCATCGTCGGCTGCTCGGTGGTCAATATCGCCTTCCACGGCCTCAGCGCCTGGGCGCCGACCCTGCTGGGCCGGGTCCATCAGCTGGAGCAGGGGCAGATCGGCCTGATCCTGGGCCTCGGCTTCCTCGGCCCCGGCTGCGCGGGCCTGCTGCTCGGCGGCTGGGTGGCCGATCGCTGGCTGGCGGCGGGGCGTCTCGACGCCAATCTGCGCATGGCCCTGATCGGCGCCCTGGGGGCGGCCGCCATGCTCAGCGGCCTGATCCTTTCGCCCGGCCTTGGCGCGACCGTGGTCCTGCTCCATGGGGCGATCTTCATGATGATGTTTCCCATGGGGGCAGCGCCCGCCGCCCTGCAGATCATCTGCCCGCCGGACCTGCGGGGGCGGATCGCGGCGGTCTATATGCTGGCCCTGAATCTGATCGGCATGGGGATCGGCCCCACGGCCGTGGCCCTGCTGACCGACTATGCCTTCGCCGATCCCATGGCGGTCGGCCGCTCCATGGGCCTGGTGGGCGTGACCGCCGGCCTGATCGCGGCGGGCCTGATCACGCTCGGCCGCCCCAGCTTCCGCGCCCTGGCCGCGCTCAAGCCCTAACGTAGCCGCTCGGCCAGATAGTCGACGAACACCCGCACCCGGGCCGGGGTGTTGGCTCCGCCGACGAAAACCGCATGGATGCGCTCCACGTCGCCGGGGTTGAAGGCCTCCAGCAGGGGGACCAGGCGGCCGGCGGCGATGTCGTCGCGGACGCTGAACTCGCCCACCCGGGAGATCCCGACGCCGGCGGCGGCCAGCTGGCCCAGGGTCTCGCCGTTATTGGCCTCCACATTGCCACGGACGGACAGGGCGTAGTCCTTGCCGTCCCGCACGAAGGGCCAGACCGGTTCGGCCCGGCGGAAATTGAAGTTCAGGCAGTTGTGGTCCAGCAGGTCTTCGGGAACCTGCGGCGTCCCATGCTGGGCCAGATAGGCCGGGGCGGCGACGATCACCCGGCGGTTCTCGCCCACCTTGCGCGCCGTCAGGCCGCTGTCGGCGAGGGGGCCGAAGCGGACCCCCACATCGGCCTGGCCGCCGGCGATATCGGCCACCGTATCGCTCAGGCTGATGTCCACCAGGATGTGTTCGTAGCGGCGGGCGAATTCCCCCAGCAGCGGCACGATGGTCAGGCGGCCGTGGGAGTGGGAGGCGCTGATCCGCAGGCGGCCCCGCGGCACGCCCCGGTCGGCGATGGCCTGCTCGGCCTCGTCCAGGTCGGCCAGGATGCGCCGGGCCGCGGCCAGATAGGCCTGGCCCTCGGGCGTCAGGGTCAGGCTCCGGGTGGTCCGCAGAAGCAGCCGCACCCCCAGCCGCGCCTCGATCCGGTCCACCGTCCGGCTGACCGCCGAGGGGGTGAGGGCGAGCGCGCGGCCGGCGGCGGAAAAGCCCCCCATATCGGCCACCGAGGCGAAGACGGACATTTCGCGGGCCCGGTCGACGCCGGCCGCCACCTTTGCGTTCATTTCAAAAATCCTTGGCTTCAATCCCCGCTAACGCCTCAGATCGACCACGTCCATCTTTGCCCCATGAAAATCAATCCTCCCCTTCTCGCCCTGGCGGCGGGCGCGTTCGGCATCGGCGTGACCGAGTTCGCCCCCATGGGTCTGCTGCCCCTGATCGCCACGGATCTGGGTGTGTCGATTCCCACCGCCGGCCTGCTGATCAGCGCCTACGCCCTGGGCGTCGTGCTGGGGGCGCCGCTGATGATCCTGACCACCGGCAAGGTTCCGCGCCGGACCCTGCTGATCGCCCTGGCCGGGATCTTCACCGCCGGCAACCTGCTGTCGGCGGTGTCGGACGGCTATGGCATGCTGCTCGTGGCCCGGGTGATCACCTCGCTCAACCATGGCGCCTTCTTCGGCGTCGGCGCGGTGGTGGCCGCCAGTCTCGTCCCGCCCAACCGCCAGGCCGGCGCCGTGGCGGCCATGTTCATGGGCCTGACCATCGCCAATGTGGTCGGCGTGCCGGCGGCGGCCTGGGCCGGCGAAGTGCTGGGCTGGCGGGCCTCGTTCTGGGGGATCGCCGCGATCGGTCTCGGCGTCATGGCCGCCCTGCGCCTGACCCTGCCCAGGGGGGCGGCGCCTGTCGGGGGGAACATGCGGGCCGAGCTCGGGGTGCTGAGCCGGGGCTCGGTGCTCGCGGCCCTGGCCCTGACGGTGATCGGCGCCAGCGCCATGTTCACGGTCTTCACCTATATCGCGCCGATCCTGCGCGAAGAGACCGGCGCCTCGACCGCCTTCGTCACCGCCATGCTGGTGACCTATGGCCTGGGCCTGACGCTCGGCAACTGGCTGGGCGGAAGGTTCGCCGACCGGTCCGTGGACAAGACCCTGATCGTCACCCTGGCCAGCCTGACCCTGCTGCTGGTCGCCTTCGCCGCCGCCATGCCGTTCGCGGTTCCGGCCGCGGTGCTGATCTTCCTGTGGGGCGTGGCGAGTTTCGCCCTGGTGCCGCCCCTGCAGGTGCGGGTGATGGCGGTGGCCGCCGACGCCCCCAACCTGGCCTCGGCCATGAATATCGGCGCCTTCAACCTGGGCAACGCCATCGGCGCCGGTCTGGGCGGGGCGGTGATCGCCGGGGGCCTGGGCTATCCGGCCGTGGCCCTGGCCGGGGCGGGCGCCGCAGCCTCGGGCCTGGTCCTGACCCTCCTGCTCGCCCGCCGGGACCCGCGCCCCGCAGCGGCTGCTCAGCGGCCGACGGCGTAGGCCTGCATCAGGCGCGGGGTGGCGGCGGCGCTCAGGACGCCGTCGGCGCCGCGTTCGGCCGCGGTCAGCCGGCCCGCCGACCAGGCCGGGGCGATCTGCAGGTCGTGGCCCCTGCGGCGCAGGTCGGCGATGACCGCCTCGCCCATGGACTCCTCGGCCACCGACACGCCGGGCATGGCCTCCCGCGGATAGAAGGAGGAGGGGAAGTGCACGGTGTGGAACAGGGGCATGTCGATGGCCTGCTGCAGGCCCAGCCCGTGATGGATCCGGCGCAGCAGCAGGGCGAGCTGCCACTGGTCCTGCTGGTCGCCGCCCGGCGTGCCGCAGACCAGGGCCGGCCGGCCCTCATGCAGGGCGAGCGTGGGAGTGAGCGTGGTGCGGGGCCGCTTGCCCGGCGCCAGGCTGGCGGGCAGGCCCTCGGTCAGCCAGAACATCTGCGCCCGGGTGTTCAGGGCGAAGCCTAGCCCCGGAATGGTCGGCGAGGACTGCGGCCAGCCGCCGGACGGGGTGGCCGAGACCATATTGCCCCAGGAGTCGATGACGTCGAGATGCACCGTGTCGCCGGGCTTCAGGGTGGGCTTGAGGTGGGCCATGGTCGGTTCGCCCACCCCCAGGCCGCCGCCTTCGCCGGACGCCACGCGGACCGCGCCTAGCGCCCGGGCCACCTGGTCTTCGAAGCCCGGCAGGACGCCGGGCCTCAGCTCGTGCGAGGCGGCCTCTCCGATCAGGCCCCGGCGGCCGGCGGCGTAGGCCTCGCTGAGCAGGGCGTCGAGCGGAACCTCGACGAAATCGGGGTCGCCGTAATAGGCCTCGCGGTCGGCGAAGGCGAGCTTGGCGGCCTCCAGCACCAGATGGGCGAAGTCCGCGCCATTGGGATCGAGGCTGGCGAGATCGAAGCCCCGCAGCAGGGCCAGGGCCTGCAGCAGGACCGGCCCCTGGCCCCAGGGCCTGGTCTTGCAGATGGTCCAGCCGTGATAGTCGAGCGTCGCGGGCGCCTCATAGGCGGGGCGCCAGCCGGCCATGTCCTGACCGCGCAGCCGGGCCCTGTGGCGCCGGCCGCTGGAGTCCATCAGCGGCTCGGCCTGGCCGAACCGGTCGATGGCCTCGGCGACGAAGCCCTCGTACCAGGCGGCCAGGGCCCGCTCGATCCGGACCTCCCGCGGGCCCTGGCCGGCTTCGGCGAGAATGCGTTTCCAGGTGGCGGCCAGGGTCGGGTTGGCGAACAGGGCGTGGGCCTGCGGCGCCTCGCCGCCGGGCAGCCAGACGGGCGCCGAGGTGGGCCATTCGGTGGTGAAGGCCTCTTTCAGTTCCCCCAGGGCGCGGGCGACGCCCGGCAACAGGGGATGGCCATGCTCGGCATAGCCGATGGCCGGGGCCATCACCTCGTCCAACTGCAGGCGGCCGTGGTCGCGCAGCAGGGTCAGCCAGGCGCCGAAGGAGCCGGGAACCACCGCCGAGATCAGCCCTGACCCCGGCACGGCGTCCAGGCCCAGGTCGCGGAAGGCCGCGATGGTGGCGCCGGCCGGCGCCGGCCCCTGACCGCAGAGCACCTCGATCCGTCCGGTGGCGGCGCTGTGGAAGATGATCGGGACCTCGCCGGCCGGGCCGCACAGATGCGGCTCCACCACCTGCAGGCAGAAGCCGGCCGCCACGGCGGCGTCGAAGGCGTTGCCGCCCCGCTCCAGCATGGCCATGCCCACCTGCGAGGCGATCCAGTGGGTGGAGGTGACGACGCCGAACGTGCCGCGGATCTCCGGTCGGGTGGTGAACATCGCGCTCTCCTGGCTGTCCCTGGACCTCGCCCGCGCCGTCGCGAGGGTCAATATGATTGTCATACAATATAGCGGGGGCGGCGAAGGGCGCCTGCGATGTGACCAACGGCGAGGACGACGGCGATTCCCCGAGAAGCTCCGGGGCGGCCAGGGTCCTGGCCTCGACCAGAGGCGCGCGGGTGCGGCCCAGGCGCCCGCCGCCTGCACAAAGGCAAAGCTGGGCGCCCAAGCTTTCGGCGTCAGGCGGAAATCGACCGGGGGCGGACGGCGCCGGCCGCGCGCCTCACGTGTATGACTGTAGGTTTGTCGGACAAACTGCACGGCCTTCAGACGGAGGCGGGGGCATGACGGGGCGCAAAAAAACCAAGCGTCGCGTCAGCGTCTCCCCTGGGGGCCGCCCTGCTGCAAGACATAGATTGGGGATAGATCATCATGTCGCACACTGCACTGCGCCGCCAAGGCGGCTTACGGCTTCGCCGGTCCCTGGGGCTTGTCGCCTCCACCAGCGCGGTGGCGCTGGGCCTGATGGCCGGACAGGCCCAGGCCCAGGACGCCGCCGAGGCTGAGACCCTGTCGGAGCTGGTGGTCACCGCCGCCCGCCGCGGGGCCGTCTCGGTGGCCGACACGCCGCTGGCCATCACCGCCTTCTCCGGCGAGAAGCTGGAAGAACAGGGGATCAGCTCCCTGCAGGACCTGACCCGCCTGGATCCTTCGCTGAACGTGCAGAGCTTCGGCGCCTCGCAGACCAAGGTGGTGATCCGCGGCATCGAGTCGAATGTCGGCGCCACGTCCGGCGTCTATCTCGACGAGTCGCCCCTGGTGGGCGGCCTGGGCGGCAACATCCTGGGCGACGGCAAGCCCGGCGTGCGCCTGCACGACATCCAGCATGTGGAAATCCTTAAAGGGCCCCAGGGCACCCTGTTCGGCTCCAGCTCCATGAGCGGCACCCTGCGGGTCATCACCCGCAAGCCCGACCTGTTCGAGTTCGGCGGCCGGGTCGAGGCTTCGGCCGCGACGGTCAAGGGCGGCGACGAGTTCTTCGACGGCGCAGCCACCCTGAACGTGCCGATCATCGAGGACACCCTGGGCGTCCGCATCACCGGCTGGGGCGAGAGCGGCGGCGGCTATGTGGATCAGACGATCAACGGCGCGCTCTATGAGAACAACAACAACGCCCATGTGAAGGGCGGCCGCATCGTCGGCCTGTGGCGCCCCACCGACAACTTCAACGTCACGGCCATGGCCCTGCACCAGGAGATCGACGTCGACGGCACCCAGGCCTGGCTGCAGGCGGACGGGGCCTATGAGACCTCCTCGCCGACGATCGAATTCTACCGGGACAACTACAACCTCTATTCGGTGACCGGCGAGTACGACCTGGGCTTCGGCTCGGTGATCGCCTCGACCTCCTATTCCAGCCAGCGGGTCACCAACCCCAAGGACAGCACGCCCACGGCCAACAGCTTCGGCCTGCCGGGCTCGACCCTGTTCATCGCCTCGGTGGATTTCCGCAACGTGGTGTCGGAGCTGCGCTTCTCGTCGGACTTCGACGGGCCGTTCCAGCTGGTCACCGGCGCCTATTACGAGAACAGCCAGAGCACCTATCAGACCAATTCGGTGCTCGCGACCTCGACCGGCACGGCGCTGTGCTTCAGCTATGGGGAATGCGTCGCCAAGGGCCTGCATGAGCCGGGCCGCGGCAACAGCGTCTATGAGTTCGGCACCCGCACCAAGCGCGGCGTGGGCCAGTACGCCCTGTTCGCCCAGGGCGACTATGCGATCACCGACACCCTGACCGCCACCGTCGGCATCCGCTACTTCGAAGCCAGCATCCATGACACGGTGGTCAATCTGCAGACCGTGTTCCCGGACTACATCTTCGGCCAGGTGACCACGCCGTCGATCACCGGCGACAGCCGCGGCTCCAACTCGCACACCAGCTACAACTACTCGGTGATGTGGGAGGCGACCCCGGACATCAACGTCTATGCCCGCGCGGCTTCCGGCTTCCGGCTGGGCGGCGTGAACACCGCGACTTCCCTGGCCCAGCAGGCCGGGGTCGTCTTCCCCGGCACCTACAATCCCGACAGCCTGTGGAACTATGAGGCCGGGGTGAAGAGCTACTGGCTCGATCGCCGGCTCTATGCGGACCTGTCGGTCTATCGGATCGACTGGAATGACCAGCAGCTCTCGGCCCAGGCGGCCGGCGCCTTCGGCTACACGATCAATGCGGGCAAGACCGAGGTGAACGGCGTCGAGCTGAACGGCGCGTTCGACCCCATGCCCGGCCTGAACATCTCCGGCAGCATCAACTATGTGGACGCCAAGCTGGCCGAAGACCTGCCGGCCGACGTCTTCGCCGCGGGCACCTTCGGCTATGAGGGCGACGACATCCCGCTGACGCCCAACTGGTCCTATTCGCTGCAGGCCAGTTACGAGCAGCCCCTGGCCTATGGCCTGGACGGCTACGTGCAGGGCGGTCTCTCCTATCGCGGGGAGTCCTTCACCACCTTCAACAGCCAGAACCAGTATTACACCAAGCTGCCGGCCTACACCCTGGTCAACGCCAAGGTCGGCGTGCGCCGGGACAACTGGGATCTCTCGGTGTTCGGCAATAACCTCGGCAACGAGGCGGCCTATATCGGCGTCGTGGAATCGCCGGACGGCATCCGGGTCTTCTCCCCGCGTCCACGCAGCTTCGGCGTGCGGGTCAGCAGCACCTTCTGATCGACAGGGGGAGCCGTCGCGTCCTGCGGCGGCTCCCGCCTCGATCCCGCCCTCAGGGCGTCCCGCCCGTAAGATGAGCCAGGACGGCCAGTCGGCAGGCCGAGGCCAGGCCCTGATCGCCGCGGGCCAGGTCGATCTCGGTCACCAGGGCGGCCAGGCTCAGGCCCCGATGGGCGGCCAGGTCCTCCAGCGCCGCCCAGAACGGCGGCTCCAGGGCCAGCGAGGTGGCGTGGCCGGCCAGCAGGACCGATCTCTTCTTCAGCCGCGTCATTCCCCTATCTTGCGCGGTCGAAACACCGCGGCAATCCTTCTTGGGCATTGATGACCCGTGACGCAGGCGTCATCTTTGGGCGTCTGAACGGGAGACGCCGCCATGAGCCTCGCCACCGACAGCTACGCTCCGGTTTCCGCGCGCGCCCCTGCGCCCGAACGGCTGCCCAAGCCCCGGCTCCAGTGGGGCGCGGCGCTGAAGGCCCTGCGCCGCCTGCTGGCCGACAAGGACGACACCGTCCAGGTCTTCGAGATCATGCGGGCGCTGAACGGCCGGTCCTCGGCCTGGGGCTATCACCGCCTGCTGGAGACGCCTCAGGGCGGCCGCATCGCCTATGAGCGGGTCGAACTGGAGGCCCGGCTTATGGACGACGCCTGGCTCGACAGCCTGCCGCAGGGCTCGGTGGGCCATGCCTATCGGGACTTCGTGCGCAGCGAACAGCTCTCGGCCGAGGGCCTGGCCCAGATCAGCCGGGTGGGCGCCAAGCCGATCGAGGTGATGCACCCCTATGCCTGGTTCGGCCGGCGGACGCGGGATGTCCACGACATCTGGCATGTGCTGAGCGGCTATCATCGCGACGGCCTGGGGGAGGGGTGCCTGGTGGCCTTCTCCTACGCCCAGACCCGCGGGCTCGGCTGGGCGCTGATCGCCGTGGGCGGGGCGTTGCGCGGCCGCAAGGCCAGGCATCCCTACGCCAGGGCGATCTGGCAGGGCTATCAGCGGGGCAAGGCGGCGGCCTGGCTGCTGGGCGAGGACTATGAGGCCCTGATGGCCGAGCCCCTGGACGCCGCGCGCCGGCGACTGAACATCACGCCCCCGACCATCTATGACGCCATTCCGCCCGAGGCCCGCGACGAGGCGAAGGCCTAGGCCAGGGTCGGCTCAGTCGTCGTCCAGGCGGGCTTCGTCCAGCTTGCGGCGCTGGCGCTCGGCCTCCAGCTGTTCGGCCAGGGTCTGGGCCTTGGCGCGGCCATGGCTGGCGCGATTGGCCTTGGCCTGGGCTTGGGTGGCCGCCTTGTCCCGGGCCTTGCGCACCTTGTTCAGATTGACGATCTCGCCCATCGGTCTTCTCCGCCGGTCAGCCGAAGCCTGCGCCGGGCCGGACCATTTCGCAAGACGGTCCGACATCGTCCGAGGCCGTCCGATCCTCGACACCGATGCTCGAATGGTGCACTCAGAAGCGGTGTGGAGAGGGGGTCGATTTGGCCGGCAGATCGCTTTCGACAGCGCTTCGGCGGCTGCGTCGCACGACGCCGGTCCTCCCCCTCCTGATCGTCATCCTGGGCCTGGCCGCGACCCTGTCAGGCGCCTTGCTGGTGGAACGGGTAGGGGACGTCCGCGACCGCCAGCGGTTCGACAGTATTGTCGATCAGGCCAACAACGCCTTGGACGGCCAGCTCCAGACCTATGTCGCCATCCTCCATGCGGGGGCGGGACTCTTCGCCGCCAGCCAGACGGTGACGCACGACGAATTTCGGGCCTTCGCCGAGCGGGTGGACGTGAGCGGCCGATATGGCGGCATTCAGGGCCTGGGCTATTCGGCGCAGATCGCCCCCGAGAGCCCCGGCGTCCGGGCGCGCCACGCCGTGCTCTTCCTGGAGCCCGCGGACGCCCGCAACCAGATCGCCATCGGCCTGGACATGTACGCCGAGCCGGTGCGCCGCGAGGCCATGAGCCGGGCGCGGGACACCGGCCTTGCGGCCATGTCGGGCAAGGTCGAGCTGGTCCAGGAAATCGATGAGAACAAGCAGGCGGGCTTCCTGATCTATGAGCCGGTCTATGCCGGCGGCGGCCCGCCGGGGACCCTGGAGGCGCGACGCAGCGCTCTGCGGGGCTTCGTCTATGCCCCGTTCCGCGCCGGCGACCTGCTGCAGGCGGTCTTCGCCGGGATCGACCGGAGCGAGTTCGGCTACGCCGTCTACAATGGCGAGGTCGCGCCGGAGAACCTTCTGGCCGCCAGCGTCCCCGATGGCCGTCAGGCGTCAACCTCGGGCATGTCGGCGGTGCGCCAGGTCTCGGTGGCCGGCGGCGCCTGGACGATCGTCTATCGGGCCGGCCCCGGCTTCGGCTCCAGCGCCGCCCACGGGCTGGCCTGGGTGTTCGCCTGCGGCGGCCTGCTGGCGACGGGCCTGGTGGCCATCGCCACCTGGCGGCAGGGCGCAGCACGCATGGCCGCCGAGCGGGAACTGGCCGCGCGCACGGCCATCGAGGCCCGCCAGAAGCTGCTGCTCGATGAGCTGAATCACCGGGTCAAGAACACGCTCGCCACCGTCCAGTCCATCGCCGCCCAGAGCCTGCGCCAGACCGGCGACGTGGAAAGCGTGCGGCGCAATTTCGAGGACCGGCTGATCGCCCTCTCCCACGCCCACAACCTGCTGACGCGGGACGCCTGGCGCGGCGCCAACCTGGCCGAACTGGCCGAGATCGAGCTCCGACCCTATGCCGGGCCGGACGGGGCGCGGATCGAGATCGTCGGTCCGGCGGTCTGGCTGTCGCCCAATTCCGCCGTGGCCATGAGCATGGCCCTGCACGAACTCACCACGAACGCCGTGAAGTATGGGGCGCTCTCCAACCCCACGGGCCATGTCGCCCTGGAATGGACCCTGTCCGAGGCCGGCGCCGAACAGGAGCGTCTGACCCTGATCTGGGAGGAGCATGGCGGACCGCCGGTGACGCCGCCCGCCCGGCGCGGATTCGGGTCGCGGCTCATCGTCGGGGGGCTGGCCCACCAGCTGGACGGAGAGGTCGAGCTGACCTTCCCGGTCGAGGGCGCGCGCTGCGTGATCAGCTTCCTGACCCCCCGTCAGGTGGCCGCCGAGATGATGGCGGTCGGCCAGGTGGCGTGAACCCGATCGGCCCTTGAACGTTTGTCCTGCAAGTCCCTCAAGACGGAGATGCAAGATGATTCAAGCCGCTGAAATCAAGGAACACATGGAAGTCGTGGGTTCGGACGGCGACCACGTCGGCCGCGTCGATCATGTAGTCGGCACGGAGATCGAGCTGGCCAAGTTCGACATGGGCGCCGGCCTCAAGCACCACATGATCCCCATGACCTGGGTCGACCGGATCGAAGACGATAAGGTCTGCCTGAACCTGACCAAGGATGCGGCCAAGTCGTCCTGGCGCGAAAAGCACTAGGTCGCCGACCAAGGCCCCGCGGGCGGTTCGGCCCCTCCGGCGCGGAGGGGCCGTTCGCCTATTTGACCGACGCGCAGAAGCGCTGGATGCGACCGCAGGCGTCTTCCAGCACGGCGTTGCTGGTGGCGTAGGAGATGCGGAAGAAGGGCGACAGGCCGAAGGCCTCGCCGAACACCACCGCCACGCCCTCGGCGTCGAGGAGTTCGTTGGCGAAGTCCTTGTCCGAGGCGATGACATTGCCGCTCGGCGCAGTCTTGCCGATCAGCCCCTCGCAGGACGGATAGACATAGAAGGCGCCTTCCGGCGTCGGGCACTTGAGGCCGCGGGCCTGGTTCAGCATCGACACCACCAGATCGCGGCGGCCCTGGAACAGCTTGGCGTTGGGCTTGATGAAGTCCTGCGGCCCGTTCAGGGCCTCGACCGCCGCCCATTGCGACACCGACGAGGGGTTGGAGGTCGACTGGCTCATGACCTTGGCCATCAGCTTGATCAGGGGCTCTGGCCCCGCGGCGTAGCCAATGCGCCAGCCGGTCATGGCGTAGGCCTTGGAGACCCCGTTCATGGTCAGCGTGCGGTCATAGAGGCCGGGCTCGACCTGGGCGATGGTCACGAACTCCATGTCGTCGAACAGCAGGTGCTCGTACATGTCGTCGGTGAGGATCCACACGTCGGGATGGCGCATCAGCACATCGGCCAGGGCCTTCAGTTCGGCCCGGGTATAGGCCGCGCCCGACGGGTTGGACGGCGAGTTCAGGAACACCCAGCGGGTCTTCGGCGTGATCGCCTTGTCCAGGTCCTCGGGCCGCAGCTTGAAGCCGGCCTCGGCGGTGGTCGGCGCGAACACCGGCGTGCCGCCGGCCAGCAGCACCATGTCGGGATAGCTGACCCAGTAGGGCGTCGGGATCACCACCTCATCGCCGGGATTCAGGGTCGCCATCATGGCGTTGAAGATCACCGGCTTGCCGCCGGGGGAGACGTTCACCTGGCTGGTCTTGTAGGTCAGGCCGTTCTCCCGGGCGAACTTGGCGACGATGGCCTCCTTCAGCTCGGGAATGCCATCGACGGTGGTGTACTTGGTCTTGCCGTCCTGGATCGCCTTGATCGCGGCGTCCTTGATATTCTGCGGGGTGTCGAAGTCGGGCTCGCCGGCCCCCAGGCTGATGATGTCGCGGCCCTGGGCTTTCAGTTCACGCGCCTTCTGGTCGGTCGCCATGGTGGCGGACGGCTTGACTCGGGCGAGCGTGGACGATTGCAGCGACATGGGGGCTGACTCCCTTTGGAGCGAGTGGGGAAGATGGCGGGTTTAACCCAAGGTCCGCCCCGCGGAAACCCGGCTGGAGAGGGAACAGCCCGATAGGCGCAGCCGTTTGCGCCTTGGCCACAGTACAGCCGTCCGCCGCCAGAAGGCCTCCATGATCCGAACGATCCTGATCCTCGTCCTGCTGACCCCGCTCGCCGCCTGCGGTGAGACGTCGCCGGAGCCCGCCCCCGCGCCGGACGCCGCCCCGGTCGCCACCGAGCCGGCCTCGAACCCGACGGCCCAGCCGGCCTATGTGGGACGCTGGGCGGCCAGCCCGGCCCTGTGCGCAAGCCGCGCCTGGGACTTTCGCCACGACGGCCTGACGGCCCCGGGGGACGTCGCCTGCCGGTTCGAAGGCGTGGCCGCCCTGGACGACGGCTATGAGATCGCCGCCCTCTGCACCTCCCAGGCGCCCCCCGAAAGCCGGCGTCTGAGCCTGGACTTCGGCTCTGCGGGTCGAACCATGAGCATCCAGGGCGGCCCGGCCGGCGACGCCCTCAGCCTGGTGCGTTGCGCCACCTGACGGGGGCTGCGCGACGCGCTTGACCCCTGGCCCAGGATCGGCGAGGCCATGGCTCATGCGCCGCCTGTTCCGGTTCCTGACCAATATGGACGCCCGCGCCTGGCGGGGCGTGGCGGTGTCCTTCGTGCTGTTCGGCGGGGTGGGGCTGGTCTTCCTGTTCGGCGCCCAGGTGCTGGGCTTCGACGGCGAGGCGACGGTCGAGCACTGGCTGGGGATGGCCGCCCACAGTCCCTGGGCCCTGCCGACGGCGGTGGCGGCCTTCGCCCTGCTGGCCTTTGTCGGGGTGCCGCAGTTCGTCCTGATCGCCGCGGCCGTGGTCGCCTTCGGCCCCTGGACCGGTTTCGCCTATAGCTGGATCGGCACCCTGGTCTCGTCCCTGGTGGGCTTCTTCATCGGCCGGGTGGCGGGGGGGCGGGTCCTGGACGCCTTCGCCGGCGAGGGCGTGCGGCAGTTCATGGCGCTGGTCGGCCGCAACGGCTTCTGGGCCAGTCTGATCGTGCGGCTGGTGCCCTCGGCGCCCTTCATCGTCGTCAACATGGCCGCCGGCGTCACGCCGATGCGGCTGTTCCACTTCTTCGCCGGCACGGCGCTGGGCATCATCCCGAAGATCGGCGTCACCGCGTTCGCCGGCAACTCCATCGCCCAGGCCATGAAGGGCGGCGGGGCCGGGCATATCGGCCTGCTCGTCGCCATCGTCCTCGGCTGGGTGGTCATGGGGTGGTACGCGCGCCGGTGGCTGAAATCCCGCGAGACCGCCGTCGGGAAGACCGGGGGGACCGAACTGGACGGCTGAACGTTACCCGCGCACCCTGCTCTGGAGACCACCATGCTCAAGCTGTTCTATTCCCCCGGCGCCTGCTCGCTCGCCTCGCATATCGCCCTGGAAGAGGCGGGCGCCGACTACGAAGCCGTTCGGGTGGACCTGAAAAGCGGCGAGCAGAACCGCCCCGAATACCGCAAGCTCAATCCCAAGGGGCGGGTGCCGGCCCTCGCCACCGAGCGGGGCGTTCTCACGGAAAGCCCGGTGATCCTCGGCTATATCGCCCAGACCCATCCCGACGCGAAGCTCGCCCCCAACGACGACTCCTTCGCCTTTGGCGACATGCAGGCCTTCAACATGTTCCTGGCCACCAGCGTGCATGTGACCTACGCCCACGCCTTTCGCCCCGAGCGTTATGTGAAAGGCGAGGCGGGCGTGGCCGCGGCCAAGGCCAAGACGCCCGAAGCGCTGGACGAGTATTTCAACCAGATCGAAGACCGCTTCGCTGACGGCCGTCCGTATGTGCATGGCGAGGCCTACACGGTTTCCGATCCCTATCTCTATGTCTTCACCCGCTGGCTGGAGCGCGACGGCCTCGGCCATCCCGAGCGCTATCCGCGGGTTCTGGCCCACCGCCAGCGGCTGGACGCCCGCCCGGCCGTGCGCAAGGTTATTGCCGCCGAGGGGCTTCCCTGGGAGATTTGAGCAATTCTGTTGCGTTGGGCGGCGGGCTTGGATAAGAATTCCACCCATGTCTACGCAGCGCGACATCCTGCTTCTTGGCCGTTCGCTGGGGCTTAGCCGCCCCTGGGCGCCTCTGTAGGCTCGCGCGAAAGTTCGCGGGGCCGGGCGCTCAGGGGATGACCCCGCCGCCCGACCTTTCTAGAATGAGCTCCCGCGAAGAGATCCTGACATGACTTTCCAAGCTTCCAACGCCGCGTCCGAACGCGATCGCGTCATCGTATTCGACACCACCATGCGCGACGGCGAGCAGTCGCCCGGCGCCTCCATGTCCCTGGAGGAGAAGCTGGAGCTCGCCAAGATCCTGGAGGAGATGCGGGTCGATGTGATCGAGGCCGGCTTCCCCATCGCCTCCAATGGCGACTTCGAGGCGGTGCGCCAGATCTCCGAGATCGTCACCGAGAGCACCGTCTGCGGTCTGGCGCGGGCCGCGGCCATCGACATCGAGCGCTGCGCCGAGGCGATCCGTCCGGCCAAGCGCGGCCGCATCCATACCTTCCTGTCCACCAGCCCCTCTCACCGGGACCACATCCTGAAGATGAGCCAGGAGGACATCCTGGAGGCCATCACCCGTTCGGTGACCCACGCCCGCAACCTGTGCGACGATGTGGAATGGTCGGCCCAGGACGCCACCCGCACCGAGCAGGACTTCCTGCGCCGCTGCGTGGAGGCCGCCATCAAGGCCGGCGCCAAGACGGTGAACATCCCCGACACGGTCGGCTACACCTATCCGTCGGAATATGAGGCGGTGTTCCGCGACCTGGTGGAGAACGTCCCCGGCGTCGAGAACATCATCCTGTCCACGCACTGCCACAACGACCTGGGCCTGGCCGTGGCCAACAGCCTGGCCGGCGTGCAGGGCGGGGCGCGCCAGGTCGAGGTGGCGATCAACGGCATCGGCGAGCGGGCCGGCAATGCAGCCCTGGAAGAAGTGGTCATGGCGCTGAAGGTGCGCGGCGACCGGCTGCCCTATTTCACCGGCGCCGAGACCCAGCACATCACCCGGGCCAGCCGCTATGTCTCGGCCATCACCGGCTTCCCGGTGCAGTTCAACAAGGCCATCGTCGGCAAGAACGCCTTCGCCCATGAGAGCGGCATCCACCAGGACGGGATGCTGAAGGACCGCGGCACCTACGAGATCATGACGCCCGAGAGCGTCGGGCAGGGCGCTTCGAACCTGGTCATGGGCAAGCATTCCGGCCGCCACGCCTTCCGCGAGAAGCTGAAGGCCCTGGGCTATGAGCTGGGCCAGAACGCCCTGAACGAGGCCTTCCAGCGCTTCAAGGACCTGGCCGACAAGAAGAAGCACGTCTTCGACGACGACATCGTGGCCCTGGTGGACGACGCCCTGGCCTCGGGCGCCGATCGCATCCAGGTCAAGCAGCTGCGGGTGATCGCCGGCACCGAAGGTCCGCAGGAGGCGCATCTGACCGTGACGGTCGAGGGCGCCGAGCGGTCGGCCACGGCCACGGGCGATGGTCCGGTGGATGCGGTGTTCAACGCCATCCATGTGGTGGTGCCGCACACCGCCATCCTGCGCCTGTTCCAGGTGCATGCGGTCACCGAGGGCACCGACGCCCAGGCCCAGGTCTCGGTCCGGCTGGAGGAGGATGGCCGCATCGCCACCGGCCAGGCGGCCGACACCGATACGCTCACGGCCTCGGCCAAGGCCTATGTGAACGCCCTGAACAACCTCTTCGCCCGCAAGGAGAAGACCGCGCCGGACGCCATCGCCAGCGGCTTCTAGGGCCGATCCCTTTCAACTGAGCAGGTCGGGCGGCGGGCCAAGGCGCGCCGCCCATGTTCCTGCGCGCCAGCCACCCCGGGCCGCCATGGCGGGCGGGGGAGGGATCGCCCATGCTCTGGATCGCCCTGACGATCGCCGCCGCCCCCCTGCAGGTGGCGCGCAACGCCCTGCAGCGCGGCTTGGTGGAGGAGGCCGGCCCCTGGGGGGCGACGCTCGTCCGCTTCCTGTTCGGCCTGCCCTTCGCCGTGATGATTCTCGGCGTCGTCGCCCTGGCCTCTCCCGACGCCCAACCCGGCTTCACCCCACGTTTCTGGGTCGCCGTCAGCCTCGGCGCGCTTGGCCAGATCGTGCAGACCGCCCTGCTGCTGGTCGCCATGCGGCGCAGCGGTTTCGCCGTGGCCACCTTCACCCAGCAGTCGTCCCTCCCGGCCGCCGCCCTGCTGGGCCTCCTGGTCCTGGGGGACACGATGAGCCCGGCGGCCTGGACCGGGGTGGCCGTGACGACCTGCGGCGTGGCCCTCGTCTCCTGGCCGGGTCGCATCACCAGCCTGGCGAGGTCGGGCCTGTGGCTAGGCGTCGCCTCGGGCGTGGTCATGGCCGTTGTCCTCAACAGCTACCGACAGGCGGGGCTGGCCCTGGAGCCAAACCATCCCATCTATGCCGCCGTCGCTTCGGTGTGTGTGGCTCAGGCGCTGCAATCGGTTGGGCTGGGCTCGTGGCTGGCGGTCCGGCGACCCCATGCCCTGAGGGCGGTTCTTCTCGGCTGGCGCAGCTCGTGGGGCGCCGGCTTCTGCGGTGCGGCGGCTTCGGCCTGCTGGTTCGCCGCGCTGAGTCTCGCGCCGGCGGGGCAGGTGAGGGCGATCGGCGTCCTGGAATTGCCCATCGCCGCCGCGGCGGGGCGGCGGCTGTTCCAGGAGCGTCTCAGCCTTAGGCAGCTGGCGGGGGGCGCAGCTACCGCGCTGGGGGTCCTCCTGACGGCCCTGGGCTGACAGCGCCGATGATTCGTCGACGGACATCGGCAGCCCCCATCGGCGCGTGGCGACGCCTGAGGCGCATCAGCGCAAGGGGCGCGTGGAGACGCCCGTCGGGGTTGAATCTCCAACGGTGGCAGGTCCCCTATCGCCCCGCTCGGAGCCGCGCCGGTGAATAAGCCTTGAAATCAACAAAGGGGCGGGGCACACGAACCTCAAGTCCTTCTCGCGACAGCCTGATCCGCCCACGCGCCTGAGTCGGCGCCCCTTGGGTCGGGGTGTCGTAGAATAGCGTCCTCCAAGCCCCCCATTTCACCAGGGCCCTGCATGATTTCGTCCCTCTTCGGCGCCATCTCGAACGACATCGCCATCGACCTCGGCACCGCCAACACGCTCATCTATATGAAGGGCAAGGGCATCGTGCTGAACGAGCCTTCGGTGGTGGCGCTCAGAAACATCGGCGGCCGCAAGATCGTCCACGCCGTGGGCATCGAAGCCAAGCAGATGCTGGGCCGCACGCCCGGACACATGGAGGCGATCCGCCCCATG
>CAZERE010000004.1:38801-51154 GCA_964515365.1 uncultured Phenylobacterium sp. | reverse complement strand
TGCCGCGAAGGCACCGGCTGGATGTGGCGGGTGATGGAGCGGATGGTGACCGGCGAGGCCGAGATGGCCGAGATCGACCTCCTGCTCGACGTCGCCTCGCAGGTGGAAGGGCATACCATCTGCGGCCTGGGCGACGCGGCCGCCTGGCCGATCCAGGGCCTCTTCCGCCACTTCCGGCCCGAGGTTGAGGCGCGTATCACGCAGTATCGGGCGCGCCGGGTCCAGGTTCAGGGCGCCGCGCTGATCGCAGCGGAGTAGATGCGATGTCGGACAAACGCGAGGGCGGGTGCCGGTGTGGGCAGGTGCGGTTTCGGGTGACCGAGGGGCCGAGGGTGACCATGGCCTGTCACTGCCGGGGGTGCCAGCAGATGACGGCCAGCGCGTTTTCGCTGAGCGCGCTGTTCGCGGCCGAGGCCTTTGAGGTCACAGCCGGCGAGCCGGTGATCGGCGGGCTGCATGGGCCGACGCGGCACTTCTTCTGTCCGCACTGCATGAGCTGGATGTTCACGCGGCCGGAAGGGGCCGACCGGTTCGTCAATGTGCGCTCGACCCTGTTCGATGATCCCTCGGGCCTGGAGCCGTTCATGGAGACCATGACGTCCGAAAAGCTGCCCTGGGCGGTGACGCCGGCGGTGGAGGGCTTCGAGGGTTTTCCGCAGCCGGCGGATTACGGGCGGCTTATGGGCGCCTATGCAGCGCGGTCGGGCAGCTAAGGCCGGCGACGCAAGGATTGAGGGCGGAGCGAAAGGTCGCCCCGCCTCTCGTCATTCGGCTCTAGGCGTTCTGGATCGCCGTGGCGATCTGGTCGGTGGTGTGGCCGGCGAGATCCTTGGCGATTTCGCCCACCAGGCTGGCCTCGGTCTCCTTGTGCCAGCCCTTGCGGAGCTGACCCAGGGTCTTGGGCGCGGCGATGACCAGCAGCTTCTCGACCCGGTGGGTCAGGACCATGTGGTTGAGGACATCGGCCACGCCCATGGCGAAGCCGTCCTCGGCCTGGGTGTCGTTGTCGGGGTTGGCGGCGCTGGAGTTGCGGCCGGGGGCGCCGGAGACGCGGTCCTCGATCTCGGGCGTCGGCTTGGCCTTCAGCTGGATGTCGGCGTGGCCGATGTTCTCGAAGAGCGCCAGCTTCTCGCCATCGACGACGGCCACGAGGGCGCCATTGGGAAGTATCATCTGGAAGCTCCGATTGTTGCAGGATGGCTTGAACGTGCCGCTGGGCCGCACGGTTGCCAATTGAGGGCGAACCCCTAGTTGTTCCTATTTTGTTCTTGCGTTCCCGCGGGAATTTGGTAGGTTCTGTGTATGGGTCGTTCTTGCGTCTGAGGCGCTGAGAACGCCGCGGCGGGCGAGGCCCGCACTGGCATGACATCTCTCCTGGCGAAGCGTTGAGCGGGCGGCCTTTCGGCGGCCGGCCTGGCGCGTGTCTGGATGGCGGCCGCCCCCTTGTCCCTCCCCCGAGGGCGGCGGCGCCTTGAGGCGTGTGTGCGAGGCGGCGTTATCAGGCGCAGCAGGAGCCCCGCGCCCGGCTCCAGGAGCCAAGTGCGCGCCTCTCGTGGGGCGCGGAGCGGGCGCGGGGCGGACGGCCCAACCTGTTTCCTGAGTATGAGGTCAGCCATGGCGCGGGCGGTGCGGCGGCGGAAGGATCCGCGCGAGGCGGTGCTGGCCCTGGCGCCCCTTGCGGTCGAAACTCACCAGGCTCAGCAGGCGCTGGGCGCGGTGAGGGGCCGCTAGGCGTCCAGGCGCGCCTGGACGTAGGCGGCGACATCCGGAGGCCAAGTCGCCAGGATGGCGTCGAGCTCCGCCCGGTCGCCGGCGAACAGGGCGCGGGCGGCGGCTTCGAAGCCGGCGGCGTCGCCGGCCAGGGCGGACATAGCGCGATAGGCGGCCTCCCTGCGGGCGCGCAGGCGATCGGTGTCGGCATGTGTTTTGCGGGCCTCATCCACCAGGCGGCGGAGGGCGGCCGAGGCGCCGCCGGGCTGGGCGGCGAGCCAGTCCCAGTGGCGGGGCAGGAGGGTGACCTCCCGCGGGACGACGCCCAGGCGCGGTCGACCGCGCGTTGGCCGGACGGGAGGCGTTTCCTCAGCCGTCGGAGTTTCAGGGGACGCCCGTAGGTCGATATCCACCGACCGGCCGTCGGCGTCGGACAGGAGGATCGGCGGCGCCTCAGGGATCTCAGCGCGGGCGCGCAGGACGGCGGCGATCTGGGCGGCCTCGCCGCTGGCGATACGCACGCCGTCGACGAAGGCGGTCAGGGTGGGGGTCATGGCGGGCTCCTTCCGGCTTCCTGACCGAAGATGACGAATGCGTCAATAACACCCGGGTATAAAATACGCGTCGCAGGGATTGGACCTGGGAGCTTCCGGGTGTTTACTCGGGGCCCTACGGCGGACGGGGGGTGACATGCGGCGCGGGACGGTTCTTGCAGGCTTGATGTGCGCAGGACTGGCGGGCTGCGCCACGCCGCCGGTCGATCTGACCCTGGCGCCTGAGACGCCGCCCTCCGGGGCGAGCATTCGCCTGCCGGCCGAGACGGCGAGCTGGACGACGGACCTTGGCGCCGCGCTCGGGGCTGCGGGTTTCCGCCCGGTGGGGCAGGATGGAGCCAGGGCGGACTATCTGGTGCAGGCCAGCTTCGCCGAGCGTCCCGCCGGGGTCGGGGCCTTTATCCCTGGGGCCGAGGGGGCGGCGCCTCACTGGCTGGCGAAAAGCCGTAAGGCGCGGTTCTGGCAGCGACGCCGGAGCGACTACAGCCTGACCGTCGTCCTTCTGGATACGCGAACCGGAACGCCGGCCTTTCGCGCCAACGCCCAACAGCAGGGCCCTGCCGGTGAAGGCGCGGAGATGGCGCCGGTGCTGACGGCGGCCTTGGCGGAGCGCCTCAGGCCTCAGTGACCTGCGGCAGGCGCAGGGTGAAGATCGCCCCGCCGTCCGGCCCGGCATTGCGGCAGGAAATCTCGCCGCCATGGCGATGCATGACCTCGCGCACCAGGCTCAGACCCAGGCCCGCGCCTCCGGCGCGGGGGGCGTCTGGCCGACCGAGCCGCTGGAACGGCTGGAAAAGCTGGGCCACGGCGTCTTCCGCGACGCCGGGTCCGCTGTCGGTGATCTCGCACACGATCTGGTCGTCCTGCGCCCATAGCGCGCAGGTGATTTTACCGGATGGGCCACCGTACTTCAGGGCGTTGTCCAGCAGATTGCCAAGGGCGCGGGAGAGAAGCGCCCGGTCCCCGCGCACCAGCAGCTCCTCGGCCGGGACGTCGAGATCTATGGTCGTGGCCGCACGCTGAGCCTGGGGCCAGATGTCGTCGACCGCCTCCGTGGCGATGTCGGCGAGGTTCAGGATCTCCCAGGTCATGGCGCTCGATTCGGCGCGGGCGAGGTGGATGAAGTTGTCGGCCAGGGCCAGGGTGCGGCGGGCATAGCCGCCGATTCGCTGGAGGATGGCGCTGGGGGCGCCCTCTGCGGAGGGGGACTCCAGCATCGCGAGGATCGAGGCCTGCGGCGAGCGCATGTCGTGGCTGAGGAGCTGGAGCAGGCGCTCGCGCTGGGCGGCGGCGGTCCGGATCGGGGTGATGTCGGTGAGCCGGACGATCCAGGCCGGCGGCGCCTCGGCGCCCGGCTGATGTCGCACGCGGGTGACCTGGAAAATCATCCCCCGTGGACTGACCACTTCGCCGGCCAACTGGGTCTCGCCCAGCATCAGGTCCTCAAGGGGCGTGTCATCGGCCGACCAGCCTTCCAGCAAGGCGGGCAGTCTGGCGCCCAGCGCCTGGGGAAAGAGCTCTCGCGCCGCGGTGTTGGCGAAAGTGACGTCGCCGACGGCGGTGACCACAAGAGTAGGATCGGGCAGGCCCTGCAGGGTGTCGAGCGCGAAGCGGCGGGCGTCCTGCGCCCGGGCGATGGCGTCCTCCATGAGGGCGATCTGCCGGGCGACGATATCCTGTCCCGCAGGGGACTGAGGCGGGCGGGCGACGAGATCCGGCTCGGCTGAGAAGCGGGCCAGTTCACGCACCATGTAGCGGCTTGAGGCCTCCAGCCGCCGCCAGGCCCAAAGGGGCAGGACGACCAGAATCCCGATCAGGGCGGCGGCCGGCGGCGCCCAGAGGCCAAAACTGATCAGAGCGATGGCGCTGGCGCCGGGCGCCAGGAGGATGAGGGCGGCGCCCAGCAGAAGATTCTCCCGAGGTCCGAGCCGCAGAAGTCCGATCAGCAGGACGAGAACCAGGCCGAGGGACAGGGCTGTCTGCATCCAGGGATTCAGCGGCTGGATGGCGCGGCCCTGCAGAAGGGCGTCCAGCAGGTTGGCCTGGATTTCGACGCCCGGCATCAGCTGCGCGGCGGTGCTGGTGGGCGTCGCGTAGCTGTCGTGGAGCCCGGCGGCGGTGGCGCCGAGGAGCACGTAGCGACCCTGCAGGAATTCCGGGGGCGTTTCGCCGGCCAGGACGCTGCTGGCGGAGATGGAGCGGTAGTGGCCCGGCGGCCCGGCATAGGGAATGAGGATCGGCCTGGTCCGCACCAGGGGCCCGCCTGTGGCCGGACGCGCGAGATCGGGCAGTGGGAGACCCTGGCCGATGCGACGGGCGACCTCGACAAGATGGGGCACCTTCTGCGCGCCGGCGCTCTCGAGAAGGGCGGCGCGGCGGACCACGCCGTCACGATCAAATTGTAGGTTCACCTGGCCGAGGCCCGCGGCGCCCCTGGCGATCACGCCGACAGGGGGACGAAGGGCGAAGGCGGCGCCGTCGGGACCCGGGGTCTCAATGACCAGGGGAAGGGCTGCGACGCCGGTCTTGGCGAACGCCTGGCCCAGGGCCCGATCCGCGGCCGGGTCGGAGCCGGGCTCAACGAACAGCACGTCATAGGCGAGCGCCTTGGGATTAGCCTCGGCGATGCGGTCGACGAGGGCCGCGTGGACCTGCCTGGGCCAGGGCCAGACCCCGACCTCCTGCAGGCTTCGATCATCAATGACGACCAGGATGATGTCGTCGCTGATCGCCTGCGGCGCCTGTCGCACCAGGGTGTCGTACAGAAGGTGGTCGAGTCGGCTGGCGCCGCCGCTCCAGGCCAGGAGCCCCGTCAGCGCCAGGGCGAAGGTCGCCGTCAGCAGCCATTCGCCCATCAGCCACGATCGCTGCGGTCGGTCCCTGCGAGGTGGAACGGGCGACAGGGTCAGCCGCCTAGCTGGAACCGCTGGATCGGCGCCCACTTCTCAAAGGCGCGCCCATCTTCGAACCGGGTGACCAGGACCCGCCAGAAATAGACGCCATCGGGAAGCTCGGCGACGGAGATCTGGCGCTCGGTGAGGCCTGGCTCATCAATGATCGGCCCTTCCATCTCGGCGTTGGCGGCGAGCTGGAAGCGGAAGCTGGCGACGCCGTCGCCGGAGTCGCTCCAGCGGAACAGGAAGCTGCGATCGACCCCTTCCAGGCCGGCCGGCGGCTCAAGGCCAATGGCGTTCAGTCGGCGCTCTATGGCGTAGACCTCGGGCAGCCCCTCCAGGCCGTCGGGGTCGAGGGCTGTCAGACGCAGGAAATAGATGGCGTTGGGGACCGAGGCGAAGGTCAGGGTCGGCCCTTCGCCCTCGGCCTCGGCGAGGATATCGACGAAGCCAGCGTCAGTCGCCAGCTGGCCCCGATAGCGTTGCGCACGATCGACGGGGACGACGTCGAAGCTGAGCTCCGGCTCGTCCTGCGGTCGACCAGGATTGCGGAGCTTGGGGCCAGGCAGAAGCGCCTGCGGCGCGGTGGCGCTGGTGGCGTCGGCCCGACGGCCGAACGCCTGCGGCACGAGAATTTCGCTCGGCTCATAGCTGGCCTGGGCGCCGACCGAGCCTTCGACCACCTCAAGGGTCGAACGGTTGGCCTCTGCGTCGTGGCCGACCCGGAACTCCGTGCCGCGCACCGCAGAGACGGTGAGCGGGGTCGTGATGATGAAGCTGCTGCCCGGCGTCGGGGCTGGGGTGACCACCGAACTGCTGCGCCCGGCCTCCAGGGTGAGCCGGCGCTGAATGTCGCCGGTGAGCAGCACCCGCCGGGCGCGGTGGAGGACCACCCGGCTTTGGGAGGGCAGGGTGATGCGGGAGCCATCGGGCATTTCCAGGGTCAGGAAGGCCCCGGCGGCGGTGGTCAGGCGGGAGCCCTCCGGCACGACCAGGCCGATCACCGGGGCCAGCGGCCCCGCCGGGGCGGCGATGGTCACATCTCCGCGGAAGGCGGCCAGGCGTGCGACGACGGGTTCGGTGCGCAGCAGGCGAACGGGAATCCGCAGGGTCGTTCCTGGCCGCAGGCGCCGCGGCTCGACGACGCGATTGAGCCGGGCCACCTGCAACGCGTCGCCGGGCCGGATCATGTAGCGCTCGGCGAGGTCGTAAAGCGTATCCCCGGGGCGAACGACATAGGTGGCGATGTCGGACGGCGTCTGGCCGCCCTGAGCCTTGGCGGCGAGCGGCGCCAGGCCAAGGCTGATGGCGCAGGCGACAGCGACGGCGAGGTGGATGACCTTCATAGGGCGGAAGACTCCTCGGCGTCGCTTGAGATCGCCTCCAGGCGGTAGCCATAGCTGTAGACAGGGGCCAGTCGGTAGCCAAGCGCCGGACGCAGGTCGAGCTTGGCGCGGATGCGCGAAACGTGGGCGTCGAGGGTGCGCGTGGGAAGGTCCGGATTGCGGCCCCAGACGGTTTCCAGCAGGTAGGCGCGGCCCAGGGGCCGGTTCATGTTCCGGAAGAAGGCCAGGGCCAGGGCGAACTCCTTGGTGGTCAGCTTCACGACCTTTTCGCCATAGGAGACCGTCTCCGTCATCGGATCGAACAGATGGTCGCCAAAGGTCTCGGGGCGCACGGTCGCGCCGCTGGGATAGGCCCGACGGAGGACCGCGTTGACCCGCGCCAGCAGGATCGACCGCTCGATAGGCTTGATGATGAAGTCGTCGGCGCCGGCGTCCAGGGCGGTGACGATATCCTCGGCCGAGGCCCGAGCCGTGATCATCAGGACGGGGGGCGGGGCCGGCAGATTGGCCCGGGACCAGGTCAAGACCTCCAGGCCTGATGGTTCCGGCACGTTCCAGTCCAGGATCAGAAGATCGAAGGTCTCCTGGCGCAGGCGCACCAGCAGGGGAGCGCCGGCGGCGAAGCGCAGACAGAGGTGATTCTCGGAGCGGAGGGCGGCTTCCACCAGATCCCCGTGGGCGGGATCATCCTCCAGTATCGCCACCCTCATGAGGCTTGTCCTTCCCCCGAAGAAGCGCTCGCGTGAATCTTGGGGCTAAGCGTGAGGCATCGATACGGATCGCCTCCGTACACGCCACCATGACCGTCGCCTATAATGTGAAGCCGACCCAATTTGGGCAATGGCTGAGAACAGATTGTAAGAAGTTGTAAAACTTGGGCCCAAATCCATGCAGACCTTTCGCTTGGCGCTACTAGGCCCGAGTGAGGTCGGGTCAGAAAGAGTCGAGGCCGTCCTCAATAGAGGAGCGCCGCGCGTGACGTCACCTGAACTGAGCCCAGAGGGGCGACTGAAAGGCCCGGCGGGCCAGCTCCAGATCCTGGTGGCGGACGACGATCCGCGAACCCAGCGTCTGCTGACCGCCCTGCTGGATTTCGTCGGCTTGACCGCGGTCATCGCCCGGGACGGTTCTGAAGCCCTGGAGGCATGGCGGGGCGCACGTTGGGACCTCATCCTGATGGATGTGAGAATGCCGCTGATCGACGGCCACGCCCTGACCGGGATCATCCGGCGCACCGAGGCGAGCGAGGGTCTGGGCCGCGTGCCCATCGTGGCGATCACGGCCGGAGCCGGGGAGGCCGAGCAGCAGGCCTGTTTGGCGGCGGGCATGGACGCGGTCATCGGCAAGCCCTTTGCGGCCAAGGCCCTGTTCGAGGTGATCGACCGCTATTGCGGCCGGATTTCGGTTTCGAGCCACCAGCCCATCGGCGCCATCCACTAGAGGTCGCGCGATCAGGACCCTACGCCCGCCCGCCGCCAAGCTTAACTATGTAAACAGTTGTAAATTCAAACGACCCGGTCTTGTTTTGGCGGCCTCCATCCCTCCCATTGCGGCGCGTGCGTGCGGGGAGAACAAGCATGGATGGCCAGCCAACGGCGTTTTCATCGGACCCGGATGGGTGTGAACCCAGCCGACTGAAGCCGCGGGCGCCGGCGCTCGCGGGACTGGCCTGGTTCACACCGGCCATCCTGGGCGTCGTGGCCTTGGCCGCAGCCAGACCTTCGCCTTTGGTCCTGGGCGCCGGCGCCGTCGTCCTGGCGTCAGGCGCCAGCCTGGCCCGGAAGCTTCTTGGCTCTCGCGCCGGCGACTACGCGATTCTCGCAGAGCTGGCGGCGCGCCACCGGGTTCGGCCGGTCCAAGTCCGCCGCCTCTGGCTGCCTCTGAACGCCCAGTGGCGTAATCCCCGGCAGTACGAAGCCATCGTCCTGGACGCCGCCTCCCAGCACAGGCGACTCCATCTGGCCCTGCCGCTTTCGGCGGGGGGAGCCGTCTGGGTGAGGCTCAGCCTCGACTCTTCGCCGCTCATGCCGACGGGGGGCTGAGCCATGGTGGCCAGCGTCAGTATCCACCCGGTCGACCTGCATGTGGGCATGCGCCTGCGTCTCAGACGGCGGGAACTGAAGGTCACCCAGACCGAACTCGCCGGACACCTGGGGATCAGTTTTCAGCAGGTGCAGAAATACGAGCGCGGCATGAACCGGCTCAGCGCGTCGCGGCTCTATGAAATCGCCGGGGTTCTGCTGGTCGGCGTGGAGTACTTTTTCGAAGGCCTCGAAGACGCGTCGCTCAATGAGGGCCGGACGGCCGCCTGATTGACTTAACGCTAGCGGAGCTTGAGAGCGGAGCTTCGGAGCGGCGCGGGGCCGCTCCGAAGACGCCTTGAGGCTGTTTGACCAGCCTCTGTATAATGGTGCCGCCGTCGGGACTCGAACCCGAGACCTCAGCCTTACCAAGGATGCGCTCTACCACTGAGCTACGGCGGCGAAAGGCGAGGCGGGGGCTATAGCCAACCCAACGGGCCGCGTGAAGCCCCCAAATCCGGATTTCTCGGACTTGACCTCACGAGACCCCGGCCGCAAGCCATCGTCATGAGCTCGCCGGACAAGTCTAGACCCTCGCCCAACGATCGGGAGGCCAAGCTCGCCCAGGCTCTTCGCGCCAATCTGCGTCGCCGCAAGGCCCCGCCAAAGGCGCCGGACACGCCGGCCCTCGAGGATGACAAGCGTTCGTGAGAGTCGCGCGGCTTTGCGCCGGGGTGGCCTCGGGCTAGAAGCGCCACTTGGGTTGTTCACGCTGCAGGGCTGCGGCGCTTAAAGGGGCTGGGATTGGACCGAATCGTCATCGAAGGCGGCGCGCGTCTTGAGGGCGAGATCGCCATCAGCGGCGCCAAGAACTCGGCCATCAAGCTGATGGCCGCCAGTCTTCTGACGAGCGAGCCTCTGCGGCTGACCAACATGCCGCGGCTGGCCGATACGCGGTTCCTGGGCAAGCTGCTCATGCGTCTGGGCGCCGAGGTCGAGGAGCGGGACGGGCCGGACGGCGCCGAAACCGTGCTTCAGACCTCGGAGATCATCAGCGCCATCGCCCCCTATGACCTGGTCCGCCAGATGCGGGCTTCGTTCAATGTTCTCGGGCCGCTGCTGGCCCGCTCGGGCGAGGCCAAGGTGTCTCTGCCCGGCGGCTGCACCATCGGCGCCCGGCCGGTGGACCTCCACCTGTCGGCCCTACGGGCGCTCGGGGCCCATATCGATCTCCATGAGGGCTATGTGTACGCCCAGGCGCCGCGGGGCCTGATCGGGGCGGAGATCGCCTTTCCCTTCGTCTCCGTCGGCGCCACCGAGCACGCCATGCTGGCGGCGGTTCTGGCCGAGGGCGAGACCGTGCTGCGCAACGCCGCCTGTGAGCCCGAGATCGTCGACCTGGCCGACTGCCTGAACAAGATGGGCGCACGGATCACCGGGGCGGGGATGGACGTGATCCGCATCCAGGGAGTCAGCCGGCTGGGGGGCGCGACTCACTCGGTCATTCCCGACCGGATCGAGACGGGCACCTTCGCCCTGGCCGCGGCCATGGCCGGCGGCGAGGTGCGGCTCACAAGGACCCGCAGCGACTTCATCGCCAACCTCCTTGAGAAGATGGAGGAGGCCGGGGTCGACGTGACGCATCACAACGACGGCGTGACCATCAAGCGCAGCGGCCAGCGGCTGAAGGCCGTGACCATCGAGACCGATCCCTATCCGGGCTTCGCCACCGATCTGCAGGCCCAGTTCATGGCCCTGATGACGCTGGCCGACGGGGAGTCGGTGATCCGCGAGACCATCTTCGAGAACCGCTTCATGCATGCGCCGGAACTGGCGCGGCTCGGCGCCGACATCGCCATCCAGGGCGGCGAGGCCCGGGTGCGCGGGGTGTCGGGCCTGAACGGCGCCCAGGTGATGGCCACCGACCTGCGCGCCTCGGTCAGCCTGGTCATTGCGGGCCTCGCGGCCAAGGGCGAGACCGAGGTGGGCCGCGTCTACCACCTCGACCGGGGTTTCGAGCGCCTTGAGGCCAAGCTCGGCGCGTGTGGGGCGAAGATACGGCGCCTGAAGGGCGCGGAGATGATCGAGGACATGACCGCCGATGCCTGACGTTTCCCGTGGGCGCCTGAAGCTGCGGGCCGAAGACGCTGAGGATCTGGCGGTGATCTCTGCGGCCCTTCAGGATGCCGTGGCCAAGCTCGGCGATATCCGCTTCGAAGCCCAGGGCCGGCTGCTGACGATCGTGTTCAATCGTTATCGCTGGGAGGCGGGTGGCGGTTCGCGGGTGCGCAGCGCCCTGCAACTGGGCTCGGTGGAGCAGGTCGAGGCCCGGCGGCTGCGGCGCGATGCGCCGGACGCGGTGGTCGAACTGCTGGCCATCACCTTTGAGCCGGACGCCGAGCCGCCCGGGGGCGCCGTGGTGCTGAACTTCGCCGGCGGCGGCGATCTCAAGATCAGGGTCGAATGCATCGAGGCCGTGCTGGCCGACGTCTCCGAGCCCTGGCCGACTCCGCGGACCCCGCGACACGAGACCTAGGGCCGCCGGTCCAGCCCTGTGGCTGCGGCGCCATGGCGCTCGGCGGCCGGGATCGCTACATAGCCACGCCATGCGCCGTTTTCTGTTTTCCGACCCCGATTTCGAAGTCCGCTTCGCCGCCCTGGTGAACGAGCGCCGCGATACGCCCGAGGATGTCGAGGCCATCGTGCGCGACGTCCTGGCGGCCGTGCGCGGTGAGGGCCTGTCGGCGGTGCTGCGCTATGGCGCCCAGTTCGACGGGGTGGAGATCGCAGAGGCCGACCTGCGGGTCACGCCTGAGGAGATCGAGGCGGGCGCGGCGGCCTGTCCGCAGGAGGTCCGCGAGGCGATCGATTTCGCCGCCGCCCGCATCCGCAGCTATCACGAACGGCAGCGCCCCGCCGACGCCCGCTTCACCGACGAGGCCGGGGTCGAGATGGGCTGGCGCTGGACGCCGATCGAGGCCGTGGGGATCTATGTGCCCGGCGGGCGCGCGGCCTATCCCTCCACCGTGCTGATGAACGCCGTGCCGGCCGCGGTGGCGGGCGTGTCCCGCATCGCCATGGTCACTCCGCCCGGCCGGCTGCAGCCGGCGGTGCTGGCGGCGGCCAAGGCGGCGGGCGTCACGGAGATCTGGCGGGTGGGCGGCGCCCAGGCGGTGGCGGCCCTGGCCTATGGGGCGGGGCCGATCGCGCCGGTGGACAAGATCGTCGGTCCCGGCAACGCCTTCGTCACCGCGGCCAAGCGGCGGGTCTACGGGGTGGTGGGCATCGACGCCCTGGCCGGGCCTTCCGAGATCGTCGTGGTCGCCGACGCCGAGAACCGTCCCGACTGGATCGCCGCCGACCTCCTGTCCCAGGCCGAGCACGACCCGGCCGCCCAATCGATCCTGATCACCGACGACGCCGATTTCGCCGCCAAGGTGGAGGCGGAGGTGGAAGCCCAGATCGCCACCCTAAGCACCGGCGCGGTGGCCGAAGCGTCCTGGCGCGACCATGGGGCCGTGATTCTTGCGCCGCTGGCGCAGGCGCCGGCCCTGGTGGACCGTCTGGCGCCCGAGCACGTGGAGTTCGCCGTCGCCGATCCCGACGCCTTGTTCGCGCGTGTCCGCCATGCCGGTTCGGTGTTCCTGGGCCGGATGACGCCCGAAGCGATCGGCGATTATGTCGCCGGGCCTAATCATGTCCTCCCAACCGGTCGCCGCGTCCGCTTTGCGTCGGGGCTGTCGGTCCATGACTTCATGAAACGGACCAGCTTCCTCGCGCTCGACGACACCGCCTTTGATATTCTTCTGAGGGTTCGGACGTGTGTGA